>CAMWMK010000133.1 GCA_947175295.1 uncultured Porphyromonadaceae bacterium
ATACTTTTTGATTTGGGCCTCTCAAAAGTGTCAACTTTTTTCAGTTCAAGTCATACTCATGGCAAGTGACATGAGGGGGCACCGCAACCTTCCTTCCGGTAATTTGTTTATAACCACAGAAACACCCCTTATCTTAACAGCATACTTATGAAAAAATCATTCCTACTCGCAGCAACCGCAATGTCGGCGCTCGCATTCACATCCTCAGCAAACGATACAGCCAGGTTCTTCCGTCCGCAGACCGTAAGTTTCCAATACTATCAGTCACACAACGACAGATGGGGCAATATGAACGTAGAGAAATACACCTACAACGCCGACGGCTCAGTGGCATCAATGGATGAGACCGGCCAGAAAACGGTATACACATATAATCAGGACGGCAACATAGCCAGGAAAGAGATATTCAACATCTACAGCGGCGCCACAACCCCCGTCACTACCAAAGAATACGAATATGACCCCATCATAAAGGATTTCGTGATTTCCGAGACCGAATATTTCTATCAGGGCAATACCGAACCCCTATACACAACCGGAAACGGCACGGAAATAACCCGCAACGATGCAGGAAACGTGACAAAAGTCAGGACATACAACGTCTCAAACGGCCAAAAGAAATATGACGACGAGCAGATGACCGTAGCCTACGGACCCGACGGAAAGGCCACTACCGTCACCTACGAAAAACTCAAGACAAAAAACGGTCAGACCATCACCGAGATCGAAGAGCAATGGACCGACATAGTATGGGACACTACCGACGGACAGATACTCTCGATGGAATGCGACGACATCAACTCCGACATGTATTTCTCCTCCAATCGGGTGGCAAGCGCGACCATAACTTCCGACGACCTGCCGCAACCTGCGGCCTTCACCGCCACCTACGACGGCGACAGCTACCACAGCCTCTTCATGATGGGCAACGACAGGATATGCGAGATAAAATTCAACTGCATCGAGAAGTTCGCGCCTCGTGAGGAGTTTGATGAATGCTGGAGCTACGAGGCTGAAAAGTATGAAGTGGAATTCGATAAAGACAACGGCCAGTACTACATCGAAAGCCGTGTCAGCAGGAAGGAGACCAATACAGCCGACGCATTCGGCTTCTGCCTACTCAACGAAGTCACCACCACCGAATACAAATCGAGCGGAAACAAAACCGAGACCGAAATCCAGAAGACAGTCGTGACCTACGACGACCAATACGGCTATCCCATCCAAGCCGCGAAGTGGGAGAAGGATGACTCCGACCGTGACTTCGAGCCCGTCTCCCTCTACTTCTTCAGCGACTACATCAACGTCGATCCGGCCGGAATGTCGGCCATACAGCCCGATGCCTCCGATGCACCCGTCGAATACTTCGACCTCCGGGGCGTACGCGTCAAGGATCCCGAAGGAGGAGTCTTCATTCGCCGTCAAGGCAACGCTACCGAGAAGATCTTCATACGATAGGTCCGGAATCTGACTGACATACGTCCGCATCTCTTTTTTTTACGGGATGCGGACGTATGTCATATTTCATACATCGCGTGAACACCTTCGCGTGTCGGAGTGTTAACTAAATATAAACTATACTAAGAAAAACACTATACACTATGACTACAGATTCCTCGACAAGCAACCCTCGGAAGACCATCGACATGGCCGATATGCCGCTCGGTCCCCGCCAGATCTTCATCATGGCCGTAGCATCGCTCGGCCAGTTCATAGGTCAGGGTCTCGCCACTCTGATCGGCATCGTCATCCCGCTCATTCAGCTCGTGGCCCATCCGGAACTGAGCTCCGGCATCCAGGGCCTCATGGGCTGTATCTCCCTGATAGGCATTATGGTCGGCACTGTGGTGTTCGGTCGCCTCAGCGACCGCTTCGGATATATATTCTTCTTCCGCCTCTGCCCCCTCATCATACTGGCCACTTCGCTCATCTGCGTCTTCATCCACGCGGTGCCCGTCATGCTCGTATGCCTTTTCCTTATGGGCTTCGCCATAGGCGGAGAATACAGCCTCGACCCCGACTACATCTCCGAACTCATGCCCGCCAAGTGGCGCACCTTCATGGTGGGCCTCGCCAAGGCCCTGGCCTCCGCCGGAAGCGCCTTCGTGGCCGTCATCTGCTACTGGATGATCACCGAGACCAAAGATCCGTCCATCTGGCCTTCCCTCTTCTACATCACCGCCGGCATCGCCGCCGTGATGTTCGTCACCCGCCTATGGTTTACCCAAAGCCCCGAATGGCTCATGAACCACGGACACTCCGCCGAAGCCCAGAAGGCAGTGGAGCATTTCCTCGGCCCGGACGTCAGGATGATCTCCGACGTGGCAGCCGCCACATCTTCCAAACCCCAGGCCAAGCCCGAGAGCATGGGAGCCTTCATAAAGGAGCACCTCCGCAAGATCGTACTCACCGGAGTGCCCTGGGCGTGCGAGGGCCTCGGAGTCTACGGCATCGGCATCTTCCTCCCCGTGCTCATCATGAGCTTCAAGATAGACAGCCTTCCCGCCACAGCTCCCGAAATAGAACACATCACCCACTCCGTAGGACTCACCTTCGTGCTCTGCATCGTCATGATGCTCGGTTTCGGCCTCGGGCTCTACCTTCTTAAGAAGGAAAGCCACATCCGCATGCAGGTAGTGGGATTCTGGGGAAGCGCCGCCGGTCTCGGCCTCCTCCTGGCAGCCTACCTCCTCCATTGGCCCTCCTGGGTGGCAATCGCGGGCTTCGTGATCTTCGAACTCTTCCTCAACGCCGGCCCCCACCTGATCACCTTCATACTCCCGAGCCAGGTCTACGCCATCGAAAACCGAGGCACGGGCACCGGCATCGCCGCCGGAATCGGCAAGGCCGGAGCCGTAGCGGGAGCCTTCATCATACCCGTGCTTCTGAAAAGCGGCGGACCGACCACAGTCATGATCGTCTCCATCTCAGTGATGGCGGCCGGAGCCCTCATCACCTCCTTCGCAGCAAAGAAACCGTATTAACGTAAAACCACTATACCATGGCAACGACTAACGCATCTACCAACCCATCGACGCCGCCACAGGAATCGAAGGCGGAACGCGTCGTCACGACGTTTATGAACATCGTGGTCCTGATATTATCAGCGGCCCTTATCTCGTGGATATCCTACGACACCTTCAAGCGAATCAACTTCCTTGAAAACCATTCCTATATGACCTTCCAGTTCTGGGTCTGCATGGTCTTCATACTGGATTTCTTCGTAGGCCTCTACTACGCACAAGGGAAATGGTCGTATTTCAAGCGGCGTCTGCTCTTCCTCATACTGTCGATTCCGGTGCTGAACATAGTGAACATGCTCAACATCACGCTGAGTCCCGACATGCTCTACTTCGCGCGCTTCATCCCTCTGGCCCGCGGCGCGCTCGCGTTGGCGATAGTGGTGAGCTACGTATCGTCTAATGCCGTCACAAGCCTGTTTGTGTCCTACATCACGATCATGCTCTTCATCGCCTACTTCTGCTCGCTCATATTCTTCCAGAGGGAAGCCGGAGTCAACCCGGAAGTCAACACCTACTGGACCGCCCTATGGTGGACCATGATGAACCTCTCCACCGTAGGATGCTCCATCTCGCCCGTTACGGTAGCCGGCAAGATAGTGGCCGTAATTCTCCCCATCTCCGGCATGATCATATTCCCGCTCTTCACCGTCTACCTGACCGACTACGTCACCCGTACGTTCAAGAAGAACGCTGCGGGAACCACCTCGTCCGACCCTTCCTGACAGCAATACGGCCAACATGCCGTTCTCACTATCGGAAAAGCATGTTGAGGCCTCCTGATTTGGCTTTCTTTTTCGCCTTGGTGAGATGGCGGTAGAACTCCTCCTTCTCCGGATCGTAGACGTTGGTATAGCTTTTGAAGTATTCGATATCGCTCTTGCGGAGGTCGTAATGGTTAGGATCCGCGGCACCCTCCCGCTTGCGGAATTTCTCCCTGAGTTCATGCTCGGCCTGGAAGCGACCCGCCACCTCGATCGAGAATTCCGCATCGGAAGCGGGTTGGTTATGGTTGTTCTTGACTACGTATCCCTTCTGTGTGCTGACAAGAGAGATGAATCCATGGGCCATCTTCTCGGCATAGCGGCGGCGCTCCTCTTCAAAGAGGGCCTCGAATCGGACTATGGCCTCATCAAGCGGAAGATCCATACCGGCTTCCTCCACGAGGGCGTCGAAGAGCTTTATTGTCATCAGCGTGTCGTTGGCCGCCGAGTGGGCCTCCGATTCCTCAGAGAATTCGAAACCGAGAAGCTCGGCGCACTTCGCAAGCCGCGGCACGGAGCCGAACTCGATGTCGAGATGTTTGCCTTTATAATACCAGAACCAGTCGCGCACATCGATAATCCTTATGTCATCCCTCACCGCGATATTGTTGCCTTTGAGATAGCGTATATCGTTGTCTACGGCAAATCCGATGATTCCGTCGGCGGCGTTGACGAGGGTTTCGATCTTCTTGCGCTCCTTCTTTACCGGGGGAGCGTCGCGCACCATCTGCGGGGTTATATGGTGCACCGCCTGGCTGTTGGGCCAGGAGCGTGCCGTCACGGGATGGAAATAGCTTTGGTATACAGTGCGGCAGCCTTCATGGCTGATGACGGAGAGCTCGAGCATCTCTCCGTTGTCGGTGGCTTCTATGTCAAGGCAAATCAGATTCATATCGTCGAAATTTTATGCAAAGTTAATCAAAATAATTCAGATTCGGATATTGACGATTGCGAATTTATGCATGCCGCATGGTCTGCCGCCACAACCAAATTGCGGCAGCAGACGTTAATTTTATATAACCAAGTTGAAATTACGATTCCATATAAAGAAAGGATTATGTTGAAATTTACCAAGATAGTGGCCACTGTGTCGGATAAGCGATGCGACGTGGATTTCATCAAGCGTCTGGCCGAGGCCGGCGTCAACGTAGTGCGCATGAATTCCGCACATCTCGAACTTGAAGGTTTCCGGAAGATAGTGGCCAATACCCGCGCGGCCGACCCGCGGCTCGCCATCATGATGGACACCAAAGGCCCGGAAGTGCGCACCACCGTCACCGAGACCGGTGAACCCGTCGTGTTTCACGCCGGACAGGAGGTGACCTTCTACGGCGACCCTGACGGCAAGACCTCCCCGAGTGTAATCTGCCTCAACTACGCCGACATAGCCGACGTGGTCAAACCCGGCGACCGCGTGCTCATCGACGACGGGGAACTTGAATTCTCCATCATGGCCATCGACGGTAAGGCCATCAAGGCCGTGGCCGACAACGCCGGCAAACTGGGTTCGCGCAAGAGCGTCAACCTCCCCGGCGTCAGCATCGACCTTCCGGCCGTCACTGAACGCGACAAGCGCAACATCGGCTATGCCGTCGACCTCGGAGTCGACTTCATCGCCCACTCCTTCGTGCGCTCAGCCGCCGACGTGATGGAGGTGCAGTCGATCCTCGACTCGCGCCAATCGCCGATCAAGATCATATCAAAGATAGAGAATCAGGAAGGCATCGACAACTTCGACTCCATCCTTGACGGCTGCTACGGCATAATGGTGGCCCGCGGCGACCTGGGCATCGAGGTTCCGGCCGAGAAGATACCGGGCATTCAGGAGATGATGATCCGGAAATGCATCAAGGCGCATAAGCCGGTGATCGTAGCCACCCAGATGCTCCACTCCATGATAGAGCATCCGCGCCCCACGCGCGCCGAGATCTCCGACGTGGCCAACGCCGTATATCAGCGCGCCGACGCCATCATGCTCTCTGGAGAGACGGCCTACGGCAAGTATCCCGTGGAGGCTGTGGAGACCATGACCAAGGTAGCCATCGAGGTGGAGGCGGCGCAGCGTCAGAATGTAGACATACCGCCCCTTACCGATGAAGACATCACCTCCTTCCTGGCCCGCCAGGCAGTGATTTCGGAGACCCGCGTAGACACCAGGGCCATCTTCACCGACGCATTCGGAGGAGTAGCGTCGCGCTTTATCGCCTCTTTCCGCGGCAACAACCCGACGTTTGCCATCTGCCACAACATGGAGGTATACCGTTGGCTTGCCTTGAGCTACGGAGTAATTCCCTATTATTTCGAGCACACCGGCACTGAGGATCCCCACCACTCGGTGGAAGCCATAAAGCAGATCGTAGCTGAAGACAATATCGGCCTCGACGACCGCATCGCCTACCTGACAGGCACAAAGCGCGGCACGCGCGCTCTGGAGATCCTTACTCCGGCAGAGATTCTCAACGACAAATGATTAAGTGGCAATGCATAATTAGCTACGCTCAAGCTAAAGCAAGTCACAATGCATAATTCATAATTATTTGCCGCTGAATTTCAGCTGAAAATATTTTGATGATACTATACATTTAATTTGAACAGC
>CAMWMK010000134.1 GCA_947175295.1 uncultured Porphyromonadaceae bacterium
CATTCATAACAGGGGTTGCCCGATTCAGCAAAGTGAGCATCTTCAGCGACCTCAACAACCTGAGGGATATTTCCATAGACGACACGTATGCCGATATATGCGGATGGACTGAGGAAGAACTTGTCGGAACGTTCCGAACAGGAATTGAAGGTCTTGCGAAGAAACGCGATGAGGATTTCAATACTACACTTCTTGCCCTGAGGAATTATTATGACGGCTACCTCTTCGCCCCCGCAGGCTCACGTCTGTATAACCCCTACAGTGTGCTGAATGCACTGGACATAAAGGATATCCGTCCTTTCTGGTATGAGACCGGCACCCCTTCTTTCCTTGTCAGGAGAATCAGGAAAAACGGTATCGCCCCGATGGACATAAACGGCATAATGGCACCAGTGGAAGACCTTATATCCGTGGGATTCGATGAACTGGATCCTGTACCACTGATGTTTCAGACCGGCTATCTTACAATTGAAGGCTACGACAGGGAGAATCAGCTTTATTCCCTCGGTTTTCCAAACCGCGAGGTAGAGATCGGCTTCTCCAAGAACTTGCTCAGGCTTTATGCACCCTCCGCCTTCAGGCGTGGAAGCGTATTTGATTTCTATCGTTTCAAGGATGAATTGGTGAAAGGGAAGATAAATGATTTCATGAATCGTCTGGGCACGCTTCTGAAGGATCTGCCGGGCGAGGATCAGAACGAATCCGTCTATCGGGCTGTGACCTATCTGATGGTCATCCTCTGCGGGACTCCGGCCATAGCCGAACATCACGGCTACCGGGGGCGCAGCGACCTTGAAGTGTTTGCGGGATCGTACGTCTACCTCTTCGAGTTCAAATATAATAAGAGTGTGAAGGAAGCGATGGATCAGATCCATTCACGCGACTATGCAGGCCGATACGCGATGGACGGCAGAACCGTCTATCTGATAGGGGCCAACTTCGAAGAGAAGAAGGACGTGCGGGGCCTTGCATTTGAAATAGAAATGTTTAAGCAGCCTGCCGTATAAGTTGTCCATATGATCATAACCACGTCTGCTCAGCAGTGGATCTAAAGCTTTCAAGCGAAGGAAGTTTTGCTGTTTTGTGGTTTTTTATTATATTTGCAAAAAAAAGTTGATGATCATGACGAATGAGCTGAGATACCCCATCGGAATGCAGACCTTCTCCCAGATAATCGAGGAGGGCTACGCCTATGTCGATAAGACCGCATACATAAAACCACTCCTTAACCAGGGTAAATTCATATTCCTGAGCCGCCCCCGCCGTTTCGGCAAGAGCCTTCTTCTCTCCACGCTCAAGGCATACTTCGAGGGACGCCGCGACCTCTTCAAGGGTCTGGCCGCCGACTCGATGGACCTCGACTGGACACCGTCCCCCGTATTGCGCTTCGATCTGAACGCTGAGAACTTCTCGCTTGAAAACGGGCTCATCAGTATGCTCAACCGACTTTTGGGAGAATACGAAAAGCAGTACGCCTTGACGGCTGAGGCGGATACCCTTGCCGGACGGTTCTCCCAGCTTATCAGGAAAGTGGCGGAAACCACCGGCAGAAAGGTCGTGATCCTGATAGACGAATACGACAAGCCGCTGCTTGAAATCGAACACAACAAGGAGCTCTTCGAAAAGAACCAGCGGATACTAAAAAGTTTCTTCGGAAACCTCAAGAGCATGGACGAATACATCCGCTTCGCATTCATAACAGGGGTTGCCCGATTCAGCAAAGTGAGCATCTTCAGCGACCTCAATAACCTTAAGGATATCTCCATCTCAGACGCTTACGCTGATATCTGCGGATGGAGCGAGCAGGAGCTTATATCTAATTTCCGCCCGGGCATCGAGGCCCTGGCCCAGGAGCGCGGGGAGGATTTCGATACGACGCTCAGCGCCATGCGAAGCTATTACGACGGCTATCTGTTCACACCCAGGGGATCAAGGCTCTACAATCCGTTCAGTGTGCTGAATGCCTTGGATATGAAATCAATAGATCCCTATTGGTTCGAAACCGGTACTCCTACATTCCTTGCCCGTAGAATCAAGAAGCTCGGTACGTTTCCTCCGGATATCAACGGCAAGATATGTAGTCGTGATGAACTGATTTCAGTCGGCCTCAATGACCGCAATCCTATTCCCCTCATGTTCCAGACAGGATACCTGACAATATGGAAATACATCAAGGACGCCGGACTGTATGAACTCAGGTTTCCGAACCGCGAGGTTGAGATCGGCTTCTACCGGCAGCTGCTGCCTCTTTACGTGCCGGAGGTAAATGACATCGGCAGTCCGTTCCGGTTCACGCAGTTCAGGATGGATCTTTACGAAGGCTGTCCGCATGACTTCATGGAGCGTCTCGCCACCCTCCTCAAGGATCTGCCGGGGGAGGACCACTGCGAGTCAACCTATCGGGCGATCACCTACCTGCTGGCGGTACTGAGCGGCACTCAGGCCATAGCCGAACACCACGGCTACAAGGGGCGTTCCGACATCGAGGCGATGACGTCGAAATACATATATGTGTTCGAATTCAAATACAACAGGAGTGTCGAGGAAGCGATGGATCAGATCCATTCACGCGACTATGCAGGCCGATACGCGATGGACGGCAGAACCGTCTATCTGATAGGGGCCAACTTCGAAGAGAAGAAAGACGTGCGGGGTCTTGCATTTGAAATAGAAAAGTTTAAATAGAAATGTCTAAATAGGAAAATCCGGAGGTATGCGTCGCAACTTCGGGTTTCCCTAAAGCTTTATGCTTCGGAGCTGTTTGGCAAGGGCAGGCCGGAAGGCGTATTCCTTCAGGAGATATCCAACAAGTTCTTTCCGAAGCTGCGGATAGCCTTTCCCTCCGATGGAGTCAATGTCGTTACGAAAATAATCGTATTTAGATGAATTGACTTTCTTTTTGGGAGCATACCTGTCGGCGGCATATGCCTTGATGGTGCGTGAAAGCTGGCCTTTAAGTTGGTCGGCGTGAGTGGTGCGTAAAGCTTCTGCGTATTTAAGAGGAGTCCTATAGTCTGTAGGATTGTTTTTTTCAGTCTCTGACACGAGTCTGTAAAGCCAGTCGTATTCATTCTCTTCAATAAGAAATGGAGCTATCTCATACAATAAGCCGTAGCCATTCATTTTTCCAAGAAGATTCCGGTAGAAGGCTGTCCAATTGTTCGGATCCACGAGTTCCTTTAGCTGATGGTAATATCCAGCTTTGTCTATATTTTTTAAAAATAGTACTTTAAGGTTTTCTATTCGCTCTTCAAGACTACCATGTTCCAGCAGGATAGCTTGTTTTAAATCGAGCCATTGGGGATTTAGATATGAGTGGCGCATCTCTCCGGAGTCCTTCATGTCCTGTGCTTTATCGAGTATGGTCATCGCACCTTTCCAATCACCTCCTTCCATAAGTTCGGTGTAATGCTTCAGGCTGACTTCCGGATAGTCCGCATCATCCTCCATGATCTTCTCAGCTTCTTCGGAATTACCTTTAGCCCTTAGGAAATCTATTTCCCTGCATACCCATTCACCTGGATTATCTCCGAGTTCTTCCTCAATAAATGCGTCGAACAGCCCGACTGTAACCTTTCCTTCTTTCATCCTGATATCGATGAAGTCAAGGATACTATCGTATGGAGTTCCGATATAGTTATCAATGACATCCACTTTCTGAGCAGACATTATAAGTTTCCTTAAAGACTCCAGCATCTTATCTTTTATATCTTCCCTAATGAGAAGTAGACATATCAGATTCTCAAGAGTAGCCATAATGCTGTCGATATCTGCCGAGAAATCGTCGTCATACCAATAGTCACCATAGAAGTCCTCCTCTCTGACTTTCATTGCGACCTCAGTTACAATCACTTCTATCAGTTCGTATAGCTTTTCTGTGGATAGGTTGTCGGCGTTTTCGCTCCAGGGCTTGATATAGTTGAGGTAAACATTGTTCCAGTCTGTCTCTTCCCTGATGTCGTGACGGTAGGAGAATGCCGTTATCTTATTTTCTACTGCTTGACTGAGTTTTCTACTGAAGTCCACATCCTCCAATGGAGGACAGAGTATACGCTCAGCAAGGGTCTTGAACTCCGTTATGGAATCAATGCCTTCCTTGATGAGGTTGCGGAGATCATGGATATCAGCATTGTCGATAATGTTATCTATATTCTGAGTTGACATGTGATTATATTTATGAGTAAATAGATATTTAAGGATAACTTATGACTGAAGCAATAAAGTGTGGCTCCGCTGTAAGTCTGTTCTTTGTTATATCTGCTGTAAAGTTACTTATTTTTTTGGGTATAAGCAAGTATTTGGTCAAGATGCTTTCAAGCTGAAGATTCCAGAACGAAGTGCAAAAAATAGGGCAATTTGTGATGATTCTCTGAAAGTAGGGATTGAGTAGGCCTGTGCCGTCAGACTCCTCATGTTTTTTCCATGCGCCAAAATAAATCCACACTTCAGCAGATAGCTGACGAACTAAACCGTATGCGAAGCTACGGTAACGCCAGGCGAGAGAAATGCCGTCAGTCCACCGATGTATGCCTTGAGAACAAACTGACTGAGTCTGAGCAGACATTCCCATGCGCCATGAATGAAGATGAGATTCAGGATACGGAAACCGCCGACGCCCTCTCGGCAGATGATGCGTCAGATGCAAATGCATGCAACGCCGAGCAAGAGGATGTGCCCTATGATATAATATCAGAATCAGAATCGGTATCAGAATCAAAATCAGATATAACTTCGTCGTCGTCGACGATGCACGCGCACGTGAGAAGTTTTTTTTCGCCGGCGATCATTCCTGCCCAATGGACTGGCCATGGTTAGCTTTGGACGGTACGCTGGCGGTTGGTAAACCGCCTTCCCATAGGCAGTAGGTGGGTAACGATGGTTGGCGGATGGCTCCGCTGGGTCGCTTCGCGACCTCCCATCATGCGAAAAATCGGAAGATGCAAAAATTTTCATATTTCGGGATGATAATTTGGTAATTTGGATTTAATTGATTAAATTTGTGACGGAATACCTGTTAAGGTATGCCACTTCTGATTATTAACCTTCAAACCGCAGCGATCATGAAAAGAATCAGTAACTTGCTTATGCTTCTTGGCCTCTTGCTCGTCGGATGTAACGATGACGTTTTTACCGATAGCCTCGTACAGAACGATAGCACATCAATTACCATGGACGGAGACGATGGCTCGGCTTCCATGTCAATTCCCATTAAGAACCTTCAGAGCATCACCCTTCTTCACGACGGAGAGGATTCAAAATCATATATCAAATATTTTCGTGCGGGTAATCTCGCAATATCCAATGACGCTCCCGCATCAGAAATAAGCCGGATAGTATTCGACAATGATATCAGTCGGCTTGAAATCACTAAAGACGGAAAGAAACTTGACTTCAGCAGCGTCTGCAACGCTTCTAACGCTGATGAATACTTTACGCTACAGCTAACGTATGATTATGGAATTAAGACCATTGCGATCAAGACCGAACCGGGAACTCCGCTTACGCTGTCATGCCTCAGTTTCGGAGAACTGATGATCAATGACTCGGTGAAAGTCAAGTCGAAGGTCCTGAACTATGACAATAAGGGTGAATCTACTGTGACTATATATAACTATCCGTATGAAGATGAGTTGTTTACCGCACATCTCGACCCTCTTGAATTCGATTGGCTCCGCAAACTGTCACTGACTATTAATGTACCGGCCTACCAACCTCTGAAATGGGTGAGCCTGAAAGTCGCAGGCATCACGCCGGGAATAGACTATCAGAACTTGACATGGTATCACGACAACTGGTGCATTCAGACGCATATACCTCCGATGACCGGAGGATATATACAGACAGACCTCGTTTATTCGGAATCCTCTCAATCCTGCGAAATGATATTCAGAAACAAAGTCCTTGACCGAAGCCTGAGCGCACATTGCAACCTTACGACCATTTGGCCAACTGACTTCTCCATCACACGCTACGATTCAGATGGCACTGTCATCCCGATTGGGCGCTGGTGATCATTTCATGTAGGACAATTCATCAAATATACTTCACAGTCACGCACGGTCTGCATTAGAAGACCGTGCGTGACTGTTTTTGGACTTAAGAAAAATTATCGTCGGAAAATTTGGATATATGGATTGTTTTATATAAATTTGCATCAGAATGATAAGTAATTCAGAAAAATAAATGAACATATCAAGCTCTTTTGGAGAAGTTAATAA
>CAMWMK010000135.1 GCA_947175295.1 uncultured Porphyromonadaceae bacterium
GACAACGCCGCCCTCCTCTTCGGCGACGCCGACAAGGCCCTCGGACAGGAGGTGCAGTCAATGAAGCTCTCTTGGAAGGTGGTGGGGGTTTATGAGCACAGATGGCGCAAGAGCACCTTCATACCATACACCACATATAAGGCCATCACCGGCGGCGACGGCTACGTAGACCAGATGACAGTGAAGATCGACGGCATATCCGACGAGGGGGAGGCTGAGGAGGCGGAGGCCCAGATACGCTCCGTGCTCGCTCGCCGACATGAGTTCGATCCCGCCGACTCCAACGCCGTGTGGGTATGGAACCAGTTTGCCAACTATCTGAAGCAAGGGCAGGCTATGGTCTATCTCAACCTCGCAGTTTGGGTGATCGGCATCCTTACGCTCCTCACAGGCATCGTAGGCGTGAGCAATATAATGTTCGTCTCCGTGCGCGAGCGTATCCACGAGATCGGCATACGCCGTGCCATCGGCGCCAAACCCAAAAACATAATCATCCAGATCCTTGCCGAGAGCGTGGCCATAACGGCCCTCTTCGGATATATAGGGCTTGTGGCCGGGATGGCGGTGCTTCAGGTGCTCAACGCAGTGCTCGGCGATTCGCAGGGATTCTCCAACCCGACTGTAGACATCTCGATAGCCCTTCAGGTCACAATCGCACTCATCGTGGCCGGGGCGATAGCCGGACTCTTCCCGGCACTCAAGGCAACAAAAGTAAAACCCGTAGAAGCACTCCGCGACGAATGAAAACATCCTTTTTCGACATAGAGAACTGGCGCGAGATAGGCGCCACGCTGGCCCGCAATAAGACGCGGACCTTCCTTACGGCCTTCGGAATCTTCTGGGGCACGGCCATGCTCGCCATGCTCTTCGGCGGAGCCAGGGGGTTCGAGGGCGTGATGAGGCGAAACTTCGCAGGATTCTCCACCAATCTCGGCGGTGTCTTCGCCAACCGCCGGACAGTGCCATACAAAGGCTTCAACAAAGGCACGTCATGGAACATGACCACCCGCGACATCGAGCTGATACGCCGCATGGCTCCCGCCATAGAATACAGCTCCGAGCTCAACCAGCGCTCTGCCACCGCCGCTTTCGGCGCGAAGACAAAGTCGGTATCCATCTCCGGCGTGGAGGGCGACTACGGAAAGATAATGATACCGGTGATCACGGAAGGACGCTTCATCAACCACTCCGATGTCTCGTCGGAGCATAAGGTGGCCGTGATCGGCAAGAACATCGCCACATCCCTTTTCGGCAACGCCTCCCCCATAGGGGAATACATAAGCCTCGACGGCATCTATTTCATGGTGGTGGGCGTAGCCACGCAGCTTTCCGATGCAAGTGTAGGTCAGCGTCTTGACGACAGTGTGGTGCTCCCTTCCTCCACTATGAAGCGTGCTTTCAATAGTGGAAACATTGTCGGATTTTTCGTCTATACCGCTCCGCAGGGACATTCGCCGTCTGAAAACGCTCCCGTGATTCGCCGGGTGTTGTCGTCGGCCCATTCCATAAGTCCCGACGACCGCCAGGCCATAGACTTCATGGATATCTCCGAGATGTTTGAGATGATCGACAATCTCTTCCTCGGCATATCGCTTCTTGCGGTATTCGTGGGCTTCGGTTCGCTTTTGGCCGGAGTGATTGGAGTGGGCAACATCATGTGGATCGTGGTCAAGGAGCGGACGCAGGAGTTCGGCATACGGCGTGCTATAGGCGCCAAACCCATCGACATCACGGTGCAGGTGCTATCGGAAAGCATCATGCTCACTCTTGTGGCCGGCACGCTCGGAGTCTGCTTCGGTGCCTTGGTGCTCGGCATCGCCGACAAGATGACCTATGATCCGCTTCTCGGCCATGCCGGCTTCGAGCTTTCATTCCAAGCCGCCGTCACGATAGTGGCCCTCTTTTTTCTGCTCGGCTCTGCCGCCGGCACCATCCCCGCCCTCCGCGCCATGCGCATCAAGCCCATCGAAGCCCTCAACGATAAATAATCAGTCATTAATGATTTAGTGTCATCGTGCATATCCATGATATATCATGATAAATCATGTTTAATCATGACAAATCAAGATTCAAAATTCTCAATTCCCAATTAAATATGAAAAAAGCCTTGAAGATCCTTCTTTGGATCATAGTAGCCGCCATCATCGCCGGCACATTCTATTTCCTCTACCGCAACTCCCAGCCAAAGGAGGAACGTTACGCCACCGTGAATCCCGAGATCACCGACATCCGCCGCACCACCGTGCTCAACGGCAAGATCGAACCACGCGATGAGATACAGATCAAACCCCAGATCTCAGGAATCATCTCGCAGATCGACGTGGAGGCCGGAGATTTCGTGCATGAGGGCGACGTTATAGCCCGCATCAAGGTGATTCCCGAGGCTTCGCAGCTTTCCAACGCCCAGTCGCGCATTGATGCCGCCCAGGTGGAGGCAGACGATGCCCTTGTGAAGTATAACCGCTCGAAAGACCTTTATGAAAAAAAGGTGATTTCCCGCGAGGAATATGAGGACGCCGAGAAGACCCTCGTCAAGGCCCGTCAGGACCTAAGCTACGCCAAAGACTCCTACCGTATCGTGAAGGAAGGAGTCTCGCAGTTCAACGCTCAGGAAAGCAATACACTCGTGCGCGCCACTATCACCGGTCTTGTGCTCGATGTTCCCGTAAAGGTGGGTTCCTCCGTGATCCAGGCCAATACGATGAACGACGGTACCACCGTAGCCACCATCGCAGACATGACCAACCTTATCTTCCGGGGCAACGTAGATGAGACTGAAGTGGGTCTGCTGAAGCCTGGCATGCCTATGGAGATCACAATCGGTGCCGTCCCCGACGTGCATCCTTCCGCGGTGCTTGAGTATATATCCCCGAAAGGGACTGAAAACAACGGCGCAAACACATTTGAGATAAAGGCTGCGTTGACCGTTGACGACGTGTCGGCCCTGCGCTCCGGCTACAGTGCCAACGCCTCGATCC
Source organism: uncultured Porphyromonadaceae bacterium (assembly GCA_947175295.1). Taxonomy (GTDB): domain Bacteria; phylum Bacteroidota; class Bacteroidia; order Bacteroidales; family Muribaculaceae; genus Lepagella. The sequence continues at coordinate 2,979 of CAMWMK010000135.1, forward strand.
TCCTCTCGGAAGTGAAGGATGTGATGAGCCTTCCGGAGAGCGTGGTGGTCTTCGAGCGCGACAGCACCTTCGTCTATGTCCGCACCGACGCAGTGCCCTCGCCGAAGTTCGATCGCCGTGCCGTCGACACCGGCCTCTCCGACGGCATCAACGTCGAGATTAAGAAAGGCATAAAGAAGTCCGACGTGATCCGCGCCGAAAAACTCTAATCCGCATTCCTTATGAAAAAATATATCTTACTGCTGCTGATGCTGTTCTCCTTGAAAGCATACACCCAGCCTTCATCCTGCAGCTTGCAGGATGCCACCAAAGACTCTCCCTGGACCCTCGACTCCTGCATCTCCTACGCCCTCACCCATAATGTAGAGGTGCGTCAGCGCATCAACGCCGCGCGTCAGGGCGAACTTGCAGTGCGGGAGGCCAAAGACCGTGTGCTCCCCAATCTAAGCGGCTACGGCTCGGAAAACTTCAGTTTCGGCCGAGGCCTTACAGCCGACAACACCTACGCCAACCGCAACACAAGCTCCTTTTCAGTAGGTGCGCAGCTTTCAGTGCCCCTCTTCCAGGGGCTCCGCGTGGTGCGCTCCATAAAATATTCCGAGACATCGCTGAAGGCCCTCGTGGAGCAGTCGGAGGCTACGAAAGACGATGTGGCCATCAATGTGATGGCCGCCTATCTGCAGGCGCTCTACAGCCGCGAGGCTTTAGGAGTGGCCCGCATGAGTCTCGGAGTGTCGCAGGAAGAGCTGCGGCGCCGCGAGCAGCTCCTTGAGGCCGGCAAGATTCCGGAACTCGACCTTTTCGAGGCACGCGCGCAGGTGAGCCGCGATGAACTGACAGTGGTCAACGCGCAGAACGACAGCGTGATGGCGCTTCTCGACCTCGCCAACATCCTTGACATAGAATGCGACAGCTCTTTCGATATCCTTCCCCTAAGGCAGCAGGAACTCCCGATGCCGTCGCTTGAAGAGGTATGGAACAATATGCAGATGGCCAACCATTCCCTGCGCGCTGCTGCCATCAGGAAGCAGGCAGCAGGGGAAAACGTGGACTTAGCCAAGTCAGGCTACCTCCCCACACTTTCCTTCAACGCCGGAATCGGGACCAACTACTATAAGACCTCGGGTTTCGCCAATGAGGGTTTTGCCGGGCAGATGCGTCATAATTTCTCCAAATCTTTAGGGTTTTCCCTAAATATTCCCATCTTCGACGGTTTCTCTACCCGCAACAGTGTGAACCGCGCAAAACTCGAGCAGTTGAATTCCGAACTCGACTTGGAGAATACACGCCAGCAGCTCTACAAGACAGTCTCTACGGCCCATGCGCAGGCTATAGCCGCCGAAGCGAAGGAGAAGGCGTCGCAGTCCGCAGTGGAGAATACAAAGGCGGCATTCGACGCCATGACCGTGAAATACGACAACGGACGCGCGAATGCCACCGAATATGAAAAGGCCAAGGCCGACTACATCAACGCGGTGGCCGACCGCCTGCAGGCTTCTTACGAACGTCAGCTACGCGTACGTATACTCCGACACTACAATTCGAATTGAGAATTGGGAATTTAGAATTTGAATGGTTCACTTTAGGAACTGTATTCTATTCAGGGTGCACAGCGATCCTTCTGAGGGAGTGCTGAACACGAGATAGACCGGATGTTTCCCCTTGAGCTTCGCTACAGGGGAGACGTCCGCCTTCATTTTAAGGGGCTTGATCGCATCGGAAGCCTTTATCTCGAATTTCCCCACGGGCTGAGGATTCCCTTTCCAGGGAGCCTCGGTGTAGACTGTTATGGTGCCGTCAGCTCCGGCGGGTATGAGGTCGAGTGCAAGTTCCACCTTGCCGGCTCCGTCGAGCTTGTCGAAGTTGAAGTATTTGTAGCCCACGATGCTGCCGTCGGTATTGTTGATCACTGGATTGATATTGATGTCGGGGTGATAGGGATTCTTCAGGTCGTGGTCGTCGTAGTATACCGGGAGGAAGTGAGATCCGCTGTAGTGAAGGCGAGGATAGGTCTGATAGGCACCCTCCTTGCCGGTGAAGTGCGATGCGATGGCCGCCGGATAGAGGCGTAGCGGATCGAGTCCGTCGGTCTCGAATCCTTCCGAAGTGTATTCCGCTTCGCTTATCGTCACCTTGCCTCCCTTGCCTTTCTCCACTGACACTTCGATGGGAGCCGCCATGGCTTGGCGTGAATATTCGTCGGTGCCGGTCTGGCGGTGATAGAACACCCACCATTGGTCGCCGATCTTCAGTATCGAACCGTGGGTGTTGCCGTTGGGGGTTGCCGTGTAGATGGTCTTGCCGTCAGCATCGGTGTCACGTCCGCGGCCGTCGATGATGGTGCCTCCATAGGTCCAGGGACCAAGCGGATTGTCGCTGTAGGCGTAGGCGAGCGTGAAGTTGCTTTGGGGGAGTCCCCATTCGCCGTCGTTGGTCATGCGTGAATATACAAGCACGTATTTGTCGTCGATTTTGCGTATGGAGGAAGCTTCGAAGAAGCGGAAATCGTTGCCGTCGCCGTCTTCGAATCCTCCTATCATCTTCTCGATCACTTTCGTGCCCGGCTTCACGCTACTCATCGTCGTCGGGTCGAGTTCGGCGCCATGACTCGTTCCGAATCCCCAGTAGCCGTATGCGCGGCCGTCGTCGTCAACGAATACGGCGGGGTCAAACCCGAAAGGCCCGTCGCACACGTCGGGATTGGTCTTATCCCAGTTTACGACTTCGAAAGGGCCGTCGGGACGTTTTGATCTGGCCACCTGGCCGTTGCGGCCTCCACGCTGGTTGTTGGGGTAGAGGTAGTATTCCTTCGAGCCGTCGGGGAGGGTCTTCACCGCTACGTCGGGTGCGAAAAGCACGTCGGGGGCCTGCCGGTTTCCTTTGCCGTCCTTGTCGCTCCTGAAGATGACGCCGTCGTAGCGCCAGTCGTTGAGCGAGTCGGGATCTGCCGACCACACCACGAGGTCGGTGCCGCAATACATTGTGCGCAGCATATCGTGGCTGCCGTAGATGTAGACGCGTTGCTTCCCCGGATTGTCGGGGTCGTCAAAAAGATAGGGTTCCCCGTCAGGAATATGTTCCCACAGCGGCAGATATGGATTCATGGCCCATGCCGGGCTCCCGAAAGCCATGGCTATCCCAAGGCTAAAAAACAATTTCTTCATGGTATCATATGGTTTAAAATATATCGGCAGGGAGGCACGGCCTCCCTGCCTTGGCCATCCATAATCGC
>CAMWMK010000136.1 GCA_947175295.1 uncultured Porphyromonadaceae bacterium
TTTCATCCGGGGACATTCTATATTGGAAGTTACTACTGTCGCGCGGGGTGGAGGCTGGAAGCCTCCGTTCCATGGGCTACGCAGCAGGTCATTTTAGTTGGCGGATTTCGTAGTGGAGGGTGCGGTCTTCTTTGGTTTCATTGAAGTTGGCCGCTATGAGGTAGACTGTGCGGGGATCGAGGGCGTAGCGGCCTGCGTAGTCGCGGGAACGGATCTGATCCATAGCCTCCTCCACGCTTTTGTTGTATTTGAATTCGAAGATGTAGATGTTTTTGCCGGCGAACACCTCCAGGTCGCTCCTTCCTTTATAGCCATGGCGCTCGGCAAGCGCTGGCGTGCCGCTGAGTACGGTCAGCAGGAACGTCACGGCGCGGTATGTCGACTCGTTGTGGTCCTCATACGGGAGATCCTTCAGCAAAGTGCCCATACGCTTCATGAAACCCTCAGGTCGCCCTTCAATGAGGTCCATCTTGAAGAGGGAGAAACTGAAAGGACTGAAAGGGTCCTTTACCTCGGGAACATAGAGAGGAAGTAATTGCAGATAGAAACCCTTCTCCACTTCCTTGTTGGGAAAGCGGAGTAGATACATATCATCGCCAAGTTGGCTACCAATCGTCAGATATCCGGTCTGGAACATTAACGGAATAGGATTACTGTCATTGAGTCCTACGGCCAACAGCTCGTCGCGTGTGCAGGTCTGGCCATTGATGTCCTTAGGGAAGATCCGCATGTTCTTTATCCGGCGCGCAAGGAATGTGGGAGTGCCGCTCACAAACCAATAGGGATCAATTCTCTTGTTCTTTAAGGCTTTCAATATACTGAACGGATTATAAAGGCGGCTCCCCTCTTCGGTGAAGAGATAGCCGTCATAGTAGTCGCGCAGTTCCTTCAGGGTTGTTTCGAAGTCTTCTTTGCGCTTATCCGCAAGTGTCTGGATGCCTGCTCTGAACGTTCCGATAAGTTCCTGCTCGCTCCATCCGCATATGTCCGCGTATTCATCTACAATCGATATGTCGTCGAGGTTGTTGAGGTCGCTGAAGATGCTTACCTTGCTGAACCGGGCAACCCCTGTGATGAATACGAAGCGGATGTATCTGTCCATGCTCTTCAGGTTGCCGAAGAAACTCTTGAGGATACGCTGGTTCTTTTCAAACAGCTCCCTGTTGTCCTCGATGTCAAGCAACGGCTTGTCGTACTCGTCGATGAGTATGGCCACTTCGCGGCCGGTTTTGCAGTAGGCTGCTTCTATTACGTTCTTGAATCGCTGTGAGACGGTGAATTCTCCGTTACGTTTACCGTATTTCTCCTCCATACGCCAGAGATAACCGTCAAGAAGCTGCTCCAGTCCGTCTTCAAGGCTGAAGTTCTCAGCGTTGAAATCGAAATGGAGCACCGGCGACGGAGTCCAGTCAAGGTCCATGCTGTCTGCCGCGAGTCCCTTGAAGAGTTCCCGCCTTCCTTCGAAATAGGATTCGAGTGTAGAGAGGAGCAGGCTTTTTCCGAAGCGCCGTGGACGGCTCATGAAGATGAATTTGCCCTGATCGAGCAAACGACCTATATATGCTGTCTTGTCTACATAGGCATAACCCTTGGTGATGAGTTCGGAGAAGGTAGCCATGCCTACGGGGTATTTCAATTCTCTCATGCGCATAATTCCTTTTATGACGCAAAGATAACATAAATATCCGTCAATTGCAAATAAAACGTTACTCCAGTCGCGCGGGGGAGGCTGGAAGCCTCCAATATAAGAAAATCCCGGGATGAAAGATTTCATCCCGGGATTTTCTTATATTGGAATTCCTGATTTGAGTATATCGGAATATAGAGGATCTGACGTATCTTCTGTCAACAATACAGGTTCGATAAGATTGGATACTTTGCGACGCAGTCTCCATAAGATAGGCGTATCACTGAAATAATCATCATTAAGCTTATCTACGATAACAGCGATATCAATGTCACTGTCTGCCCTGAATGTTCCCTTACTATAGGATCCATAAAGATACAAAGCCTTAATCGGGAGAAAATCCAATATCAGTTGTTTATATCGCTTAGCGATGAGGATAGCTTGCTCTTTATCCATAAACGTAATTTATCCGTATTATTTATTATAGTTTTACATCGTTCTGCATCAAGGCTTTTCATTAATCTTTCCTTATGAGAAGGATAACGAGCTTCTATGTTTAAATTATGATTTTTTCATTTGGCTACAAAGATAATGAAATTTTTCTTATTTTCAAATCAAATAAGTTATAATTTTTTGAAGTTACCGTAAGCCAGCCTGGGGTGGAGGCTGGAAGCCTCCGTTCCATGGGCTACGCAGAGTTTTTTTATTGCATATTTTGTACCTAAAAAAATCGAGGCGCGCCAGACGGCGCGCCCCGATGGGATGATATTCGGATATCGTAATTTACTTAACGATGACCTTCTTACCGTTGTGGATGTAGAGGCCCGGACGAGTGGGTTCTGCTACGCGAACACCGTCGATGGAGTACCAGTTGTTGTCGCCTGCTACTTCAGCGTCGATGCCTTCTACTGCGTCAACACCAGCCTGTTTGAAGACAGTTAAAGTAACAAGAGCTGTATCGATACGATAAAGTGCATATGTCACATCGTAAAGATTAGTCTCTTCATTAAGGACTCCATTTGCAGCTGCATTCATTACAACATTAGTAGCACCCTTAAGCTGTGCGTAATACTCTTCCGTTGTCGAACAAATCGGGTGATTGGAATTGGCGTCACGACCATAGTTACCCATTGCATTTACATACACAAAATCGGTCGCCTCCAAATCATGGACAATTACATTATTATTGTTATTTGTGGTTTGATCATTAAACAGACCGATATGTTCAATAATTCCTACATTTGGAAGACCACCCTCTGCAACTTTTCCTCTATCAGGGAAGATTGTAAGACCTTCGAAATATTCTCCCTTTGTTGTTTCTGCAATTGCACTTCTATCAACAAGGCAATAATTGAGTACCTGTTCAGTATTGTCTTCAGATACAAAGCCGAAGGGAAGGTATTTCTCGTATACTAATACTCCTTCTTCGTTTTCATGTTCAGTACCGGCTATATTATAATAGAGCTGCTGACGTCCAGTCCAGCTATTGAAACCGCTTGTACTACCAGAATTGCTTACTTTCCATTCACCACCAGAAAGAGCAGCGGTAATCTCATCATGACTCATGCGGGCGAAGTCCCACTGCTTCTTGACCTCGAACTCCAGGTCGTTGGCTACAGATACGGAAGTAGACTGATAGCCATAGGCTGAAGTAGTCAGTTTGAGCGTGCCTTCTTCTTCTACTGTCACCTGAGCACCGGAAGCAACGCCAGCCTCGGAAACGATCTTGCCGCTCTTGCCGGTAAACTCATAGTCGATAAACAGAGTCGGCTGGAGAGGCACGTCGATGTTGCTTACTGTGAGGGTATAAGTCTTGCCGAAACCTGCTTCAACGGATGTGATGGTAGCAGTGGCTGCGGGAAGAACTACAGGAACGCATTCCACTACAACCTCGACTACAGATGAAGTAGCCTCGCCAAGAGTAGTCCAAGCCTTGAGCACTCCGCTGGTAGCGGTCTCATATACATATGAACCATCGCAGTCGGCATAATCCACTGTCTCTTCTTTGCCATCGGTACCTATGACATGCAGAGTCTCACCTTCAAGGAAGTCGATGGTATATGCACGGAGGTTAAGGTTGAGCTGCTCTTCGGCATCCTTACCGATGCGGGTAAGCGCCACAGCCGGATCATTGGCGATATCTTTCTCGCTTTCAAACGACACCTTAATGTTGTCGATGTCGTAAGTTGTGTTTGCACGTGCCAGCATGAGGTTGATACCCTCAGCATACATAGTGATATCACTGCCGTCAGCGATGTTGGTCTCAGGAACGGTGATTGTACCTTCCTTAATGATTTCTTCACTAAGTGTCTTCACCATGTATGCCACCTCACGAGTTTCTACATTCACTGTAAGGTCAACGACATACCATGTGCCTTCAGCGAGAGTCGAAGGATCGGAGTAGTCTATGGAGAAAGTCTTGGTCACTTCGCCTTCGTCAGAGGTGCTTTCTGTTTCATTGGTGCCTCCGTTAATGGCGTAAAGAAGAGGATCTTTGGTGCCGTCGTCTACCTGCGAAGCGTCAAAGACATAGTTCTGCCAGTAACCGGAAGGGCTCCATCTGTTACGATAGGGCTGATTGCTCGGTGAGCCACTGGAAACAGGAGGTTCCTGATTGGTGAAGACCGTGATGGCACTGTTGTACTGGTTGCAGTTGCTGTTCTTGATCTGGAACTCGAAATGTACGTTGTAGGTGCCGTCTTCAAGTACGGAAAGGCCCTCTTCATTCAGGAAGATTTCCTGACCCCACTTAACGAAAGTGCTACCGCCATTCTGGCCGTTCTGGTTGATTTCAAGGAATTTACCGAAATCATCGGAAACGATCGACATGAGTCCGCGGTAGGATGCCCAGCCTGCTTGGGTAGGATCTGAGGCTGTCTCGAAATTCTGCTGATACAGAATTCGGGTCGAGGCGAAGCTCGAGAGGGCGAGCGATGCAAGCCCAAGGGTTAATAAAGATTTTTTCATAAAAGAAAAATGTTAGTTAATAAATGTTGATGAAAAATTTGGTTGTTTCCTTTTTTCGTACCTCCGGAGGGTTTCACGCCTCCGGAGATTGAATTAGCTATCTAAACCTCCCCCTTCAGGGGTAGGAGGGCTTACTGCCAGCCGGGGTTCTGAGTCAGAGCGCCTGACTTGAGTACCTCAGACTGCGGGATGGGCCAGAAATACTGGTGGTCGCCGCCCCATGTGCGCTTGGTGATGTAGGAAGGATTCACTACCGGAGTGTAGGTGATGACATCGTTATTGTCCTTCGTCACCTCCATTACCTTGATGTTGGTGAAATACTGCGGAGCCTTCATCCATCGGTGAACATCGTGCATACGGTGGCCTTCGAAAGCGAGCTCAACGAAACGTTCGTTCTCATATCTCTTCACGAACTCATCGTAGCTGAGGCCGGTCGGAAGGTCTGGCTGTCCGGCACGCTTGCGCACGAGGTTGATGGCATCGGCAGCCGACATGGTGAATCCTTCCGGTACTGTATATCCGTCTCCGCAATAGTTAAGGATAGCCTCGGCATAGTCGAGGTAAACCTGACCGAGACGGAAGAGCACCCATGTGTGGTTGGATGTGGTCTGGCCGGAGCCGGAGATCTTCTGCTCGCCGTTGAGATACTTCTTCAGGTAGTAGCCGGTAGGAGTGCCGTAGGTGACGGAGCGGGAGTTGGCGCCGCCATACCAGATCTCGAGAGCGTCGGTGTCAAGATTGACGGGCCATTTCTCGCCGTTGACCGCTACAGTTGCTGCGAGGCGTGCATCGCGGTTCTTGTAGGGATCCTGAGGATCATAGCCAGAAGCGGGGTCTGTGATGGGAAGGCCGTTGGTCATCTCATAAGCCGACACGAGGTTCTCGGTCGGGCAGTTGCCGCCGCCGGCACCGAGCATTCCGATGGGGAAGTTGCGAGTCTCGAGGTTTTTGTCAGCCGCGATACGGCGTGCGAAGATGATCTCCTTGATGGCCTCGGCGTTCTGCCAGTTGTCTACTCCGAAGAGCTTGGAATAGTCTTTGGCGAGGGTCATGCTGCGCTTGCGGCATGAATCGATACACTGCTTGTTGCGGAGCGCTGCCTCACGCCAGAGGGCCTTCTTTTCATCGTCGCTCTTGCCTTGGGTGAAGAGGGGAGAAGCGTGGTAGAGGGCGGCGCGTGCGCGGAGCGCGAGCACACCGAGGTTGTTGACACGGCCGGATTCGTTCTCGATCGAGACGTATGCACCGGAATAGTTGGCGATGATGGAGTCCTTTATGGCCTCGCACTCATTGTCGATGAAGGCGAATACGTCATCGGCAGCTGCGCGCGGCTGGTTGTTGGCCTCATCTGCGTTGTAGTTTTCCGTCATCAAGGGCACATCGCCATACTGGCGGAGCAGCAGGAAGTGGAAATACGCGCGCATGAAGCGCACCTCCCACTGATAGTTGCGGTATTTCAGCATCTGGTCCTGATAGTCCTTCTCCAGCTTATGCTCGGGAAACTCCAG
>CAMWMK010000137.1 GCA_947175295.1 uncultured Porphyromonadaceae bacterium
TGGACGTCAACATGCAGTATGCCAACCGCGAGCCGCGCTTCTACGCATCGGTGGGTTTCAACGGCTCCCACTGGTGGAGCAAGGATCCGGATAAGCAGAATTCGAAAAACGACTATTATCCGCAGATATTCTACTATCGCGGCACTACCCGCGTGATTGATGCCGACGGAAATCAGACCGTGCTCCCCAGTAACGGCTACAATAACTCGTCCTACTATCTCCGCACCGGTTATTCGGTCAAGAAATGGGTCAATCCCTCCGACTGGCGTAAGAACCGCGACGGCAACGACTATGGCAACATCATTCCGAAGTGGGAACCGGCGATTCGATACGCCGACATCCTGCTGATGTATGCCGAGGCCCTCAACGAACTCAACGGAAGCTATGCTGTGACTTCATGGGATGGCACGAAAGTCTATACCGTCAGCCGTGACGTACAGGAGATGAAGCGCGGCATTCGCCCCGTTCGCTGTCGTGCCGGAGTGCCCGACTACAGCGCCGCTACCTACGGCGACCAGACACTCATGCGCAAGACCATCAAGCGCGAGCGCATGATCGAACTGATGGGTGAAGGAAAACGCTACTACGACCTCCGCCGCTGGATGGACGCTCCCTACGAGGAGTCGCTCCCCATCTATGGCTGCAACGTCCTGATGACCGTCGACCAGAAAGCCGACTTCCACAAGGTTGTGCCCATCTATGACCTCCCGACAGTTTTCTCCGACAAAATGTATTTCTGGCCCATTTCCACCGACGAGATCAAACGCAATAAGAATCTTGTGCAGAATCCGGGATGGCATACTTTCCTCTAAAACCTTTTCCATATGAATTTCAAGAATATTTTTGCATATTGCCTCATGGGCATGGCCGCCTTCGGCTTCACTTCCTGCAACGATGACTGGAACGACGAGCAGTATCAGCACTATATCGGTTTTGTAGCTCCTCTCGACACCGAAGGCAGCAGCGTAGGCGTCACTACGGTCTACGTCCCCCTCACCCGCGTCGACGACAACGGCGCTCCCCTCTACGGGGAGCACGGTCTGTCGCACTATGAGCTGCCCGTACAGGTGTCTGGTTCTACTGTCCACCCCTCGGATATCACGGTCAATATCGTGCATTCCGACACTCTCGACTATCTGAATCCTGCCCGTTTCTCCGACCGTCGCGACATATGGTTTAAGGATATGTCCGGTTTTGCTGAATATCCTTCTTCCATCACAATCCCTGGCGGAAAGGATATCGCTCTGCTGAAGATCAAGTTCGATTTCCGCAATCTCGACCTCAGCGACAAGTATGTGCTTCCCATCACTGTCGACCATCCGATGCGCAACCCCCTGAAGAATTTCGCTACGGCAATGCTGCGCGTGCTCCCCTATACCGATTACTCAGGCGTGTATCAGGCCACCAATCTCAAGTACTATCTGGTGGAGAAAAACGGTAAGGACAATGAAGAGCCCGGTGCCATGAATACGGTGCAGACCTATGCTGTCAGTGATGATGAGGTGTTCTTCTATGCCGGCACCATCAATGAGGAGTCGCAGATTCGCAAGAACTTCAAGATCTTTGCTAAGTTCATTCCGGAGGAGGCCGATGGCTCTAAAGGCCGCGTGGTGCTCACTCCCGACCCAGCAAGCCCGGAGATGGCTTTCGAGCAGATTTCCGAAGCACACTACACTATCCTTGAGGTCAACGATGAGGTCCAGAGCTATATCAAGCGCAAGACTGTGATCATCAATGGTGTCGACTATAAGTATTCCGACACTCTCACCGCCCCCGGCACTTCCATCGACTATCACATCAAGGGCACTATGACTATGGAGCGCAAGCTCAATACTCAGAAGCCTGAGGAAGACCAGATCGAGTTCTGACACTGTAATGGCCTCTTTGGCTATATGAATATTAACCCTCGGCCATCGCCGAGGGTTAATCCACATAATACTGTCTTTTATGAACAAACCAATTATAATCGCGCTGGCGCTGGCTCTCGCCTCCTCTTTATCGCTACGCGCCGGGCTATCGCCCGAGCAGCAGCTCGCTAAGCGCAACGTGGAGCGCGCCATGGCCATCATGGACGCCACTTGGAGCAAAGGCGCCATCGTCAAGGGCGATGCAGACATCGCTATGTGTGATGTTTTCGATATTTATGCCGACGATAAAAGCGGCCCTTCCGACGTCTGGCCCTACACTGCTGCCATTGAGGCTCATTGCTCCCTCCTGAAGGCCATGGATGAGCTGGAGAAGATCGACGATGAGGAGACTCGCCAGTTCATAGCTCAAAATAGATATCATTTCCTCTCCCGTCTTAATCAGCTTATCGACAATCTCGAATGGTACCGTGGTTCCTACAGCCTCGCTTCTTATGCCACTATCAGCAAGCAGGTGTCTCCCTACGCCGTGCCTCGCGCAGGAAGAAGGGGCGCTGCCGATGTGTCGGGCATCCTTAATGTCTACGATGATCAGATGTGGATTGCCCGCGAACTGATTCGTGCATATAATGTCACTGACAATCGCGCCTACCTTGACCGGGCCGTATATCTGGTCGACTATGTGCTGGAAGGATGGGACTGCTGGCACGATGAGTCTGGCGTGGAATATGGTGGCATCACATGGGGTCCCGGCTATAATTCGAAGCACGCCTGCTCCAATGCCCCGGTAATCCAGCCACTCGTATGGCTTTCTGATATTTATAGGAGACTCGAGGCCGACGGTATGCTTACGGACGGGGAGATGGCTTTCCGGTTTTACGACCGCGATGCCGACAATAAGGTCTTTGTTGTGAAGGACAACGCTACCCCCCGTTCCGAACGCTACCTTCAGTTCGCTCAGAAGGTCTATGACTGGCAGAAGGCGAATCTCTATGATCCTGCAAAGAAGGTGTTCTGGGATATGATGGGTGCCGACAACACCATAAAGGTGCAGGGCGGCTATCGTCAGCACATTGACTGCGGCGCCCCGGTAGGGGCATACATCAGCTATAATACAGGCACCATGATTTCCGGTGCGTATGAGCTCTACCGTACTACCGGCGATGATACCCTCCTCGCTGACATCTCCGACTATATCTCCGGATCCGTAAGGGAGTTCGGCGTGGAAAGCGGACGCAACGGTGGCAGCTATGAATTCAATACCGATTCAAAAGCTACCGATGGATTCCTCACTTGGTTCAACGATGTGCTGATTCGCTCTTTCATAGATGCGGCTCCTTATGCAGAGGCATATGCCACCGACCCGGGCAAATACCTTGATTTCCATCAGGTCAACCTCGACAATGCGTTTGAGAAATACAATGTCGGTAATCTCCTCCCGATCCATCTCCGTTCCGGATGGGGCTCGGAAGTGAAGACCAAGCCGTTCCATCAGTTCTCTTTCGCATCGGAATATGCGGTTTTGGCAAAGCGTCTGCTTGCCGAGGCTGAGGATGCGGCCGTAGATGGCGTTGCCGATGATTCCGTCGCTGCCGACTCTCCGGTCTACTCCCTCTCGGGTGTGAAACTCGGTTCCTACGCCGATCTCCGCTCTGTCCTCGCCCCCGGCCTCTACATAGTGGCCGGCAAAAAAATAGCCATAATCCCTTAACCCTATACCCTAACACTTTATATGAAAGCCCTCAACACCCTCATAGCCTCTCTCCTGATCGCACCCTGTCTCTCGGCTTGCTCCGCAGGCACGGCGGAGGCTGTCAGTAGCGGCAATCCCGTGATCGAAGGTTGGTACGCAGACCCGGAAGGAATAGTGTTCGACGACACCTACTGGATATATCCTACCCTATCGCTCCTGCACGGGGAAGACTCCGTGAAATACCGTAAGGACATCGACCGCACCATCGATGCCGTCAATCAGGACTATCGCATTCAGACTCATATGGATGCGTTCTCATCCAAAGACCTCGTCAACTGGACGAAACACCCCGAGGTCCTTTCCGTCGACGATATTTCCTGGGCAAAGTGGGCCCTCTGGGCCCCGTCGGTGATCCAGGCCAACGACAAGTATTACCTTTTCTTCGGTGCCAACGACATTCAGGACAATGACCAGGTGGGTGGCATAGGCGTTGCAGTGGCCGACCGTCCTGAAGGTCCGTTCAAGGATGCCATCGGAAAGCCCCTCATTGGAGAGATTGTAAACGGTGCTCAGCCTATCGACCAGTTTGTCTATCATGATGAGGACTCCGGTGAGTATTACATGTATTATGGTGGTTGGAGCCACTGCAATGTAGTGCGTCTCTCCCCCGACCTCACATCTGTCATACCCTTCCCGGATGGAGATGTCTATAAGGAAATCACTCCTGAGAACTATGTGGAGGGACCGTTCATGCTGAAGCGTGATGGCAAGTACTATTTCATGTGGTCGGAAGGTGGATGGCAAGGTCCTGACTATTGCGTGTCCTATGCGATTGCGGATTCTCCTCTCGGTCCGTTCAATAGGGTCGGTAAGATTCTTGAGCAGGACCCTGAAATCGCCACCGGCGCCGGCCATCACTCCGTCATAAAGGGTCGAGGCGACGATGAGTACTATATCGTCTACCACCGTCATCCCCTCGGTCACGGAGGCAGCGAACGGGTTGTATGCATCGACCGCATGGAGTTTGATGCCGACGGCAAGATAAAACCCGTGAAGATGACCTTCTCCGGCGTACCATGTAGCCCCCTGAAATAACTCAATATGAAAAATCCGGTAAAAGCACTATCCATAATGGCGTTGTTCTCCTCTGCGGTTGCCTCCGCAGAGGAGAACACTCCTGCTTTTGTGGATTCTTCCTCTCACGAGGTTCTCCTTGCCGACCCTACCGTATATAGGCTCGGCGACAGATATTATATGGCGGGCACCCAGCCTGGTCAGCCACAGGGATTCACTGTCCTGATGTCCGACGATCTGACGCATTGGAGCTCTACATCCCCTGATCGGCTGCCTCAGCTCACCCCTGGCGCCGACATCTATGGCACTAAAGGATTCTGGGCGCCCCAGTTCCTTCCGGTCGGAGATAAGATCTATATGCTTTACACTGCCAATGAGCAGGTGGCCTGTGCCGTAGCAGATTCCATCACAGGGAAATATCATGCTTTCGTTCCCAAAGGCGAGGATGCTGCTGCTTTTAAGCCGGCTCCTATAGACCCGTCGGCAGGAAACATTGATCCCTTTCTGTTTCGCGACCGTGATGGCAAGTATTATCTCTACCATGTCCGCTTCGACAACGGCAACTATCTCTGGGTCGGCGAATACGATATTGAGAAGGGAAAGATTGTGGAGGGTACCCTGCAGCCGACATTCCGGGTAGACCAGCCTTGGGAACATACCCGCTCCTACGATAGCGTGCCCATTATGGAGGGCCCGACCGTGGTCTTGATCGGTGATACATATTATCTGTTCTATTCGGCCAACCATTTCATGAGTAAGGATTACGCCGTCGGATATGCCACTGCTCCTACCCCACTCGGACCTTGGACCAAAAATCCATACAATCCCATCATCAATACTTCCCTCATAGGTGAGTTGGGAAGCGGTCATGGTGATGTGTTCACTGATACGGACGGTCAGCTCCGCTACGTGTTCCATACCCATTACTCCGCTGATCAGGTATCGCCACGCCGCACCCGCATCGTTTCCTTGAAGGTCCTGCCTTCCGACAAGGCAGGAACACCGGCCCGCATCGTGGCAGACCCCTCTACCATCATATATCCGATTGTAGCTACGGCCGATGCACCGGATAAAGTAACCACTAACCCAACAACACAACGACATGCATATAAATAGATTCGCCGTCCTTTGTGCGGCATCGCTCCTGATAGCCGGCGCGGCATCGGCTCAGAACTCTGTGACAGTGACGGATAAACCTGCTGTCGGCACTAATACAAACTATCCCGGTTTCAAGGCGCCCCTGCAAAGCGCTCCCCTCATCAAGCTCCCCGTTGGCAAAGTGCAGCCGAAGGGATGGCTCCGTAAATACCTAGAGCTCCAAAAAGATGGCCTCAACGGTAAGTTAGGCACTGTAAGCGCATGGCTTGATAAGAACAACAACCAATGGCTGAGCGATGTCGGCGACCATGGATGGGAGGAGGTTCCTTATTGGCTCCGCGGTTACTGCAGTTTAGCTTATATCCTTG
>CAMWMK010000138.1 GCA_947175295.1 uncultured Porphyromonadaceae bacterium
GTTAAGAGTAGACTCAGTAGTTGTAAATGCTGTTGAGGAAGTCGTCGGGATCTATGTTGAGTTCTTCGCAGATGTTTGTGATAAGGCTCATGTTGCTGCTGTCCAGATCTCCGTATTTCTCTATGTGTAGGTCAACAGCTTTCAGCAGTCTGCTTTTGAGGCTTCCGTCATACTTTCTCGGAGGTTTTGGCTTGAGGTTGGGTCGATTGATTCTCCCGATTCCGTCATGGATGGCGGCAGAGAGGATATCTATCCCGTCTTCCTCATAATCTTCGTCCTCGAAATCTTCGTCAGATTCTTCATAGTCTTCTTCATCATCATATGCTCCTTCGGAGTAGTATGCTATTTGCTCCGCGGATAAGTCGATCATTCGAAACCACATCTTCTCGGCTTCAGAATCCATGGGGAAACCTTCACTTTCGTTGGCGGCGAAGAACTGATTGCATGTCTCTATGGCCTTACTGAGATATTTCATTTTCTCATTCTGATCTTTGGTTGCCTCCATATAGCCTATAAGTGCTTGAGCCTTAGTGTATAATAACAGGCTTCTGCCCTCCTGCTCCAATGGAAAATTGGCTTCCCAGTGATTTACGAGCTCCATGGCGGATTTCGTGTCGTTCTTGTCGATGGCCTTCAGGACGGCCTCTTTGATAGATTCTGCTTTTGTTGGTTTCATTTGTTTGATAAAGTGTTTTTTAATATTATGATGGTTATGGGATTTTCTTGATTGGAGTGCAGGCAATAGCCCCAGGTGATTTTGGGGTCCATTGGATACGAATCAAAGTATCTCAGGAGGCCGGTAAGCTCTATCGGGAGAAACTGATAGTCCGGAGTCGCCTTGATAAGTACCGCCGCATCGGAGATCACTTCATCCATATTGTCCTGCAGGTGGGCAGTTGCTTCCGCGATCGAGTTGCCGGATACGATCTCAAGCACTTTATCTCCCGATTGCTTCATTATATTGAAGAGTATGTCTTCCGAGACGCTGCCGTCGAATGCTATGGCTTTCCCCTTCATGAGGTTGAGGATCCGGGCGCAGGTTTCCTCCGAGAGCTTATCGCCGTAATTTACCTTGATCATGAGCCTTTAGCTTTATTCCCGCGCTGCGAGAAGTTTCTTGACTACTACACATGCCGGGATTGACAGAGCCGCTGTGATCTGCGATGCCCATCTTTTGTCTTCCTCCGGTTCGCTTCCCTTGAAAAGGGCATTGAATACCGCTCCTAAGGCACCACGGTCTGAGACCCTTGACAGTCCCCGGTAGAGATCCCTCCGCTCCTCCGAGGTGCACATGGAGAGCATCTCGCAGAGCAATGCCGGAAGTAGAAGTCCGGCCGATCCTATTGTCGCTGTTTTCTTTTCCATTGGAGTTTCGTTTTATTTATGCTGCAAAGTTAAATGCTTTTTTTTGCCTCCGCAAACAAAATAAACGGCATGAAATATCGTTTTAATGAAACTTGCAAACAAGGCGGACAAGCGTCCGCGTTAAGTCGAACTTAATAATTACGACCAACAGCATGGATAATCAGTATGAGCTTTTGGACACCATCATAAAGTCGCGTCTTTTGGCTTTCGACGACGAGGGATATGAAGACCTCCTGATGATGGACGTGGATTCCTTCAGGAAAAGATACAGGGATGCTTCGGACGAGAAGCTGAAGACGATCACGAAGGCATTTTCCGATGCTTTCGAGGAGATGGATGCCTTAGGTCCGCAATATATGATCCTTTCCTATATGGAGGCGAGCGATGTATTCGGTTCCGTAGGGTTTGACTGGGGGAAATGCAAGCAACTGGCTACCCGCAGGAAATTCTGCCGCTGGATGTTCAGGCAGGCATACCTTAACAATCCGCACCTGCATGACGGGGGCTACACGGCCAAGAAGGAGGATTGGGCGCTGTTTGAGCGATTCAAACCGGATGCTGACGACGATAGAGAAGCGATAGATATAGTATTCACGATGCTCCTTACTTTCCAGGTGATCCGTCCCTTTGGATCAGACAGCGTGAGGGCCTTGAAATATGCCTCCACTTCAAAGTCGCGTGAAAGGATGATCATGTTGTTGGAGTTGCTGGAGGAGGATTTGCCGGTATTCGGGATCACGAAAACGTTGATTTCCCTCAGTCAGGCTCTGTGCGCGCTTAAGGATCCGGAGTTTGACGACGATATGTTTCCCCCGGCTGCCTTGTGGGGCATGCTGCATAATGTCGCTGTTGACCTGCAGACCAACTCCTCACCGGCGGAGCTGCTGGATTCACACGTCGAATTGAACGGATACGCCATGAGGGGAATATGGGTAGACGACTCTCCGGCAGGCCACAGACGCTTCTGGGTTTTCCCCAACAATAAGTTGATGGCCTTCTGCTATAGTTTCAGGCGCGGGGAGTGGATTCTTGAGCCGTATGAATTTGTATTCTCTAAGCTGGAGTATGAAGATGAGTTTGCAGATACCTGCGCCATGGCAACTGTCAGAGGTAATGAACAGGCTCTGTTGAACGGGAAGATAGAGGATACTGAGTTAGCCAGACTGACATATGAGCTTGAAGACCGGGATGAAGAGGGCCAATTCCAGACTATACGGTTTGAACCTGAGACTGGCTCGGAGTATCCTTATTGGATGGATTGGAGAAGCTTCCGGCGTCTCCCTCTGGCAGACAGCCGGACCGGAGAGTATGCGGAAGTGATAGAGGCTATATACAGGGGGGCGGAAATGTTCAATGATTTCGGTTTCCGAAACATCGCACCCTGGCTTACCGATTCCCAGGATTGCCTTGTAGGGCTTGATTGCGATTTCCTTTATCTGGTGGATTTCGCATTGGATAGGAAGGGTTGTCTTGAGAAGATAAGCGGAAACGGAGAATATCTGCTATATGATTACTGTGTGGACTTTTCGAGGCGAAATAAGGGGTTTGGCTTGTTTGGCGTGGAGATCTCCGAGGAGCAGCCCATATATGTAGTGTCAAGAAATCCACTTTTCTATGAAGGGCTCAACGAAAGGCTCAAGGCCGGCAATCTTGTGGAGGCCATACCGAATAAGGCGGATCGCAACGCATTCCTTCGAAGGTATGAGGATTTCAAGGAGACAGTGTTTTCCACGGAGTTCTCAGATCAGGTGACTATCTACAAGGGCCTGCGTACCTGTTCGGTGTCGATGCTCTGCTTCAATAAGATCAGCCGCAACTTCCTGATAGATGAGCTGACTGAATGGTTTGGCGTAAGGAAATTCACATCGCGGGAAGAGATGCTGAAGAGCGACCTCTTCAGCTGGAGGCAATCACACTGAAGCGCGGAGACTCGCTCGCTGCGCTCCGCATCGCGGGGATGGAGAAAGGGAATTCGATGTTTCGGGCGTAGCCAACGCCCGAAACATCGCTGTAATGGGGGAGTGCCGTGATAGGAGGTTAACCGAAGATCCAGTGGTAGAGGCCCATGATCAGGGAGAAGCAGAGATAGATCAATCCAATTAAGATTACCAATCCAACTGTTCCCCAGATAGCTGTCTGATTCACTTCGTCTTCTACAAAAGGATCTTTTTCCACATATCCTACTATCCAGCGCGCAGCCTTCTTATTCGCTTTATAGAAAGCGTCGATTATGTCGCCGACTGTGGGTATGGAACCTACAAGCAGATCAATGGCACCGATGATCAGTATTGCGTATGCCAGTTTGATCGAACGTATCTTGGTCAAGGCGATGTAGAAGGCCGGCAGAATTGCTACTGACGATAGGATATCGCCGAATGCAGGCAGGAAGAATCCTACTATCGGGTCAAGAAACCAGTCGTCGTATTTCTTGGCCATCAACACATATTTGTAGGCTCCGCTTCTGGATAGTTTTTCCCTCATGTATGCTTCATCCTGAAGATGGCGGTCTACGGATGCCACGTTTTGGTCATATCTGTTCCTGTCTACTAATTCTACTACTTTTCCCATAATGTCGTTAATGATTAATGATTGTTTTTAAAGTAAGCTATGCAAAACACCACAGCTATCAGGATGATCAGCTGCAGCAATACCCTCCCGGTAGCGGAAGATATGAAAGAATTGCCGTTTTCCATATCAGGCGTGGTTTGGCAGCAGTTTGGCTACGAGGTTGTTTATCGAATTATTGGTCATCTCAATCATTCTCATTGCCATTTCCTGGCGGGCGAGGGAGGATTCAGAAACATCCTCACATATCATATCCATGGTGCGGTCCATAAGCCGGTCCATCCGCGCCTGCATGTCAGTGAAGTTTTTCTCGAGAAGAGGCAGAGTGTCTCGGTAGATCGTTATGTCACGCTGTGCTTTTACCATCAGGCAGTCGAGCGCATGGTCAAGCCGTTTGGTCTCCATCTCCACGTGCGCTGAGATTCTTGATATCTCACTCATTGTAGCAGCTACATTGTTGATGGCGTTGGTGACGTTGTTTACGATATTCTGCGCGGCTTCCGCAAGCACGAGAGTATCGCCTTCCGCTGGAACCACCTCATAGTCCTCAATGGAGGAAAGGCTGTTGTCTTGGTTTTTGATTATATCGTTCATGTCAGATTATTTAAAGAATCCTGTTATTGCTGAAGTAAGAGCGTTTCGCTCGTTATAGTCTATGTCGGGACGTTCCACCTTACCACATATCGACTCGATCCGGCTGTTGGCTTCAGTCTCAAGAACGCGTCCATCCTGCACATGTTGTATCAGGGCCTTTTTATTGCCTTTTATGCAGATTCTCAAGGTGGCGCCTAATCCCGCTGCTGCAAGGATGCATTTCGCTCCTATGCTGCCTTCGAAATAGGCGAATGCTATGGCTATGATGGCAGCAGCTGCAAGCACTCCCAGAAGAATTATGGTGCCGGTCGGACTGCTTTTGATATGGTCGGTATATGGTTTTGTGATGGAATTGTATTCCTCTACAGCTCCGCTCTCATTGATGAGGGTCCGGATAAGAGGATTTGCACCGTCAAGCCTTATATGACATAGATTCTGACCTAAGGCCATGAAGGAGAGCTGATAGTCTGACAGCAGCATGATTTCCTTTCCTTTGATGGAGTCGGTGGCGTCGGCTGCTTCCGAGTATGCCTCCAGCAGCGAGGTGGGGAATAGTTCCTTGGCTATGACGCTGTTGATCAGATAGTAGTCAGGCATATCGAATTCACTTTTCTGCAGTCCGCGTAGCCATGTGCCGTATTCATTTTTCAGATACTTGCAAAGTTCAAAGAGGTATGCGTTCGTGCGGTACATGGTAAGGGCTTTTGACTGGATCATGGCCACCCGACGCATTTTGTCAGAGTCAAGATCAGATAGACGATAGGAGACCTCACTGCATTTCTTGAATAGTCTGCCGGATGTCGATGCATTTCGTGTCACTTTCGGCAGTAAATTTGACACCTTTTCGATATTATTTTGCGCATAAGCATTTTTTACTGCCAGATACTTCTGCACAAGTCTGTTGTGCTCCTTCGCCGCTTTGTATTCGCCGAAAGCCTGGATTGATCTCGTTCCGATTTCAAGGGCTACAGCTACCTTATTGGCGGATTTACTTCCGGGTTTCATCAGATTCATGGCAGACGTGACAAGCGTGCGCACCATGGAAGCGTAACCGGCATATATTTCCGGAATCTCTTCCGCAAGATTATCGATCTGCATAAGCAGCTCACCTTCGGTCTGCTGCATATCGGCCACCAAAGAGTCGAGCTCTGTTTCCATTATCTTTAGAGAATCCATTTGATCCATGATGCTTAATAATTATTTAGGATTATTGATTTGGGGATGCAAAGATAATGCATCCGAAAGGATTCTGCAACCTTTGGAGGAGTTCAAATTGAGTCAAAAAAAGTAAATATTGACTATTTTGTGAATATTGGATGGCGAGGTGTCTGGCCAGGGCTGGTGGATGTCGGCTAAATCGGTTTGCCGGGATATGTTCACGCGAAGGAGCAGAGGGCGTGCGAGAGATGTTACCTTACACGCTGGAGGGCGGGGATCGCCCTCCATTACATAGCGCATTTATTCGTAACAGAACCTATGAAATGGAAAGAT
>CAMWMK010000139.1 GCA_947175295.1 uncultured Porphyromonadaceae bacterium
CTGCATCCTAAGCCATGTCCCAACCTTGACAACGACCACTCCCCTCTTACCGATATATATCGAAGCGTAGATGCGCTGCCGGGAGTAAAGAAATCCTTTGTCGGGAGCGGCGTGCGTTACGACCTCGCGATGGCTTCCGCGGACACACCTGACAAGACCCGGGCCAATGCGGAGTATCTTGAAGAGCTGATCGCAAGCCATGTCAGCGGACGCCTTAAAGTGGCTCCGGAGCATACTTCCGACCGAGTGCTTGACTGCATGCGGAAACCGTCGTTCAAACTGTTTTACGACTTCAAGAAGATATTCGACAACGTCAACCGCAAGCACGGACTCAACCAGCAGCTTATTCCCTATTTCATTTCCTCGCATCCGGCCTGCAAGGAGGCTGATATGGCGGAACTCGCCTGCATCACTAAAGGACTCAACTTCCATCTTGAACAGGTGCAGGACTTCACTCCTACCCCGATGACCGTAGCGAGTGAGATATATTACACCGGGATTCATCCATATACAGGCGAGAAAGTATTTACGGCTACAACGGAGAAGGAGAAGCTCGCACAGCGCCAGTTCTTCTTCTGGTATAAGCCGGAGATGAGGGACCAGATAGTAGACGAACTCCGTCGGCTCCATCGCCCCGACCTCATATCCGCTTTATATCCCGGCTACAGACCAACAGACAGAAAACAGGGAATCAATCCACGAAGAAACCACAACTCAAACAAACCCAATAACAAAAAGACAAGAAAATGAACAAGTCAAGTTTAGCAATGGGCGCACTGATACTGCCTCTCTGCATTGCCACTTCATGTAAGGAAGGAGGCGGAGCGGAAGAGAACGTAATCGAAAAGCCCGAGATCAACATCGTCGACGGCCACATGACTCCGGAAGTGCTCGAAGCTCTCGGACAGGTCAGCGGAGCCGTAGCCTCTCCGGATGGAAAGACTATCGCCTTCACCATCAAGTATGAGGACATCAAGGAAAACAAAGGCAACTCCGAGATCTATACCGTTCCGGCCGATGGCGGCGAAGTGACGCGCCTCACCCATACAGCAGGCTCGGAGGGAAACCTCCAGTGGATCAACGGTGGCGAGCGTATCGCATATATCGGAAAAGACACTCAGGGAAAGACACAGATTTTCTCCATGCAGCCCGACGGCAGGAACGTGACGTGCCATTCCGATGTGGAGACCGGTGTGGAAAGCTTCCTATTCTCTCCCGACTCAAAGAAGGTGGTATATTCCACGTCGATCAAGGATTTCAACCAGAACGATTCCTCGCTCTTCGCCGGACTTGACAAGACAAGCGGGCGCCTTGTAGACGATCTTATGTATAAGCATTGGGACGAATGGGTGGAATCAATTCCCCATCCTTTCGTAGCAGACTTCGACGGAGCGGATATCTCGGGAGCCAAGGACATCATGGCAGGAGAACCCTATGAATGCCCTATGAAACCCTTCGGTGGAGCAGAGTCATTCGCATGGAGCCCAGACAGCAAGAAACTCGTCTACGTAAGCCGCAAGCTTAAGGGTATGGACTATGCGTTCTCTACCGACAGCGACCTCTTCCTATACGATCTCGAGAGCGGCAATACGGAGTGCCTGACTCCGGGTGAGGCATGGCCAGGCTATGACACTGACCCTGCTTTCTCCCCCGACGGAAAGAGCCTTGCCTTCCTATCCATGAAGACCCCTAAATATGAGAGCGATAAAAAACGCCTTATGGTGATGGATATGGCTTCCCGCAATGTGAAGGACCTTACCGAAGATTGGGACCGTTGGCCGGAAGGTATCGCGTGGACTCCCGACAGCAAGGAGATAGTATTCAACGGCTACAGCGACGGCGTGATGCCTATCTTCAAAGTGAATGTAGCGGATGCCAAGATCGACGTGATCGCAGACGGACAATACGACTATGTCGGAGTGCAGCCGCTCGGCGACACAGGCAAGGTGGCATGTATGCGCCACTCTATGCTTGAGCCCAACGACATCTATGTGGCTGAGGCCGGCAACGTAAAACAGCTTACAGAGGTCAACAAGGATATACTTTCCCAGCTGGCAGAGGTGAAAGTGGAGAAGCATCTCGTGCCTACTACCGACGGCAAGGAGATGACCTGCTGGGTAGTGCTTCCCCCCAACTTCGATCCCAACAAGAAGTATCCCGCCATTCTCTATTGCCAGGGTGGTCCGCAGCAGGCGGTAAGCCAGTTCTGGAGTTACCGTTGGAACTTCCGCATCATGGCTTCGCAAGGATACGTGATCATCGCTCCCAACCGTCGCGGCCTTCCCGGCTTCGGCGAGGAATGGAACCGTCAGATCTCAGGCGACTACGGCGGCCAGAACATGCGCGACTATTTCTCGGCTACAGACTACATCGCATCTCAGCCTTATGTAGATGAGAAAAAGATCGGTGCCATAGGCGCAAGCTACGGTGGCTTCTCCGTATACTGGCTTGCCGGACACCATGAAGGCCGCTTTGCAGCGCTTGTAGCTCATGCCGGCATCTTCAACATGGAGGCCCAGTATCTTGAGACAGAAGAAATGTGGTTTGCAGACTTCGATATGGGAGGTGCCCCCTGGGATGGCTCCAACGCTACAGCCCAGCGTACATTCGCTACTTCTCCCCATAAGTTTGTCAACAACTGGACAGCCCCTATCCTCATTACAGTCGGCGAACTTGACTACCGCATCCTCGCTTCGCAGGGTATGATGGCATTCAACGCCGCAAAGATGCATGGCCTTGAAGCTGAGATGCTCGTCTTCCCCGATGAGAACCACTGGATCCTCAAGCCCCAGAACGCCATCCTCTGGCAGCGCACGTTCTTCCGCTTCCTTGACAAATATTTGAAGTAAGAGATAATTTGATAAGTGGCAATTCATAATGCACAATGCATAATTGTTTGTCGCTGAATTTCAGCTGAAAACATTTAGATGATACTATACATTTAATTTGAACAGCTACTTATATAATAGACCATATACAGAAGCCCCGGCGCATGAGCGTCGGGGCTTTTTATCTTTATAATATTATTTCATCAGAACTTGAAACCTATCTTCATGTTGAAGCAGCTGGTGGAGTCGGCATGCTTCGGAGTCCAGCAGAGGGCCTGATAACCGATACCGGCATACACTTTTCCGAAGTCAAGACCGATCATAGGGTTGACAAGCACCGCACCCCAATCAGTGTTCTCAGTATTGATGGCATATCCGAGGTCGAGGGAGAAGAATGGTTTGAGACCACCCATACGGCCACTTACGTCTCCCCTTACGAAGATAGGGATAAGGGGACCGTTGTCGAAGTTCCACTGCTCGGTGATACCGATGCCGGCGCCGAGACCAATGTTCTTGGTCATCATCTCATGGATACCGCCCTGCACATTGAAGCGGCAAGTATGTCCGCCTGCGATAACCGGCTGGAATTCAACGAAAGGAGTGATGGCGAAAGCGGAGGAGAAAGCGGCTACAATGCCTACGAGGGTAAGTAATAATTTTTTCATAGTAGAATTGATTAAGTGAATATTTTTATTCCTATAACGCGTGCATATGGCCTATGGTTCAAACCGGCACAAAAAAAGTCGGATGAATCTCATCCGACTTCATATACTTATTGATCTCTTACGTTAGAATCTTACACCTGCCGAGAGAACTATCTGGTTGTTGTTGAGGCTCAGCTTCGATGTAGGACTTGGTATCTGTGGATTTGCCGGGTCCGGAGTATATGCGTGATATTCACTGCTGATGTTCTTATGTACGAATGCTCCGTCTACATAGAAGTTGTTGAAGTTATATCCCAGACCGCAAGTGATGTAGTTGGTCGAGTTATCCATTCTGTAGTTGGGCATTGTCCCGGAGGTATAGATCATCATAGAGCCGTCGGTAGCTTTCTTTTGTACCGGAGATGTCACGTGAGCGTAACCTGCACGGACGCTGAAACGTGGCGTGATTCGGTACTCGGCACCCAATCTGATTGAATAGGTAGACTTATAATAGTCCTCGATATCAGCGTTGGTGGCATACCAGGGATCAGAATTTACAAGCGGAGAGGCTTTCTGGGCCGGAGCATACCAAGGGTCCCAATCGTCCCAACCATAATCGTAGTCATAGTCATTGTAGCCGTTGCCTCCGTTGTAGAAACGCATCTTATTGTATTTCTGCCATTCGAAGTCTGCGCTGACGATGAGGTTTCGGCCTATAACTCCGGCCGCGCTTGCGGTCAGTTTCCAGGGAGTGCGGAAGTTGTAGGAGTTAAGCCCCCATTCTCCACCGTTTGTCACGGCACGGTTCTGCTGTATGTCAGGGATGTCCGCACTATACTGATAGTTGGTCGAAGCCATATAGCTTTCATTGATGGAATACCATGTCGGCGAAGCGAATGAAACGCCGAGCCTCAGCTCCTGTATGGGGCGGTAGATGAGACCAACCTTGATGTTGTAGCCGGTTCCGCTTGCATTGTAGGAATTTGTCATCTTCCACATAGCCGAGCTGTTAGCCGCACCTTCCGGATTGTCAACTACGGCGTTCTGAAGGTTCTCACCCCACACAGCCGTCATGGTGTAGTCCATATCGACGATACCGAAGTCAATACCCCAGAAGACCGTATTCTTGATGTTGCCACCGATGGCAATGTTATATTCATTGACTCCACCTGTGGTTTGCACGTCGAAAGCCCCG
Organism: uncultured Porphyromonadaceae bacterium; assembly: GCA_947175295.1. Classification (GTDB taxonomy): domain Bacteria; phylum Bacteroidota; class Bacteroidia; order Bacteroidales; family Muribaculaceae; genus Lepagella. The sequence continues at coordinate 4,668 of CAMWMK010000139.1, forward strand.
CTGCCTGTGGTATTGAGTCCCCACTGCCCTATCCAGTTTGGCTGATCGTCATCTCCCGTAGGGGTAATGAAATAACTGTCATAGCCAAGTATAGAGAGCCAAGGAGCCTGAAATCCTCCGTCGTTGGGATTGTAGGGGTTGAAGGATACGTAGCCGTCTCTATCGAAAACAGTCTCCACATCCGCTACTGTCACGCCCTCGTTGTTGCTGACTCCGGCGATATAGTTGGTCAGCGAATTGCTCAGCTGCGGTATAGTACCCACATAGTGTGCATTGAAGGAAGCGGCGCGGTTGTAGGTGAATCCCACGTTTATGGTAGGCATTGTGGTGTTCATGAGGTTCCATGTCGCCACTCCACCCACATTGTTAAGAAGCACCTTCGTCTGGTTCTGGGTGTTCTTTATTCCCTGGGCTTCGGAAGTAGCGTTCTGCATGTCAATGTCCATCGTGATTCCGAGTTCATTACGCCGATACACTCCGATTCCGGCAGGGTTGGTAGATATGGAACTTAGGTCGCCACCAAGGGCCCCGAACGCACCCGCCATGCCCATATAGCGTGCAGTGCCCTTCAGATCCGGCTGTGAGAAGCGGAATCCGTCTATAGCGCTTTGTGCGTCAGCCATGAAAGGCAATGCCATGGAAGCCGCGAGGATATATGTCTTTTTCATGTCGATTTTTGTTTATGTGAATTACCTGTGGCCACCGCGACCTCCGCCGCCGCCACCGCTTCTGCGGCCGCCACCGAAGCTTCCACCTCCAAACGATCCGTTGCCGCTTGACCGGGTGGTGTTGTTGTAGCTTCCCGAATTGCGGGTGTTGCCTGAATTATTGCGGTTGGTGTTATAGTTGCTGTTTCTGTTGGAATTCGAATTGCTGTTATACGAATTGCCTGAATAGCGGTTGTTGCCGACAGTTCCGTTGTTGCGGTTGCCGTTGGATGTGCCGGTGTTGACGGATCCGGTGCCTCTGTAGCGATGGCCGTCATTTCCTACAGTATATCCTCTGTTGTTGCCAGTACCTGCCGCTCCGGGTCTACCGGAACCGGATGTGGCTGTTCCGTAAGAGCCTCTATGGTTGCCCGCGATGCTCCATTGCGAGCCTGACGAAGCCGGACGGCTGCTGCCGGGGCGTGTAGAAGCTCCGGGATGGCGATGATTGCCTGCCCAACCGCTGCCGGGATTGACAGGACGGTTGCCACCGGGATTCCATGTGCCGTTAGGACCTCCCCAGCCCCACGACGGACCGGGACCCCAACCGGGGCCACCCCAACCCCAAGACCAGGACGGACCCTGTCTCGTA
>CAMWMK010000140.1 GCA_947175295.1 uncultured Porphyromonadaceae bacterium
CATCCCCTCCTCCCCCCCATATCATCAACACTGTGTTGAGCACGCAGTGCGAAATATCCGTCAGTCCCTCCCGTCCCTCCTCTGGCATACCCTCCTCCCCCTCATATCATCAACACAGTGTTGAGCACGCAGTGCGAAATATCCGTCAGTCCCTCCCTGCCATCCCCCTATACTCTTGTCCAAGTCAATTTTTTTTACTAATTTTGTAAAATCTTTAGGTATGTCTCCTCCTCTGCATACTTAAATCCAATCTTTCGCGTTATTTAACAAGTTACAACAAAGAATTGACTTTTTTAGAATATATGGAACCCAATACTGATCCGACATCTAAGGCGACTGCCGGCCAGGTGCAGAAGATTTCTGTCAAGGAGCTTGTTGCCGTCATTGTTAGCAAATGGAGATGGATTCTCCTCTCGTTGATGGTGTGCATGGGCTTGGCCGTGCTTTATCTCGCTTGGAAACCATTCAGTTATTCCCGCGAGGCTCAGGTTGAGATTAAGGAAGACGGCGACTCCGGCTCTTCCTCCGCTCTCGCTATGTTCTCCGACCTCGGTATCGGCACCGCCACCAACAACCTCTACAACGAAATGGCCTATTTCGAATCCCCCGACCTAATGGGCCAGGTCGTGGAGCGTCTCGGCCTCCAGACCAACTACATCATGAGGAAAGGCCTTCGCGCTACCGTGCTCTATGGCTCAAGCCTCCCCGTTACAGTCTCTTTCGAGACGCTGTCGCCTACTATCGGCGGCCAGTTCAAGATGGAGATTGAAGACAATGGCGATATCTGGCTCAAGAATTTCAAGGTGAAGAAAGATAAGGTCGATTTCGACCAGAAGAAACCTATTCATTTCGGAGAGTCCGTGATGACTCCACTTGGCAGGATCAAGATTGAGAAGACTCCCTTCTTCGGTAAAGACAAGGAGGAAGACGAGGATATGAGCTATTCCATCGGCGTGGCCCGCTCCTCCAGGATTGGCGCTATCAAGCAGTGGCTCGCCAAGCTCTCTGTCAACGAGCTCCGCAAGGAGGCATCAGTCGTAGGCCTTACTGTCAACGATGGTTCTCCCTCTCGTGCCGATGATGTCCTCAACACCCTCATCGAGGTCTACAATGAGGATTGGGTTCGCAGCAAAAACGAAGTGGCCCTCGCTTCTTCCGATTTCATCGACGAGCGACTCGCTTCCCTCAGCAAGGAGCTGAGCGATGTCGATTCCGACATCTCCGATTATAAGTCCGACAATCAGATCCCCGATCTCGTCGCTACGGCTACCATCAGCCTCAACGAAGAGCAGCAGGCCCGTTCTGCTATCCTCGAACTCAGCAACCAGCTCCAGCTGGCAAAATACCTCAAGGAGTATATCGAGAAGAATGCAAGCCCTACCAAGACCCTTCCCTCCAACCTCGGAGTCCAGAACAGTGTGCTCGATGCGCAGATCACTACCCACAACACCATCGTCCACAACCGCAACTCCCTCGCCAATTCATCTTCCGATGAGAACCCGCTCGTGCAGTCGCTCGATTCGCAGATTGCCGATTCCCGCAATTCCATCATCGCCTCCCTCGAAAATCAGATAAAGGTACTCTCTTCCGAGATCGCATCCATCAATAAGGAGAAGATGTCGTTCCAGAAAAACCTTGCCTCCAATCCCGAGCAGGCACGCTATCTTCTCAGCGTCGAGCGTCAGCAGAAGGTGAAGGAATCCCTCTATCTCTATCTCCTCCAGAAAAAGGAGGAGAATCAGCTCAACCAGGCGTTCACTCCCTACAACACCCGTATCGTGGCACGCCCCCACGGCGACCCTGAACCCTCTTCGCCGAAGAAAGGATCAGTATTGGCGATGGCCTTCATCCTGGGTCTCTTCATCCCTGTCGGTACTATATATTTCCGCGAGATCACCAATACAAAGGTGCGTGATAAGAACGACCTCAAGGGTCTCTCCATTCCGTTCCTCGGCGAGATTCCCAAGGTCAACTCCAAGAAATATGCCGATAAAGACCATATGGTCGTGGTCGGCGTAGGCAACCGCAACATCGTCAACGAAGCCTATCGCGTGGTCCGCACCAACCTCAACTTCATGCTTGATGCCGAGGAAAAGTGTCCCGTAGTGATGCTGACGAGCTTCAACCCCGGTTCCGGTAAGAGCTTCATCACCGTCAATCTCGCCATGGCATTGGCCATCAGGGGCAAGAAGGTGCTCGTCATCGACGGCGATATGAGGCGCAACTCTTCATCCAACTTCATCGGCAATCCCGATACCGGTCTCGCCCAGTGCCTCATCGGAAAGGTCGATGTCGACAAAGCCATCGTAAGGGGCAAGCTCAATGAGAATCTCGATATCCTTCCCGGCGGAAAGACTCCTCCCAACCCCACGGAGTTGTTGGAGAATGGCCGTCTCATGCCAATGATCGATAGGCTCCGCGAGGAATACGACGTCATCTTCATCGACTGTCCCCCAATCCAGATGATTGCCGACGGCCGAATCTTCAGCACCGTCTGCACCAACACCATCTTCGTGCTTCGCGCAGGCCTCTTCGAACGCGGCCTCCTCTTCGAGCTCGAAAACGTCTACCGCAGCAAGGAATACCGCAACATGTGTCTCCTTCTCAACGACACCACTACAGGTGCCACGGGCTACGGCGGCTACGGTGGCTATGGCCACTACGGCGGCAAGAACTACTACGCCCAGAACGACTGACCCAAAAAACCGGCATAAAAAAGGCATCGCACGAAGCGATGCCTTTTTTATGCTGCGTAGCCAATTATGAATTATGCATTATGAATTATCAGCCTCCTTACTTCCTCCACAGCCCGCTCCAGATCGTCGTTGACCACCCTCACGTCAAACTGGTCCGCGAAACTCAGTTCGAAATCAGCCTTGTCCAGCCGCTTGCGTATCACCTCCTCCGCCTCCGTAGCCCTTCCGCGCAGTCGCTTCTCAAGCTCCTCCTTGCTCGGAGGAAGTATGAAGATGGTGAGGGCCTGCTCTCCGTAGCATTTCTTCACGTTAAGCCCCCCCTTCACGTCGATATCCATGATCAGGTTGCGCCCTGCTTCCGTCACTCTCTGCACTTCGCTCTTCAGTGTCCCGTAGCATGTGCCCGGATACACCTCCTCCCACTCTACGAAGTCCCCCGCCGTCGCACGGCTCTTGAACTCCTCATGTGAGATGAAATAGTATTCTCTTCCGTGCTCCTCAGCCCCGCGGGGTGCCCGCGAGGTAGCCGACACCGAAAATCCTAAATTAAGTTCCGGATAGTCCAGCAGTCGCTTGATTATCGACGACTTTCCTGTCCCGCTCGGGGCCGACAGCACTATTATCTTTCCTTTATTCATCGCTTCCTATAATCTTGTTTTTTTTATTTTTTTCTCCCCCCTGTCTATATGGTCTTTAATCTTTAATCCTAATGTCACTAAAATAAGCTATGACACGGAATTGCCCGGAGGGCAATCATCTTGTTAACCCCCGATGAAATCGGGGGAAATATACAATCCCCTATCTCATCAGCCCCGGAGGGGCTGCATTTAATGGATGCTTTTTTAGTGACATTAGTCTTTACTTTTACTGAAATTCAGCAGCAAATAATTATGCATTATGAATTATGCATTATGAATTGTGCATTATGCATTGTGATCAGAGCACATTCAGCACCTGCTCCTTTATCTGCTCCAGCTCGTCTTTCATCATCACCACTATCTTCTGCATCTCCGCATCGTTGGCCTTTGATCCGAGCGTATTGATCTCCCGGCCCATCTCCTGTGCGATGAACCCCAGCTTCTTGCCCTGCCCGCAGGCCGGCTTCTCGTCGCGTCCTCCCATCGTCTCGCGGAAGTAATTGATGTGGCTCCTCAGGCGCAGCTTCTCTTCAGCCACGTCCAGCTTCTCTATATAGAAGATAAGCTCCTGCTCCAGACGCCCCTTGTCATATTCTATCGTGGTCAGGCGAGAGAGCTGCGTTTCCAGACGCTCGCGTATCTTCGTGATGCGTCCCTTCTCGAAAGGCTCCACCTGCTCCAGAAGCTCCGCGATGTTGCCGGTCTTCTCCTCGAAGAAGGCATAGAGCTTGCGTCCCTCCATCTCCCTGAAGTCCGTGAGTTTCTGCGCTGCCTCCGCGCAGGCGTCCTTGAAGGCCTTGATGTCGGCCTCGTCGAGCGTCTGAAGCTGCGTCCGCATAGATTCCGGCATCCTCATCAGTATCGCAAACCAGTCGTCCGGCGTAGCCACTCCGAGCTGCGCCGCCGCATTCTCTATCTGCTCCTTGTAGGCTGCCAGCACCTCCGTGTTGACGCTTGCCGGTGCCTCCGGCGCGGTGTTCTCCACCATGACCGACAGGTCTACCTTGCCGCGCTCCAGTTTCTGGAGAAGAGAATTGCGCACCTCCACTTCGAGCTCCCGGAAATATCCGGGCACCCTCATGCTCAGGTCGAGCTGTTTTGAATTGAGGCTCTTTATCTCTACTGTGATCTTTTTTGTCGGGGCTGTAGCTGTCCCGCGGCCGAAGCCTGTCATCGAATATATCATGGCTGGTTCTTGGTTTATGTTTCGTCTGATAAGTGGTCTCGTATCCTCTGCGCTGCAGGTCTCTTCGTGCGGAAGCCGCTTGGGAAATCCTTGCGCTCCTTGCCCCTATGCGTCCTCTGCGTGAGCCATACGCCCGTTTCATTATGCAAAGTTAACTAATATTCGCCACAAAGGCAAATATTAGTTAAAAACTCTTGCCGTTATCATCAAATTTCATTATATTTGCGTTTGATTTTTAGAAGCCCTCGGCCCCGAAGGCTGATGCTGTGGCGGATTCTTCAGGCTATGCATCCCTCTCTTTCCCCGTCTGGGGCCCTGGCGCGCTGTGAAAACATGGATTTTGAATTAACTTTAATATAACCCTGAATATGGACAACAAAGAATTGCTTGAATCCGTAAAGGCGAAAGCCGAGCAGTGGCTCGGTCCCCAATACGATGAAGAAACTCGCTCCGCTGTCAAGGCCCTCCTCGACGCCGAAGACCCCACCGACCTCATTGAGGCGTTCTACAAGGATCTCGAATTCGGCACCGGCGGCCTCCGAGGCATCATGGGCCCCGGCTCCAACCGTATGAACATCTATACCGTAGGCGCTGCCACCCAGGGCCTCGCCAATTATCTCAAGGACTGCTTCAAGGATCTCCCGCAGATCTCCGTGGCCATCGGCCATGACGTCCGCAACAACTCTCGAAAGTTTGCCGAACTCGCTGCCGACATCTTCTCGGCCAACGGCATCAAGGTATATCTCTTCGACGACTGCCGCCCTACTCCTGAGGTCAGCTACGCTATCCGTCATCTCGGCTGCCAGAGCGGCGTGATGGTCACTGCAAGCCACAACCCCAAGGAATACAACGGCTATAAGGCTTATTGGAGCGACGGCGCGCAGATGATCGCTCCCCACGACGTGGAGACCATCGCATATGTCAACAAGATCACTTCCGTCGACCAGATCAAGTTCACTCCCAATAAAGATCTCATCCAGATCATCGGTAAGGACGTAGATGAGCCTTACTTGAAGGAGATCCATGGTCTGTCGCTTTCTCCCGAAGCCGACAAGCGTCACGCCGACATGAAGATCGTCTACACTCCGATCCATGGCACAGGCTCCATGCTGATGTACGACTCCCTGAAGATGTGGGGCTTCGAGAATGTGATTCACGTGCCCGAGCAGGATGTCAAGTCCGGCGATTTCCCCACTGTCGTTTCTCCTAACCCCGAAAACCCCGAAGCCATGGCCATGGGCATCGCGAAGGCGCGTGAGGTAGGCGCGAGCCTCGTACTCGCTTCCGACCCCGACGCCGACCGTGTGGGTCTCGTCGTGCGCGACAGCAAGGGTGAATACCAGCTCGTCAACGGCAACCAGATTCTCATGATCTTCCTCTACTATCTCATGACCCGCAATAATGAGCTCGGTCTCATGA
>CAMWMK010000141.1 GCA_947175295.1 uncultured Porphyromonadaceae bacterium
GGTAAAGATGGTCATGCCTCCGTTTACTTTCACTTAAATTAGGAAAGAACCACAAGTATGCAATCCTACTTTCCCAAGCCCCTACCCCTTACCTCTTAACCCTTAATAAAGGTTGAACATCCGCTCCATCAGCTGCCACTTCTGATCAGACGGGGCGTCGGGGTCGCAGCCCTGGAAGCGGGCTACGTATGCCTCCCACTCGCTCTGGCGCGGCAGCGTGGCCATGCGCGCCATGGCCGTGTCCCAATCGAAGTCAAGCGGAGTCTCCACAATCATGGTCAGTATGTTGCCGTGGATATAGATCTCCATCTCGAGGATACCTACCTCGCGGATTCCATCCAGGATCTCCTGCCATACGTTCTCCTCGGCATGGCATTTCCTATAGAGTTCAATCAGTTGCGGATCGTCGCTGATTGAAAGTGTCTGCACGTATCGCTTTGTCGGCATCCCGAAGTCCTTGACCGGATAGCCCGTCTTCATTTCCTTTGTCATGTCTTGTAGTCAGGTTTTTGAAATCAAACACAAAATTAATAAAATGAATCCAATCCCCCAAATAATCCCCCCTCGTAAAACATCCAACGTAAAACGTCCAACGTAAAACGTCCAACGCCCCCTCCCTTGCAACATTGCAACCAAAAATGCAATAAAACACCGATTTTTCACTGAAACGTTTCAATTTATTGCCTGAAATCCGAAATTTATACTATCTTTGCAATGCAGAAAAGGGATCATGGCTTTCAATGTCAATGTCGAAACCCCAATTCACAATTCATAATTCACAATTCATAATTCGAAACAATATGAACTGCAAACTAATCGGACAATTCGTACAGCATATCGAGGTAACACTCGAACCCGGCGAAAGCTTCTTCGCCGAGAAAGGCGCACTAATATACCTTGAGGCCGGAATAGAGAAAGACCTCAGTTTCAATGGTTCCGGGCTCGGACGCATCTTAGGGGCCAAGCTCTCCGGCGAGTCGCTCTTCATCCTGCGCCTTTACAACAACACTCCGCGTCCGCGAAAGGCCGTGATCGGAAGCCGCTTCGGCCTCCTGCCGATCCGCCTTGAAGGGGAATCGCTGATCTGCCACCGCGGCGTCTATGTAGGCTCAAGTGCTAAGGTAGACGTCACCACCAAACTCTCCATCTCCGGACTCGTAGGAGGCATGGGGCTCCTGCTGCAGAAGATTTCGGGGCGCGCAACTGTTTTCCTCGACACGAAAGGAACTCCGATCACCATCTCCCTCCCGCCGGGCGAGACCATCGAAGTGGATGAAGACCACATCATCGCAATGCAGTATATCTCAGAGGGACAGATGTCGTCAAACTGGTCGCTCGGCAACCTGCTCGGCGGCGAGGGCCTGAGCATGCTGCGTGTGACCGGCCCGGGAAAGATATATCTCTCACCCGGCACCTTCATCCCCGATTTAGCTCCCCGTACATGACCCGTTAACACCTAAGACTGACGTATGCCCACAAGACAAGAAAAAATTTCAATTGCCCGCATCTTCTACAATCTCATCATGGCCGACCGGATCGTAGACACCGGCGAGATGAAATGCTGGCATGACATCTGCCGCGACTATGACCTTGACCGCGACATCAGGATCGCAGCCCGCAATATATCGTTTGCCGACGCTGTCAAGACCATCCGCGAGTCTGTCGACAGGGGGGCCGACCTCCTCGGCGACTGCCGGAAGATGACTACAAGCGACGGATTCTGCGCCCACTCCGAGGCCCTGCTGATGATGGCCCTTATCGCCGTTTTCACTTCCGAAAGCAGCGTAAAGGCCGAGGTGTATTCACTCCCCAGGGCGAGCTTCGACATCGACATCGCTACGGCCATTTATGTGGAAAACGAATTCGATACAGAGATCAACGAGGCCATACGCCGCCATTACCGCTCGATCTTCAAGGAGTTTCAGCTTACGGGATTCCATTTCGTCTATATCCCCAAGATAATAGAGCACTACAGCAGCACCGACCCCGTACTCTTCCGCGACATACTCACCTTTCTCGCTCCTTCGCTCAACGACACGGGCATCGACAAGGCTTACCGCTCACTGATGGGAATGACCACAGGAATATACTGCAAAGACCTTCTCTGCAACAAGTGCGGATTCACGCAGCTGCGCAATACCCCTCCGGCCATCCTCATAAAGATAGGCAACAGTTTCGTGGGGGAAGACCGCTATGCCGACTACCTGAAGATCGAGGTGGACACCGACATCCTCTCTACGGTGCAGACGTTTATCGACGAGTTTTCGGAGATGCTAAACAGCGACGTTTTCGTGGTCAACACCTCGGAGGAGCGCGGCGACCAATTTCACTTCCATGGCTTCTACAAGCAGCTCCTCGACATCTTCCTTGTGCGCCGCCACATACGGAGCACTGTAGTGATAGACCCATACCATGAGGAGATACTCTTCCCCGACATCGACGGACGCGCCGACGGCATGCACCGCCGCGAGAAGGCACTGTACGCTCTCATGCTCTGCCAGGGAAGCGCCGGCATAAACTTCAACCGACCGACGACGGCTTCCGAAATGAAAGACTACGAACGGCGCATGAAGAAGGTGCAGCGCAGATACGCCACCATCTACGAGATGTTCGGCGGAGCGAAGGGCACGGCTCCCGACCTGACGAAGCCCGAGATACGCCGCCCCATAATCGCCTGCCTGCGCCGCTGCATCAAACGCCTCGACGCCCTCTACAACATCGAAGACTACAACATCACCAGAGATGCCGACGGATGCTTCGCCATCCACGTGGAGCCGGCACTCGTCTCGGTAGCTTCTCTGAAAGAGGAGCCGCCGGTTCCGCTCCAGTCTTCTCAGCTCTATAAAAATTGGAAAGATTGCTGATTTCTCAGCATTTTTCATTAAATTTGCATTAAATTTGCACTTTGAAGGAAGCCCTCTTCCTTTTTAAGGTTGCCGTGTCCGTGCATTGTTGCCGGATGTGGCTTCAGCCTCATCATAATGAATTATAACTGAAATATATAATACAAAATGGCAGAAAAACATCGCTATGCCGGCCTCACCGACGCCCAAGTCGCCGAAAGCCGTGCCTCCCATGGAGTCAACATCCTGACTCCGGCCGAGAAGGATCCGCTATGGAAGCGCTTCCTCGAAAAGTTCAGCGACCCGCTGATCATCATCCTCCTTATCGCCGGTGCGCTTTCCATCGGTATCTCTTGCTATGAATACTACGGCCTCGACAAAGGCCCCAGCGTATTCTTCGAGCCTGTAGGCATCTTCATCGCCATACTCCTCGCCACAGGCCTTGCATTCTACTTCGAGCTGAAGGCCGACAAGGAGTTCGCGCTCCTCAACCAGGTCAACGACGACGAGCCCGTACAGGTGATCCGCAACGGCAACGCCATGCAGATCCCGAAGAAGGACGTGGTGGTAGGCGACATCGTGATCCTCAATACCGGCGAGGAGGTGCCCGCCGACGGCGAGCTCCTCGAGGCGGTTTCGCTAAATATCGACGAGTCCACACTCACGGGCGAACCGATGTGCCATAAGACCACCGACCCCGAACAGTTTGATCCCGACGCCACATTCCCCAGCGACCACGCCATGCGCGGCACCAAGATAATGGAGGGCCACGGAGTGATGCGCGTGCTCGCCGTAGGCGACAAGACCGAAAACGGCAAGGTGTTCGAAGCAGCTCAGATCGACGACTCCGTCAAGACTCCGCTCAACGAGCAGCTCGACGGCCTCGGCGACCTCATCACCAAGATCTCATACGCTTTCGCAGCCCTTATCGTAGTGGGCCGTATCATCATGTATTTCGTCAGCAATTCCTTCGAATGGGTGGATTTCATAACCTATCTGCTCCAGACGCTGATGATAGCCGTGACGCTGGTGGTGGTGGCAGTGCCCGAAGGTCTGCCGATGGCCGTGACCCTCTCGCTCGCCTACTCCATGCGTCGCATGCTCAAGACCAACAACCTCGTGCGCAAGATGCACGCCTGCGAGACGATGGGCGCCACTACAGTGATCTGCACCGACAAGACGGGCACGCTGACCCAGAACCAGATGCAGATCTACAAGACCAATTTCTTCGGAAACCCCTCCGACGAGGTGCTCTACGAGGGAATCGCCGTCAACTCCACAGCGCAGCTCGACCTGGCAGGCGAGAAACCGCAGGTGCTCGGCAACCCGACCGAAGGCGCGCTCCTGCTCTGGCTCACCGAGAGGGGAGTGGATTACGCCGCCCTACGTGCGAAGGCCGTTCGCGTAGATGAACTCCCGTTCACTACCGAGCGCAAGTATATGGCTACTGTTGTGAAGTCGTCCACAGGCAAGGATATCCTCTATGTGAAGGGTGCTCCCGAGATAGTATTCGGCATGTGCCGCGACACAGCCGGAGTCACGAAGGCCGAGATCGACGCCCAGCTCCTCGAATACCAGAACATGGCCATGCGTACGCTTGGCTTCGCATATATGGAGGTGCCGGAAGGACTCGACGTGATCGTCGACGGCAAGGTTAAGGCAGAAGACCTCAAGTTCCTCGGTATCGTGGCTATCTCCGACCCCGTGCGCGCCGACGTGCCTGACGCTGTGCGTGAGGTGACCGACGCCGGAATCAAGGTGAAGATAGTCACCGGCGACACTCCGGGCACCGCCAAGGAGATCGGACGCCAGGTCGGCATCTGGGACGACGCGGTAGACACCGACCGCAACATAATCACCGGCGTGGAGTTCGAGGCCCTTTCCGACGCCGAACTCAAGGAGCGCGTAGGCGACCTCAAGATCATAGCCCGCGCTCGACCGATGGATAAGAAACGCCTCGTGGAGACTCTGCAGGCCAACAATGAGGTGGTGGCCGTCACGGGCGACGGTACCAATGACGCGCCGGCCCTCAAGGCGGCACATGTAGGCCTCTCGATGGGCGACGGCACTTCCGTAGCCAAGGAGGCTTCCGACATCACCATCGTCGACAACTCCTTCTCCTCGATAGGGCGCGCCGTGATGTGGGGACGCTCACTCTATCAGAACATACAGCGCTTCATCCTCTTCCAGATGACCGTCAACGTGGCGGCATGCTTCATAGTGCTCGCCGGTGCGTTCATGGGCACAGAGTCGCCGCTCACCGTGACGCAGATGCTCTGGGTCAACCTGATCATGGACACCTTCGCCGCCATGGCCCTCGCGTCGCTGCCTCCGTCGGCAAGCGTAATGAAGGAGAAGCCACGCTCGCGCGAGGCCTTCATCATCAACCGCCCCATGTGGCGCTCCATCATTGGAGTGGGCGGCATCTTCTTCCTCGTGCTGCTCGGTATCCTCTACATCTTCGAGCACTATTCAGTCGGCTCGATGACGGAGATCTTCTCCTTCATCCCGCAGACTGCCGGCGAGCAGGGCCTTACGGATTATGAGCTCTCGATGTTCTTCACCATCTTCGTATTCCTGCAGTTCTGGAACATGTTCAACGCCCGCGCCTTCGAGACTGGCCGCAGCGCATTCCACTTCAAGGGAGCGAGCGGATTCGTGATGATCGCCTTCGCCATCCTCATAGGCCAGGTGGCCATCGTGTCGATCGGCGGTGAGTTCTTCAACGTCACTCCCCTGCGCCTCGAAGACTGGCTCATCATCATCGGCTCCACCTCCTTCGTGCTCTGGATTGGAGAGTTCCTCCGCCTCTTCAAGAAGTGATTCCCAAAAGCAATTGACAGAAACGAGCAGCGCATCGCCTTTCCGGGCCGATGCGCTGCTTATTCTATAAAGATATCTATTACTAAATTAAGTAGCTGTTCAAATTAAATGTATAGTATCATCAAAATATTTTCAGCTGAAATTCAGCG
>CAMWMK010000142.1 GCA_947175295.1 uncultured Porphyromonadaceae bacterium
ACGCCCCACTCCCCCGCCGCCCCATATGCGTCCTCGGCCGCCGAAGCATTCCCGTCCCTTCGTGCCCCCTATCCCGAACCCCAATCTGGCATACGTGATCGGTGCGGCCAACGTGATCTTCAACGGCATGCTGATGCAGAATGTCAGCCTCCCGTCGTTTCGGGTGCTTGACTATGGCTATGCCCGCGATGCCTACAACGTCTATTATATCGGACGCGTGCTTCCAGGCGCCGATCCCGCTACTTTCGAGATCCTTCCCAACGGCTACGCCCGCGATGCATGGACACTATACTACTACGGCAGGCCAATATGATGCAATATTCAGCAGAGATCTACGTTGTAATATATTATGAATAGATTTCTCACTTTACTCGCTGCAACGACCATTCTCTCCCTTCTCTCCTCCTGCGGGGAGAAGGATGAGCCCTACAGACAGACTTCAGTCAGCCGCACCGTGCTTATATATGCCGTAGCATCCAACAACCTCTCATCCGATCTCGTCTCCGACCGGAACGAGATGATCCAGGCCGCCCCGGATATATCCGGGCTTGGAAGCGACGTGCGTGTGCTCCTTTACAGCGTTCCCTCCCAGTCAGCCACCGAGGCGACACTTGCCGAACTCTCACCTACTCCCGAAGGAGACTGGACCTTCAAGCCGTTGAAGACCTATGGAAGAGACGTTTTCTCTACCGACCCCGAGCGAATGCGCGAGGTGTTTGCCGATCTCCGTGTGAAGGCCCCTGCTGATAAATACGGACTCATATTCTGGAGCCACGGCACAGGCTGGATTCCCGCTTTCTCCGACCATCAGGTGCCCGGGATCCAGAAAAGCTACGGCATGGACAAGTATCAGGGCGTGACCGACTATTGCGATATCGACGAGCTTGCCGACGCCGTGCCCGACCGCATGTTTGACTACATATGGTTCGACCTCTGCTATATGATGGGCGTCGAGGTGGCCTACCAGCTTCGCGGCAAATGCGACTACATAGGCGGCTACCCTACGGAAGACTGGAGCATGGGCATGAACTATGAGACCACCCTCCCCCTGCTCGTAGCTCCGGAGCCTGACCTCGTCGGTGCCGGAAAGGCTTTCTACGACTACTATATGTCGCGGAATATGGCAGTGACGGTGACAGTGGTCAAGACCGATGGCCTTGAGCGTCTCGCTCAGACCGCGGCCGACATATATGCCTACGGTTCGGAGCCCACGAATCCCTACGGATTGATGAATTATTCGCGTCTCCGCATTCCCCTCTATGATTTCGGCCAGTTCACCGGGAAGTGGCTCGACCTGACAGACCCGCAGGCGATTGAACTGAAGTCGGCATTCGACTCCGCCCTTGACGACATCACCCTCTACTCCGGCTGCTCCACGAAGAACTTCAATGGATCTGAAGGAGCCTTCAATCCGGATCAGTATAGCGGTTTCTCATGCTACTTCCCGGGATCGGGCGATGCGGATACCGAAACATACTACAGCTCCCTCGACTGGTCTCGAAAGGTATTCAATCCCTGACTTTTTCAATCCCCTATAACGGCTCTTTCAAAAAAGAGCCGTTTTTTCTTCTCTATCTCGAAAAAATTTATTAATTTTGAAGCCGATTTATACGCATAGCGCACTATAAGATGAAAAATATCCGCAACTTCTGCATCATAGCCCATATCGACCATGGCAAGTCGACTCTTGCCGACCGTCTGCTCGAACGCACAGGCACCGTTTCCGCCAAAGACATGGAAGCCCAGGTGCTCGACGACATGGACCTCGAACGCGAACGTGGCATCACCATCAAGAGCCACGCCATCCAGATGGATTATCCCCTCGATGGCGAGCATTATACCCTCAACCTCATCGACACTCCGGGACATGTGGATTTCTCCTACGAGGTGTCCCGCTCCATCGCCGCCTGCGAGGGCGCGCTCCTCATCGTAGACGGAAGCCAGGGCATTCAGGCGCAGACCATTTCAAACCTCTATATGGCCATCGACAATAATCTTGAGATCATCCCCGTGATCAACAAGTGCGACCTTGATAGCGCCAACCCCGATGAAGTGGAGGATCAGATTGTGGATCTTCTCGGTTGCGACCGCTCGGAGGTGATCCGCGCTTCCGGAAAGACCGGCATGGGCGTCGATGAGATCCTTAAGGCCATCGTAGACCGTATTCCGGCACCCAAGGGGAATCCGGAGGCTCCCCTTCAGGCCCTCATCTTCGACTCGGTGTTCAATCCTTTCCGTGGCATCATCGCTTATTTCAAGATCGAGAACGGCACCATCCGCGATGGCGATTTCGTGAAGTTCGTATCTACCGGCAAAGAGTATCACGCCGACGAAATCGGAGTGCTGAAGCTCGATCTCTCGCCTCGCAAGGAACTTTCGGCCGGAAATGTGGGATATATCATCTCAGGCATCAAGACCTCGAAGGAGGTGAAGGTAGGCGATACGATCACCCACGTGGCGCGTCCCTGCGACAAGGCGATCGATGGTTTCGAGGAAGTGAAACCGATGGTATTCGCCGGCGTATATCCCATAGACCCGGAGGATTTCGAAAACCTTCGCGCGTCTCTCGAGAAACTTCAGCTCAACGATGCTTCGCTCACTTTCCAGCCGGAGTCGTCGGCTGCGCTCGGTTTCGGTTTCCGCTGCGGTTTCCTCGGCCTGCTGCATATGGAGATCATTCAGGAGCGTCTGGGCCGCGAATTCAATATGGATGTGATCACTACGGTGCCCAACGTTTCCTATTTCGTCTACGATAAGAAGGGAAACAAGCATGAGGTGCACAATCCTTCCGGACTCCCCGACCCCACCCTTATCGACCATATCGAGGAGCCATACATCCGCGCTACGGTAATTACTGCTGCGGAGTTCATCGGCCCGATCATGACGCTTTGCCTCGGAAAACGCGGCGAACTGATAAAGCAGGAATACATCTCCGGCAACCGCATGGAGATCACTTTCGATATGCCCCTCGGCGAGATTGTGATCGACTTCTACGATAAACTGAAGTCCATCTCGAAAGGATATGCTTCCTTCGACTATCATATACATGATTTCCGACCCTCCAATCTCGTAAAACTCGATATCCTCCTCAATGGCGAGAGCGTCGACGCGCTTTCCACCCTTACGCATGCCGACAACTCGGTCCGCTTCGGCCGACGTATGTGTGAGAAACTCAAGGAACTCATCCCGCGCCAGCAGTTCGATATCGCCATCCAGGCGGCTATCGGCACCAAGGTCATAGCGCGTGAGACTGTCAAGGCCGTACGCAAGGATGTGACTGCGAAGTGCTACGGCGGCGACATCTCCCGTAAGCGCAAGCTCCTCGAGAAGCAGAAGGAAGGCAAGAAGCGCATGAAGCAGATCGGTCGTGTGGAAGTTCCCCAGAAGGCCTTCCTCGCCGTACTCAAACTCGACTGATACCCCATCACCCTAATAAAACCGGAGAACTCCCATGGAGCGGGGTTCTCCGGCATTCACACTCCCTCCAATACTCCACTCTCTCCATCCTCTCAGAATTCTTCACTTATTTCGATAGAAATCAACTAAATTATAAACATAAAAAAACAATCATGAAACCTCTAAGATTCGCCGTCTTCTCCCTTACGGCGACCTCGCTCCTCGCTTTAGGCACAGCTTGCACAAGCGACACAAACCCCTTCGATGTCAAGACCACAATCACTAAGACAGAACCTGCTAAGATTCAGCTCCATCTGAATGTCGCCGCCACCAGAGCCGACTTGAGCACTGATGCGGAGAAAAAGATTACGAGAGTCAGTATCTATGTCTTCAACGAAGACGGTCTACTTGAGACTTTGCAGTCAAATAAGACTGTCTCGGATGGCACAACGGAGTCTATGGAAATTACTTCCGGTATGAAGACCGTCTACGCAGTCGCAGGAAAGGACCTGACAAATACCTCTGCTTCCATCGCGATAGGTATGACCATATCTGATTTCGAGGATATTGTGTTTGACTCAAAAATGACAGACCTCAACAGTTCCACCGGATTTATGATGGTGGGCAAAGGTCAGCAGATGGTGTACGCATCCGCCGTCAACAATATTTCTATCGAGCTCGTACGCCTTATAGCAAAGGCCCAGCTTAGACTTGGAGATATAAATACAGAAGCTTTTGGATTCACACATGGCAACGCAACCTACTATGTTGCCCAGACCTGTAACAGAATGCGTCTCCAACCCAAGGGTTCCGATATTCTGGCGCCCTATAGTAAACATACCCTTGGGACATATGATGGTTACACCCGTTTGGCCAGTACGACCCCCAATAATGGAGCAACAGGAGAGTTCACAGCGGCTGGATGCGCATATCTCTCCGAAAACATCGTTGAAGACCCAAAAGCCGGAAACACGACATTCCTGATTCTTGAGATTCCACTGACACCTCAGTACAACTATGACTATACCACTTATAACAATCAACTAACTTCGTCTTCTCTATCCAATCCTGCAAATGTATACACTTTCTATGCTGTGGGAATAGTTGATGCAGTCAATGGCCATGAGGACTTCGTCATGGATGGGCCAAACAAGCGTGTCGTTACCTTCACAGACTCAAAGGCCGCTCAAAGATATGCTGAAGCACTTAATGCGGGTACAACATCTGGTATGACAGTATCTGAATTCGATAGCCCCATGCGGGCAGCAGCCACCAGAGCTTCTAATTCGGATTATACTGAATTCAAAGTAGTTATGTTCTCAAACAAGAATGCCTACTACCGCATCAACATAACCGGTGAAGACGGAAAACTTCGTGTGGATCGAAACACCTTCTATAAGGTCACGGTCAACTCCATCAAGAGCCTCGGTTGCCACGATATGGAATTGCTCTATCCTACCGATCCTGAATCAGATTACACTACCCCCACTTCAGCCATGCTCGGCGTGAAGTTCAGGGTTGCGGAATGGGACGAAGTCGATCAAGACGTTGATTTGGATTGAAGCCTGTAAATAGGACATCAGATGCCATAAATATCATGGCATTTCTTCAAGACCTACCGAATACGGATTTCGTAGCAGAGGGCGGCTCCCCGCCCTCTGCTACATAGCGCTTTCCTTCGTAACAGAGCCTGGTCCCCAGGCGTCAACGCGCGTCCTTCCCCTAACTTTCACATGAGGCAGCACTCTGACGAGACATAGTTACCTCACACGCGCGCCGACGGGCGGGGACCGCCCTCTATTACTCAGTGCTGCACTTCGTAACTGTGCTTCTGAGATTGACACGCGGAGGGGCTGAGAGAAAGATGTCCCATCTAACCTATTTGTGAAATCCATTCTAAGGACACCTCTGAATCAAGTCATTTTTATTTAAAAATGCATATGCCAGTACCACAGGCAATCAACACGTATATAACTGGCTGATCAGTTAGACGCTGACTACTAATATTAAATGATAGAGCCGTGCCCTCAGCTATGATAGCTTAATCGTGTTCCAGGATTGAAGCCCAGAACATATCGCCATACCATCAATAACCCCAAGGGTACAAATTATATTCATGCATCTTGAAGCGTCCGGCCTCAAGATGCATGACATACATAACCATCCCTCCGACTTCGGCAGGCTGAAGCTCCATAAACCTTCAGCACAAGAAACATACTTAGTTCTACGCGCTTATAGGAGCACATAAAACTGGAGCTCTTTTGTATTGGCTATGACCTGTGATGAGCGTCAACCTCAGTCCTCGTTATAGGATATAAATCGCAATTTA
>CAMWMK010000143.1 GCA_947175295.1 uncultured Porphyromonadaceae bacterium
TCTCTTTTCGTCGGCAGCGTCTGATGTGTATACCAGAAAGGAACGACGGGCCGGGAATGCTTCGGCGGCCGAGGACGCATATGGGGCGGCGGGGGAGTGGGGCGTGATGCAGGGCGGAATCCGGCGCCTGCTCCGGGCCGAGGTGCGCTGTGGCCGTGGTTGCCCGGGCGATAGTTATGGTCAGGCTTTCCGGCATTGCCGGGACGGTGGTTGCCGCCGGGCTTGCCGATATTGCCCGGACGTGAATTGCCGCCGTGTCCTTTATCGTTGTGATTGTCCTTCTTGTCTTTGCCCCATTTGTTGTCGTGGTTGCCTTTGTTTCCGTTGTTTCCGGGGCGGTGGTTGGAGTTGTTGTGTTTTTGCTCCGTACGGTGATTGCCTTTGCCGTTGCCACGATGGTTGTCGGCGGAAATATTTCCTACGCCTAAAGAGAGGGAGAGAGCCACGATAAGTAGAATCTTCTTCATAATCCATTCTTTTTATCAGCGGTTGGGGCCGCCGTGTTAATGATTGTTTACTATATAGAGCGAAAAACTAACGAAAAGTTTAAATCTCAAATTGTCTTTAACAAATATTTGGATATAAGTATAAATGAAATCCGGCTGCCAGATTAGCGACAGCCGGATCTCGGAAGGATAAGTTAGTGGGTTATATGAAGTCTTGAGTCTTAGGTCTTGAGTCGTTGTCAGTCTTCTGTCTGCGACTCGGCGTAGGCCTTGAGGAGCTTCTCCTGTACGTCGCCTGGCACGAGCTCGTAGCCGGCGAAACGCATCGAGAATGAGCCGCGGCCGCCAGTGATGGAGCTGAGGGCGGTGCTATAGCTTGCCATCTCCTTCAAGGGCACTTTGGCCTGGAGCTTCTGGATGCCGTGCTCCGCGTCCATACCCATGATTATGGCGCGACGCCCCTGAAGCTCGCTCATCACGTCGCCTAAGTAATCGTCCGGAACGAGCACTTCTACGTCGTAGATAGGCTCGAGGATCTTCGGATTGGCTTCGCGGAACGCCTGCGAGAACGCATTGCGGCCTGCGAGGCGGAAAGAGATTTCGTTGGAATCCACCGAGTGCATCTTGCCGTCGTAGATCATCACGCGAACGTCGCGGGCGTAGCTGCCGGTGAGGGGACCCTGCTCCATGCGGTCCATGAGGCCCTTGACGATAGCCGGGATGAAGCGCGCGTCGATGGCGCCACCCACGATGCAGTTGTAGACGAGAAGCTTGCCGCCCCATTCGAGAGGAATCTCCTGCTTGTCGCGGACGTTGAGCTTGAACTCTTGGTTGCCGAACTTGTAGGTATCCGGTTCGGGCATGCCTTCCGTATAGGGCTCGATGATGAGGTGTACCTCGCCGAACTGACCGCTGCCGCCAGACTGCTTCTTGTGGCGGTAGTCGGCGCGGGCAGCCTTGGTGATGGTCTCGCGGTAAGGAATCTTCTGCTCCTCGAAAATGATAGGGAGTTTGTCGTTGTTCTCGATCCTCCATTTGAGGGTGCGGAGATGGAACTCACCCTGGCCCTTCACGAGGGTCTGCTTAAGCTCCTTGCTCTGCTCGATGACCCAAGTGGGGTCTTCCTCATGCATGCGGGTAAGGATGCCGGCGAGTTTCTCTGCGTCGCTTTCGGTGACGGGCCTGATGGCACGTGTATATTTGGGTGCGGGATACTTTATGAAGTCGAACTTATATTCGCAACCCTTCTCGTCGAGGGTATTGCCCGTGCGGACATCCTTCAGCTTCACGGCAGCGCCTATATCGCCTGCTTCGAGGGCATCGATCGGAGTGCGGATCTGTCCGCATACGGTGAAGATCTGGGCGAGTCGCTCCTTGCCGCCACGGTCTACGTTCTCAAGGTCGGCACCGGCCTTAAGCGTGCCGCTCATCACCTTGAAATACGACACTTCACCGATGTGTGGCTCAACGGAAGTCTTGAAGAAGAACACGCTGAGGGGGCCGTTGGCGTCGGGCCTTACAGGTTCGCCTTCCACAGTCTCGGGAGCCGGCATGTCGTCGACGAAGGGGCAGACGTTTCCGAGGAACTCCATCATGCGGCGCACTCCCATATCCTTCCCTGCGCTGAGGCAGATCACCGGGAAGATCTGGCGGTCGACAAGACCCTTGCGGATACCCATGCGGAGGTCGTCTTCGGTCAGAGGCTGTTCATCGAAATATTTCTCCATAAGGGCCTCGTCGTTGGCGGCGGCTGCATCCTTGAGGATAGCGTTGAGCTCGAGGGCCCGCTCCATCTGGTCGGCGGGAATCTCGGAGATGACGGGCACGCCGCCGTCGGGACCCCACTCATACTTCTTCATGAGAAGCACGTCGATGATGGCGTTGAAGCCGGGGCCCGCGTTGATGGGATACTGGATGGCCACGACTTTCTTGCCGAAGTGCTCGCGCAGCTGCTCCATCACATTGTCGTAGTCTACTTTCTCGCCGTCCATCTTATTGAGCGCGAAGATCACGGGCTTGTTCAGTTTGGCAGTGGTGCGCACGATGTTTTCCGTGCCTACTTCCACACCGTATTCAGCATCGACTGTCACCACGCCTATGTCGGTCACGCCGAGGGCGGTGTAGGCGTTGCCTACGAAGTCGTCCGCTCCAGGGCAGTCGATGATGTTGAGTTTCTTATTGTTGAATTCAGCGGCAAACACGGTCGAGAACACTGAATAGCCGTATTCCTTTTCCACGGGGAAGTAGTCGGAGACAGTGTTGCCGCCGGCGACAGTGCCGCGACGCTTGATCACACCACACTCGAAGAGCATAGACTCGGCAAGGGTGGTCTTGCCCGACCCCTTGGAGCCAAGGAGCGCTATGTTCTTGATTTCATTAGTTTTGTAGACCTTCATGGGTATAGTATTTTATGGTTTTCTGTGTGGAGAGGAGGCCACAAACACGACTCTTCCGCGTTTGCGAACGCAATTTAGTTAAAATTTTTAATAAAAGCACAATTTTTTGATATGTTGTAAAGCATATTTCTGAAAATAATTGAGAATTGGGTACTGGGAATCGGGCGTGAAATAAAAAAGCATCCCGACCTGGACGGGTCGGGATGCTATATATACTATGTGGCGATGCATAATTCATAATGAATTATTGCCGGATTTCGGCTGGCGCGCTCGTGGCGCGACGCAGCCGGGTCGGTGAAGTCTTAGAGCCAGCGTACGTAGGCGAAGTCCATGCGGTGGGGGAGCATAGGATTCTTCGGATACATGCGGAGGGCGTAGCGGTAGGTAGCCGCGTCGGTGAGTTTCTCATCGAGCTCGTAGGTGACGATCGAGCCGTTTTCAGCCACGACCTTGAGCTGCTTGGTGCCGGCGAAGTCGGATACGCCGTCGTGCTCCTTATATGTCACGAGTTCCACGCCGATGGAGTCGCCGAGGCCCTTGGTGTCGAGAGTGCACTTCACTACGAAGTCGCCGCCGGTGTGGTAGGTGTTGGTAGCGCTCTCGTTGTAGTCTACAGCGAGCACTTCGATCTGGTCCCACTTGGAGGCCACTGTCTCCTTCCATGCTACGATCTCGCGGGCCTTGGCGAAGTCATGCGCCTTGAGCTCAGCCGAACGCTTGGCCTCGGGCTCGTAGAAGCGTGAGATGTAGTCGTCGAGCTGGCGCTTCATGGTGAAGTGAGGCGCGATGTTGCCGATTGAGCGCTTGATATACTGGATCCACTCCGGAGAGTATCCCTTATAGTTCTTGTCGTAGTAGAGCGGGATGATCTCGTTTTCAAGCATGGAGTAGATGGTAGCGGCGTCGAGCTTGTCCTGCTGGGCCTGATCGGTGAAAGTGCGCTTGTCGGTGAGCGCCCAGCCGGCCTTCTCGTCGAAGCGGTAGCCTTCATACCACCAGCCGTCGAGCACGGAGAAGTTGAGCACGCCGTTCATTTCGGCCTTCTCGCCGGAAGTGCCGGAAGCCTCGAGCGGACGGGTCGGGAAGTTGAGCCATACGTCGACACCTGTCACGAGGCGCTTGGCCACCGTCATGTTGTAGTCTTCGAGGAAGATGATCTTACCGAGGAACTGCGGCATGCGGCTGATCTCCATGATGTGCTTGATGAGGCCCTGGCCGGCGCCGTCGGCGGGGTGAGCCTTGCCTGAGAAGATGAACTGCACGGGGCGCTGCTCGTTGTTGACGATCTTGGCCAGGCGGTCGAGGTCGTTGAAGAGGAGGTGGGCGCGCTTATATGTAGCGAAGCGGCGTGCGAATCCGAAGATAAGGGCGTTGGGGTTGATCTTGTCCATGATCTGCATCACTGCGGAGGGATCGCCCTGGTTGCGGAGCCACTTCTCGCGGAAATCGCGGCGAACGAAGTTGATGAACTTGTTCTTAAGCGTCATACGCATGTTCCAGATCTCGTCGTCGCCTACATTGAAGATGCCCTTCCAAGCCTCGGGGTTGGACTGGTCTTCGAATACCTGCTGGCCGAGCTTCTCGCCGTAGAAGTCCTTCCATTCGGAAGCGGCCCAAGTGGGCATGTGCACGCCGTTGGTCACGTAGCCTACATGGCTCTCCGCGGGGTCATAGCCTTTCCAAACGCCGGCAAACATCTTCTTCGATACCTCGCCGTGGAGCCAGCTTACGCCGTTTGCCTCCTGGCAGGTGTTGAGCGCGAATACGCTCATGGAGAACTTCTCGTTGCTGTCGGGGTTTTCGCGGCCCATATTCATGAGGTCCTGCCATGAGATGCCGAGCTTAGCGGGATACTCGCCCATGTATTTGCCGAAGAGGCCTTCGTCGAAGTAGTCGTGGCCTGCGGGCACGGGGGTGTGTACTGTGTAGAGCGAGCTTGCGCGCACCACTTCGAGAGCGACGTTGAAGGGGAGATGGTCGTTCTGCACATACTCCACGAGGCGCTGGAGGTTGAGGAGTGCCGCGTGGCCTTCGTTGGCGTGATAGATATCGGTGTGGATGCCGAGCTTATTGAGCATATACATACCGCCGATGCCGAGGAGATACTCCTGCTTGATACGGTTTTCCCAGTCGCCGCCGTAGAGCTTATGCGTGATGGGGCGGTCATACTCGGAGTTCATGTCGAAGTCTGTATCGAGCAGATAGAGCTTCATGCGGCCTACGTTGACGCGCCATACGTGGCAGTAGATGATGCGGCCGGGGTAGGGCACCTCGAGGATCATCGGCTGTCCGTCTTCGCCGAGCACTGCCTCGATGGGGAGCTGGTCGAAGTTCTGGGGCTCATAGTTGGCGATCTGCTGGCCGTCGATGCTGAGGCTCTGCTGGAAGTAGCCGTAGCGATAGAGGAAACCGACTGCAGTCATATTGATGCGGGAGTCGGAAGCCTGCTTGATGTAGTCGCCGGCGAGGACGCCGAGACCACCTGAATATATCTTGAGGCAGGAGCAGAGACCGTATTCCATAGAGAAATAAGCTACGGAAGGAAGGTCGTTGCGCATCGGCTGCTTCATGTAGTCCTGGAACATGGAGTAGACCTTCTCGATACGGTCCATCCACATGCGGTCGTTCTGGATTTCCTGGAATCTTTCGTAGCTCAGCTGCTGGAGGAGCATCACGGGGTTCTCTCCGGTCTTGCGCCAGAGATCGTGGTCAAGGTCGCGGAAGAGGTTCTTAGCCTCGCTGTTCCATACCCACCAGAGGTTTTTGGAGATTTCCTCAAGCGGGCGGAGTTTCTTGGGGAGAGAGTTTGATACCACCATGTTGTGCCACTGGGGCTGGTTGGTGTTGCTTACTTGAAGTTTCATAAAT
>CAMWMK010000144.1 GCA_947175295.1 uncultured Porphyromonadaceae bacterium
ATGCACTGCTACTATTCGCAGCGGTAGGAATGATACTTGTGGAATCCATCGACAAACTTATACACCCTACAGCCGTTGACGGCGATGCAATAGCATGGGTGGCCGGAGCCGGAGTGATCGTAAACGGTGTGACTGCCTGGCTTTTCCTGAAAGACAAGGAGAAAGACCTTAATGTTAAAGGCGCGTTCCTGCATATGCTCGCCGACACTCTCGTATCTGTCGGAGTAGTGGTAGCTGGAATAGTGATACACTATACCGGATGGTATTTCATCGATCCGGTGATCGGTATCGGTATCGCGCTTATGATAGGATGGTCTACATGGGGCCTGCTCGCTGAAAGTTTCAAGCTATCTATCGACAGCGTCCCTGAATCTATCGACATGAAGGATCTGGAACAGGATATCCAGTCCGTAGAAGGAGTCAGGAGCATACATCATCTCCATGTATGGGCTTTATCTACCACAGAGAACGCCATGACTGTACATGCGGTGATAGAATCACCGGAAATCCTCGACTCCGTGATAGCTCGCATCCGAGATGTCGCTTCCCATTCCGGCATCGCGCATTCCACTATAGAAGCAGAGACCGAGCAAAGCGGTTGCCATGAGAAAGCCATGATCGCCAACGATTGAATGAATCGTTGGCCCTCTCGGAATTTGGCGGATTGAAGATTTTTTTCATTTGTTCCTCTCTATTCCCTGCCCGGGGAGTGTGGGGTGCCATTCCGATGTCCGAAATACTTACTTTGATTGTTATAACATTGACGATCAGACCCGGGAAGATGCTTGCATCTATTCTGGGCTATGCACTTAAACAATAAAACAAACCATCATGAATCGACGTCTTGCCATATTTAATTGCTTTGTGCTCAGCGGTCTTATCTTGCCGGTTGGTGTAGAAAGCCATGAGGTTATACCTATCAACGACAACTGGCGCTTCCATTATGGATTTCAGGCACCTGCATCTGAAATAACCGACGTAACCCTTCCTCATACATGGAATCGCAAGGACGCCATGTTTGGGGATAAAGACTATTTCAGAGGGCTTACTAACTATTCCAGGATTCTGCCGGCGGAATTGAAAAAGTCCGGAAAAAGGGTGTTCCTCAAGGTCAATGCCGCCCAGACAGTAGCCGACGTATTCATTGACAATCATTTTGTGACCCGGCATAAAGGAGGCTATACGGCATTTGTGACCGAAATCACTGACTTCCTTTCTCCTGATCGGAAAAGCAAGCTTGAGATAAGGGTCAGCAATGCCCCGACAATGGATGTGGCACCCATTTGCGGAGACTTCAATATATATGGAGGTCTTCCGAGAGGAGTGGAACTTATTGTGACGGATCCTATATGTATTGCGCCCGACTTCTATGGTTCGCCCGGAGTGTTTTTTTATCCTGAATCCGTAGATTCTCATGAGGCTGTTCTGGATATGGTTGCTTATGTCTCGTCAGATGGCTCATGTCCTCTTGATGGTTACGAAGTGGAGACTACGATATGGGATGGAGAAAGAATGGTGGGCAGCAACAGCGCAATGGTCCGCGATATAGAGAATCCGGTATCGCTCCTGCTTTCAATCAAGAATCCAAAACTCTGGGACGGAACTTCAAATCCGTTCATGTATACAGGTCGGGTAGAGCTCAAACGCGATGGAAAGACCGTAGATGTGCGTGAAGTGCCGGTAGGATTGCGTAATTTTTCAGTTACGGCCGACAATGGGTTCTTTCTCAACGGGCGGCCTTATAGGTTGAATGGAGTAAACAGGCATGAGGATGTGGCTGAACGCGCATCGGCATTGACCTTAGATGATCATCGTCAGGATGTGGAGATCATCAGGGAGATGGGATGCAATGCCGTAAGGATGAGTCACTATCCTCAGTCTGAAACTTTTCTTAACATGCTTGATTCAGCGGGAATAGCTTCGTGGGTTGAGATTCCTTTCGTCAATGTATACGTAAACAATCCTGAATATGACGAAAACCTAAAAGAGCAGTTGAGGGAAATGATCTATCAGTATCATCATCACCCTTCCGTTTTCGCTTGGGGACTTTTCAACGAGATTAATTCCGGATGGCTTGACCGTCCATCGAAAATGGTAGTCACTCTCGACAGTATTTCCCATAGCATCGATCCTTCCCGCATGACGATGGGTGCGAGCTGTCAGAACGATGACTTCAACGGATTTACAGATATCATAGCTTTCAATAAATATTTTGGATGGTATGGCGGAAATCCTTCGGAACTCGGAGAATGGCTTGACAGTGAGCATGCAACCCATCCGGACAGAAAGATCGGCATGAGCGAGTATGGCGCCGGCGGAAGCATTCTTCAACAGAATACCGAATTGGTAAGACCGGAACCGGGAGGGCACTGGCATCCAGAAAACTGGCAGACCAACCTACATGTGGAAAGCTACAGACAGCTTGCCGAGAGGGATTGGCTATGGTGCAATTTCATATGGTGTATGTTCGACTTCTGTGCCGCATCAAGAAATGAGGGCGATACACCGGGAAGAAACGATAAAGGACTTGTCACTTACGACCGTAAAATCAAGAAAGATGCCTTCTATTTCTATAAGGCAAATTGGAACAAGGATGATAAGTTCGTACATATTGCAGGAAAGCGTCAACCGAGAACGGGTGGCAATACCACAATAATGGCTTTCAGCAACGATGGAGAAGGCGAACTGTATGTCAACGGTAAGAAATTTGGAAAGGCATCCCCCGACAACGTGAATGTACTCATTTGGGAGGATGTTCCGTTGTCGCCGGAAGGAACTACGGTGGAAGTGCGGACAAAACACAGCAATGATACTTTAAAGATAGGGAAATAAATGGAATTGAGGGTTTCACCGGAGCTGTTGTAGTAAGAATACGACCTTACCCGAGTGGATTTACATCTCTACATTATTGCCGAAGGGGAAGAGGGCGAGCTTCATAAGCTTGAAATTATAAAGTATTATTGAATATAAACAACTGAATGCTAAAAAAGTCGATGATTGGATTTGCCGGCAAATCCAATCATCGACTTTTTTCTGCAGTATTTAGTTCACTTATGAAAGCCTGTCAGTCTATGCGGAATACCAATGCGGATCGGAAATCCGACAGATCGTCCGGTAGTGTCACCGACAAACCATCGCCTAACTGAGACCATTCCAGCGGCTCTTCATGACCGAGAAGGATTACTTTACTTACATCCGGAGCATCTTTTGCTCCTTTCGCGAGGGATTTGATCAGAAGCTCAGTGCCTCCGTCCGGAACCGTCATACAGAATGCATATAGGCTGCCGTTTTTGCCTCTCGTGAAACGGAAATCCTCTGAAGAGAACTTGAACTCGGCATGTTTTCTCCCTAATCCTCCACCGGGAAGTTTTCGGAGTTTACCCTCATTCTCGACTCCTTCTCCCAGCTTATGCCATGCACTGCTGCCATAGACGGCCTCTCCGTTACGTTTCATCCATTCTCCTACTTCCTCAAGCATCCTTACGCAATCAGGGTCTATGCTTCCGTCTGGAAGCAGGCATATGTTGAGGGCCGCGTTGCCGTCTCTTGCTATCGATTCGATAATGAATCTTACCATCATGCCTGAATCATAGGTGAACCCCGGAGCGTAGAACCAATCGCCTACAGGAGCCTCTCTGATCCAAGGTTGCGACGAATTGATTGTGTCAGGAAATCCGAACTCAGCAGTATTGACAGCACCGTTTGTCGGTCTGCGAAACTTAATGATGCTGAATACGTCGACCTTGCCACGGCGCTTAAGCACCTTGTTGTAGAAATCAGCCATCACATGCGGCATCGCGTTTGACTTGAAGCCCGTACCCGTGCCGTCTCCGGTAAAAGGCCCTTGTACCGTACCGTCTGTATAGATGAAATCAGGATCGTAGTTTTCAGTCACATCCATGATTCGTTGGGCCCACTGCTTCGCATACCACTTGGCATAATCGAGATGATTGCTGAAGATTCCTTCCTTTGGGGGCGACCAAGGAGTATGTGCGTTTTTGTCTACTGTCTCATATTCACGTAGATCCACACCATAAAGCAGTCTGGGGTCATAGCCTTCCCACCACTTTCCTTTGCCGTCGGCAAGGGTGAGATGTCCGTCATATGGGATACCCGCACGTTCTCCCTGGGAATCAGCACCGAACGCAGTCTGCCACCACCACCATGTATATTCATGATGAAACGTAACGCCATATCTCATGTCATGCTTGCGGCACGCATCGGCCCATTCCCTGAGAAGGTCGCGGTGCGGACCGATGTTTACGGAATTCCATGGCTGATATTTGGAATTCCAAAGATCATAATTGTCATGATGCACACCTTGAATCATAAGGAAACGTGCACCTGCCTTATGATAGAGGTCTGTAAGAAATTCCGGATCCAGCTTTTCAGGATTCCAGTCGCGCAAAACTTCTTTATATCCTACTTCAGATGGATGACCGAAGTTCTTTAGATGGTTGGCATATGCTTTATGGTCTTCCTTATAAATGTTACGCGCATACCAGTCGCCGCTTTGTCCCGCCGACTGCGGACCGAAATGCACCCATATTCCGAATTTCGCGTCGCGGAGCCAATCAGGAGTACCTGGATAATTGGATTCAATCGACTCCCAATTGGCTTTGAAAGGACCATCCGCCATATCCAGATCCAACTGATATTCTGTGAAGCTCTCGAGGTCGCCCATTGGCACGGAGCCTATGGGAAGTGATTTCCGAACATCTGGAATAGGGTCTACAAATGTGACAGGCACATCTGCATATGACTGATGACTGCCAAAGACGCACACCGTCAATAATGGAATTATGAATCTACATTTCATATTCATGTTTCATTTGAAAGGTTAATAAACCGGCCTATGTCCGATAGGTTAATATCTTGCAAAGTTACACAAAATTTTTTGCAACTGAGTTGAAAAAAGTAAAAAATATTATGTGATTTTTGGCAATATTGTTGAAATACATTGATTTATACAGGGAATGCATGCACCGGCGGTGAACAATTCAGTGTGATAAGATGTCTTATTTATGGTGGCGATAGTGTCACTGCAACTTAATTTAATCTTATAAAAAACATGTTGAACACAGATTATAAGTTCGGAGAGGTACACGGTATCTCAGACCAGATTGAGGCCGGAAGCGACAAAGTTCACTTCAAACAGATTTTTAGCAACGAAAACGGCGGCGTAGTGCTGGTAGCTTTCAAGGCAGGCCAGAAGCTCGACACCCATATGGCTCCCGCGGAAGTCATGGTTAGTGTTCTGGAAGGTGAGATCGAATTCACCATTCAGGATAAAGCACACACCATCAAGGCCGGAGAATTCCTCCTTTTAGGAGCCGACGTCCCTCATAGTGTGCTTGCTAAAGCCGACTCAAAGATGATGCTCGTAAAAGTCAAACCATAAGTAAGGCACATCTAACAAAACGTTATCATTAGGAGGCTGTGTCGTAATTAAGGTTTACGGCGCAGCCTCCTTTTTCTGAGCTCTGAGGTTCGGATAATTTTCAGGCAACATATTTTTGTGGATTTTTCCAAAATATCCGATTCTCAGGCGATA
>CAMWMK010000145.1 GCA_947175295.1 uncultured Porphyromonadaceae bacterium
CCTGCTCTTCTACAGCGGCCGGATCCGGCGATGTGAAATACATGAAGCCGAAGAATACCAAGGCCATCAGCACGAGGCCATAGACTGTGTTCTTGTCCATTGCGGGGCGTTATAAGTTTTTTAGTTGTTACTGTAGTTTTATGGGTAATACCCCGGCGATTGCGGCGCACGGGTATTCAAGTTGCAAAATTAATGATTTTTTTTCAAATAGCATTGAAAATGGGGAAAAAGTTTCGGAAGATGCGGAAAGGGTCTGCGGGTAGCGGACGAGACGCTACGGCGCAGACCCTTTAATATAGTCGCCGATCGTTATGGCTTACTGAGCGAAGAGTTGTTATGGAAGCTGTTTGCGGGTGGTCACTTTGCCGTCGGAGTAGCGTCGCAGCTCAATCATTGGCTGACCGTAGACCTTCCCTGCCGTCCGTTGGCCCTGAAGAGTGACGTATTCGACGCTCACGGGTTCTGCATCAGGCTCGATGCCGTCGACCGCCGTTACGCCCGGAACTGCTTTCGCGCAGTTGAGCACATGGCCGGTAGCCGCATCCAGAATCGCAGCTACGACGTAGATGTTGTCCTTGTCCTGCACAAGACTCTGCCCCTGCAGGTTGACGGCCTCCGAAAGCAGCATCGAATAGCTGTGGTTCATCGCGATGTCAGCACGTATGTCGGAAGGCACGCTTCCCTCCACTCCATCCTTCTCAGGCATGGCGATGGCCACATGGTCGTAGGTCATATCAGGCATATAGCGGGTGGAATTGACGAAAACGTCGAAATCCTCAGGCCATCTGCCGGTCTCTCCTGAATAGTAATTGGCCTGCATCCATGGCTGTCCGGCACCTTTTAGTCCGTTGCTCATCAATATGTAGGCGATTCGGAAGTCAGCGTCCGCATAGTCCCTGACAAATGAGAAGTCGGCCCTGACGTCAAGTTGCTCGCGCGCGTCGTCAACCCAGTCGCATGTCAGATCGAAATGCACCGGAGAGAAGATTTCCTCCTGTGCCTGCCATACTTCCGGCACCAGGAATTCCATTTTTGACAAAGACTCGCCGAAATATGGATCTGTCTTTACGTATCGGTCGATGAAGGCATCCGGCTGAGCGGGTGCGTAGTTGGGGTAATCGGCCACATCGGCGATGCTCATCACGTCGCTCACATGATAGGCCACGCCTACAAAACGGTCGCCATACATCTCCGTGAGTTTCTCCATGCCCAACGCACCACGCGGACAGTAACCGCAGCCGGTGCCTGTGTATTCCTCAAACAACGGACGATGCATCGGACGCGAAGAGCAGACGAACAGAGTGATCTCTCCCCCTTCGGCAGCGAGGGTATTGTCCTCGCCGTCTACCTTGCCTACGGAAAGTCCTATTTCCCGGCGCCCGGTCTCCGCCCCTCCGGGAATCGACAAAGTGCGGTCTACAGGATATCCGAAATAGAAGCGGTTGCTTTCTCCGAAATCAACGGTCAGCTCATTTCCCTCTGATGTGGCGTCAGACTCCGTGATCGTCAGTGTCCTGATGTCTCCAGAGCCATAGCTGACCACTTTCACAGGCACCTCCATCGATTCATCGGCCACCGTATAGTACTCTCCGGCTGCGCTGATAGCGACAGCCCTGGCCGGCACGCCCGATATGGAGGCCTCAAACACCGGCGTCTCACCGTAATCCTCCACAAGGTTCTTCCAGCGGTTGGCGTAAGTGCTCGACGTATGCACCCAGAAACCGGTGCCGAACATATCGTCGCCCTTTACCGCCGCTACCGGAGCCTTCTGCGTTTCGGTGTCTTTCGAGTCGATGGTGAAGGAAATGCCGGCATATACTCCCCCCGGGCCTATCCTGTAGGGTTCGGCAAAAGTTGCTGTCGCTTTCCCGTCGGCACATACAGCCGCCATCTCCACCACATCGGGCACATTGAGCTTGTTTTCCACCTTCAATGTCTCAGAAAGCCATATCCTGACGTCTGACGCCCCCTCGGGGGCAAGCCACGGAAAGGATACAGACTCCACCGCCGCCCCTTCGAGACGGGGAAAGGATAGGCAGACGGCCACGTCGTAGCGCTCTGCGCGCGAAGTGCCCCAGGTGGCGTCATATGCGAGATCAGGCGAGTCGGTGAAGACTGCGTTCTCCTGTGCGGAGAGCGGCAGGGTAGCCGCCATAAAGCACTGCCCTGCCGCAATCATGAATGTCTTAAAATATTTCATAAGTCAGAAATCAACGTACCGTCTTGACGCTCTTTACAGAACCGTCGGCATACGAGGTCACCTTAACGCATACACCACGGTAGTTGTCGGCTACGCGCTGGCCAAGCATATCGAAGTATACCACCTCTACGGCCTCTGCCTCGATGGTATCTACCGATGAGCCGCCTAACTCGTCTTCATATTTCACTTCCTTAGTGTCGGGATAGTAGTAAGCGATGAGTGATTTCTTCTGTTCGCCGGTGACGGGATCCGTATAGATCACCTGTGCGCCCAGTTTCTCGGGATCTGCAAACGGAACCTGAACGCGACGGTGGCAGAGGTTGTCGTCGTCATACATCACGCCCCAGCCGTTCATGAAGTCGAGAGGCATCTCATAGGTAGGCTCCGGGATCTTCTCCCAGTTGGCGAAGTCGCCTGATTCGAAGAGCACCTTCTCGCCATCTACCCATATGGTGTAAGCGAGGTCAGACTTGGAGAGCACGTTGCCTTCCTCGTCGAAGGGGAAGATGTTGAATTCAAGCTGAGTGAAGCCGGCGAAGCGACGGAAGCAGTAGCTCGGATCAAGCGACGGCGCCTGCGGAGTGCCGTATACGTCGCTTGCCATCTTGAACTCAGGATTGTCGAGCACGAGGAAAGCGACGCTCTTGGTGAGTTCGAAATCGGTATACTTACCCCCTTTCACCATAAGCTTAAGGGGCTCGCCTGATGCGTTCTCCACCTGGGTGAACTTGCCGGTCTCGCTGTCGAGCGTATAGGCGAGAGCCTCGTCGAGGGGCTGATAATACTGCATGATGCTGGCAGTAGAGGCAGAGCAGGTCATGAAATACATGAAATAGTCAAGCCCGCTGGATGTGATATAGCCGAGATACTGGCCTGCGGGGAATGTAAGCACACCGTTTTCCAACACGCCCTTGATTGTGGCGTTGGGATTGGCTTCCCAGAAACCGCGTACGTATACATCGTTTTCCACTACGGCAACTTCCACGCTGTATCCGTCAATAAGGCTCTTGCCATAGGAGAAAGTCCAGTTCTGGATCTCTGCGTCTTCAGGGAAAGTCACCACGTCAGCGGTAGGATTCACCTGACACATCTTGATGTCTACATCGCCGTAGATCATATATTCGCCATTGCAGAAAAGGCCAAGCATCACGCCTTCTTCGTTCTGCTTGATTGTGCCGTCCTTGTAAGTGAAGGTGATGTTGTCGACTCCGGTCACAACCCACTGCTTCTTCCCTTCTTCGTCTACCTCTTCCTTCAGTGCGTCGATGGTCCAGAGGTCTTCTGTGCCGTCCTTGCTTTCCGTGATGCTGATCACCTGACCCATCGGAAGAGTGATGATGTCGCCCTCTACAGTGCCTTCAACCCATGTTCCTGTAGGACGCTTAGTGATCGGATTGCGAAACCATACTGTCTTGCCGTCTTCAGAGAATACGACTTTCTTGGCGAAACCGTCCTGCATGTTGTAGTCGATAAAGCCCCATGAGCTTACGGAGTAAGCGATGCATTCCTCGCTAAACCAGCATTCAGTGCCCTGCGGCTGTTCGGTGACAGGTGCCGTTGCAGGTGCGGCATACGCCGCAACGCCGGCAAACGCGAGTAGACCTGCCAGCATAGTAGATTTTTTACCCATAGTTTTTTAGTATATATTAGAAATGTTTAATACAATG
The DNA here is from genome assembly GCA_947175295.1 of uncultured Porphyromonadaceae bacterium. Classification (GTDB taxonomy): domain Bacteria; phylum Bacteroidota; class Bacteroidia; order Bacteroidales; family Muribaculaceae; genus Lepagella. Next base: position 3,868 of record CAMWMK010000145.1, read on the forward strand.
CAAAATTATATAATTTTCACAACCCCACAAAATAATCCCCCTATTAATCCCCCTATTTTTCATTTCATTAACATTTAATTCTACCTATCAATCTCAGAAGACTCGCCTCTACCACTGCATGTCAGTATAATCCTTTAATCTATACTACCTCTGTGAACCTTGCGTGATGCCAGGATGGTAAAGACACCAAAGACATGTAGTTGTTAAAGGAATGATTCATCCACATTACAGTTACTTCATAGTTGTTGCAAACTATTACATAGTGATAAACAATAGATTAAATGTAATTTCAAGCATATCCGAAAAGCTTATTTCTTTCGTTCTAAAGATATAACGTTACAGACGCAACTGCTACAGGCAACTTAAAGATTCCACTTAAAGATTCCACTACTATGAACTATAAATCACTCACAACTGCGGCCATCTTATTCCTCGCAGCGACAGTCTTCACTGCTTGCTCAGCAGATGAAGATCTCGACTCCCCACTCGCTCCCTCCACAGAATCCGAAGCCATCCTCTTCCGCGTAGACAATCCATCCTCTTCACGCACATCGACACGCGATTTTGCCACTTCTGTGACCGACTTCAAGGTAACCGCACTTGACGGCCAGACACCGTACTTCTCCTCCCCTATGGACGTGTTCTCTACTGACAACGGTTCGTCATGGATCTCCACCGCTGAGACTTCGTGGCCCGCGAACCGTCCCGCCGGGTGGAAAGGCCTGACCTTCATAGCATACGTCGACGATGCCCACCACGGACGCTACTTCGAGCTCAACGACGGCGGAGCCTCCTTTACTGGATACACCGTTCCCTCCGACGTCCGCAGCCAGTCGGACCTAATGTATGCCGTGGCGAAGGACGTTCGCAGTGGGAGTGTAGGACTCCATTTTCAAAACGCTCTCTCCCAAATAACCTTCACCGCGCAGAACAACCATCCCGCGTATGAGAACGTAGAGATACTCTCCATTGAACTTGGTGGAGTGAAGGGTAGCGGCTCATACTACTTCCCGAAGGCATCCACAGCAACAGACTCTAAGGGTAACTGGACACTCATCGACAGCCCCAACGCATCCTATACAATTAATCACGTAGCGGTCATACTCCCCGCATGTGGATCCAACTGTAAAGGCGAAATAGTTAGCCTCAGCCACGACACACGCACCGCAGGCGACAACGTGATGTATCTCATACCGCAGAATACAGAGGAAAGCGCATACATTAAGGTGACGGCTCGCATCACACTCAAGGACGCGGCAGGAGCAAGCTATATCTCAGAGGAAGTGACATCCATTGCCGTAGATTGGAAAGAGGGACAGCGATATAACTACAATATCGAATGGAACCCCACTCAAATCACCTTTGACGTGAAGGTTGCCGACTTCCGAGAGATTTCTATCTCTACAGATCTTTGACACAAGTCTCATTACAATATACATAACAGAATGTGATTTTCCAACTAACTTACAAAGCAACGTGGTCAGTCCTCTGTGAAGAGAGCTGACCTGTTTTTATCCGTTATATAAATTGCTCCTGTCCACACGCATGTGAAATATATTGAATCGCTTTTGACGCAAAAAAGGAGCCATCGCGAGGAGGGCACTGAAAAAGTAAAGCATTTTTCAGTTTACTCTTAACCGAGTCTACC
>CAMWMK010000146.1 GCA_947175295.1 uncultured Porphyromonadaceae bacterium
TCATCGCGCCGTCATCGATGGTGATAGTCGCGGAATGCGAAGTATCGTGTGTCGGTGATATGCTTCAGGCATTTGAGTATTTTAGGTAGAAGCCTGTTTCTATGGGGTTTTATAATTCGGTCAGAAAGTAAATGTGTGTTTTCTGTGTCGGACGAACGCTGTCGAGCGCGGACGCACGAACCGTGCGTCCCTACGTTTCGACGGATACCGGCATATTGCTTGACACGAAACTGAAATGCACAAATATATAGTGGATTGATTAAAAATCAGTTTTTACGCTTCCGCGTGTATTGGGCTTTGACGATATCGTAAGCTCTTTTTACAAGACGGTATATGTCGCTGTCGGTAATATCACCGTTGAGATTGAGCTGGATCCAATAGCGAAGGCTTTTATTCAATGGATTGCTCACCGATGAATACTCCATCCGAATGTCTTCTATCTCCTCGGAAGTGGATTTGACGGTTACGGATGTGAAGTAGTCCATGTCCACCAAGCAAAACATATGGTCGAGCACATAGAATACAAGTATGGAATCGAAGCGACGGGCAAACTTTCCGAAGGGCGTTTTCTCCGTCACTCCGTCCATCGATAAACAAAAGTCTCGAAATTCCTCAATATTCATGATTCCTCATAATTTACTGTTTAGCCGCTCCTTGAGCCTGGTGTTGCGCTTGGAGACGGTTTGGTTGTGGATGGCGTATGCGAGGGCTTTTGTTGTTCCTACGAGTACGCAGATTTTCTTCGCACGGGTGATTCCGGTGTAAATCAGGTTGCGCTGGAGCATGACGTAGTGCTTCATCGTGACGGGCATGACAACAATCGGGAACTCCGAGCCCTGACTCTTGTGGATGGTGATGGCGTAGGCAAGTGTGATCTCATCGAGTTCTGTCACGTCATATTCCACCACTCTCCCATCGTATACGACCGATAATGTACGCTCGTTGGTATCGACCGCCGTGATAAAGCCGATGTCTCCGTTAAATACGTTCTTGTCGTAGTTGTTGCGTATCTGCATCACTTTGTCTCCACGGCGGAATGTGTAGCCACCGCGCGTGAGGGCGTCGCCGTTGGGATTGAGGGCGTTCTGCAACTCGATGTTCATGTTACCGGCTCCTGTATTTCCCCGCTGCATCGGCGTGAGCACCTGTATCTCCTTCGGGTTGTAGCCGTATGCTCGCGACAGCCTGTCGCGCACAAGGCTTACGATAAGTCCGGGGATGGAATCCGCGTCTTCGGCCTTGATGAAGAAGAAGTCGGTCTGCCTGCCGTTGCTGATGTTGGGGAAATGTCCGGCGTTGATGGCGTGGGCATTCATTACGATGCGGCTCGACTGTGCCTGACGGAATATGCGTGTCAACCTTACGACAGGTATCTGTCTGGAGTCAATGATGTCGCGCAGCACGTTTCCGGCTCCGACACTCGGCAACTGGTCGATGTCGCCCACGAGTATCAGGCGCATGTTGGCAGGAATCGCTTTCATCAGGTTGTAGAAAAGCATGATGTCGATCATGGAGCATTCATCCACAATCAGAACGTCACCCTCCAATGTGTTCTCATCGTTCCGCTTATAGCCGTCCATCGGGTTATACTCTAAGAGACGGTGGATGGTCTTGGCTTCCATTCCTGTCGCCTCGGTCATGCGCTTGGCCGCACGCCCCGTCGGAGCGGCAAGAAGTATCTGTTTTCCACGAGCCTTGAAAGCCTCAATGATACCCTGAGTCGTTGTGGTCTTGCCGGTACCGGGTCCACCCGTGAGCACCATGATCTTCGACTCCATCGCCTGATTGATCGCGGCCTGCTGCACCTCGTCATATACGATCTCGGATTTCTTCATTCCGTAGGCGGTTTCCGGCTCGGCGGCTATATCATCGGAAACATCATTGATCAAAAGGGAAGTCAGACGTTTTGCTGACCCGCTTTCGGCATAGTAGAACGGAGGGAGATAGATTACCTCGTCATCCTGTATCAGGTCTTTTGCCTCGATCATATCGGCCATCGCCTTGCGTATCGGTTCTTCATCGGCCTGGAGGAGTTCCTTTGCGGCGGTGACCAACTGTTCCGATTCCGCATAGACGTGGCCATCCTCGGCAAGCTGGTTGAGTGTGTAGAGAATACCGCTGCGGCATCTGCGTGGGTCATTGTTGCCGTAACCCATTTTTGAGGCAATACCGTCGGCAGTCTTGAAACCTATCCCCCAGATGTCGTCGGCAAGCTGATACGGATTCTCCTGAACGGTCTTGATGGCCTCCTTCTGATACTGGCGGTAGATTTTGGCGGCGTAGGCGGTGCTGACGCCATACCCCTGAAGAAACACCATTACTTCCTTGATGTCCTTCTGCTTCTCCCAGCTTTCGCGTATCTTCTCCACTCGTTTGCGACCGAGCCTTGGCACTTCGAGAAGGCGCTCGATGTCATTCTCTATCACGTCGAGTGTCTCCAGCCCGAACCTGCCGACAATGGCCTTGGCATATACAGGGCCGATACCTTTGACAAGACCGCTTCCGAGATATTTCTCGATACCGTAGATTGTAGCCGGCATCACCTCCTGCCACGATTCCACGACGAACTGCTGACCGTAGCGGGCATCCACTTTCCAGTTACCTTCACAGAGCAGCACGCTGCCCACGGGAACATCCAGCAACGACCCGGTCAAAGTCACGAGATCCTTATAATCCTTGACTTTGACCTTCATCACCGACCATCCGTTTTCGGGATTCTGGTAAGTGATATGCTCAACGACACACCGCAACTTGATCATAACTTATTTCTTCTTTTTGGAGAATGGAAGATTATCCCAAAAGACAGGAATGACTTTCCTTAATAGACTTTGGTTGGAAGTATCAAGAATATACGCTTCTTTGGCACCCTCATATGGATGTCCGGTCTCGGCATTCTGCATCATCTCCTCCAGACAAGGCAGTTTCTTGATAAACGCCATATTATCACACGCAGTAATAATACACTTTTCATTCAGGTAGATTACATAATCACCCATCATCTTTCGATAACGTACATCACCGAGAGAGGAAAGCGAGCTACAAAGCTGCTCAATATAATCAATATTACAAGCCATTAGTTACAGTCGTTAAGGTTGTCGATATAGCGATTTGAACGTAGTGTTTCTTGCCACACTGACATTCAGCACACTGACATTCTACTGAGTCGCTTCCAATCGCAAAGTTAACAAAAAAATCTCACATTCAAGATATTCTACGGCTAAAATCTTTGTTTTTGAGCCATGGCTTTTTCATTTAGGATATCCATTCGGTGTAATTGTCACGCGGAGGGGCAGATGTGCCGGAACGAAAGTATTTAGGCTCAGATCTTCAATCAGCGCGGAACTTGCAGAAGGAACGCAGAAAAACATTGAGGTTCAGATATTCAGCCAGTTTATGAGTGCGCTGATCTTTCAGCACAGACCTGAAGGAAACCCTCAGAAGCGAGAATGCAGGTGGCTTACTTTAAATGTAGGTGGCTTACTTTAGAGGAATGATACAAATGAAAAAATATGAAATCCATTGATTGGAGTTACCTTACACGCGCGGGGGCGCCTGGGGACCAGGCTCTGCTACTAAGGGACGGCGCTTAGTAATAGAGGGCGGTCCCCGCCCGTCAGCGCGCGTGTAAGGTAACTATGGCGAGTCGGGATGTCGGGCGGGGGAAATTACTTTTTTATTTTCTTGCCGTCTTGAATGTAGATTCCTTCAGGAAGAGATTCCAATGCGGAAGGCGAATAGCAGTTGCCTTTGACATCATAGATCATGCCGCTGTCTTCTGTTTCATTCCGGTTTATAGCAACATCATTTAAATCTGATTCTTCCTCTATCTTCTTGATAGCAGTCTTCGAGAGTAAGAATTTTAAGGGAATCTTCACCCTTTGCTGCCAATACCATTCATTATGACCGGCTCCCTTTGCATCATACGTGTAGAGCAGTCCGTTCTCTCGGGTGTATCCTTTATCCTCCACTATCTCACGGGCTATGACCTCGTATTTCCGGTAGCCGGCATCCCAACCCTCAGTACCCTGATCCATGTAAAGGCGATGGATTCCGTCATGGGGCAGATTATCGCTTAGATATTTAAGAATGGCATTGGCGCATATCTCATCATCATTCATCGAATAATCGGAATTAAGGTTTAGGGACCCTATCCAATGTGTAGAGAGACAAGCGGCACCGCCGAATTTTTCAGGATATTCACAAAGGAGATACATTGATGCCAATGCTCCCATGCTTGATCCCATAGCGAAAGTAGTGGGCATACCAGGGGCGGTGTTATACAACGAATCGACAAGAGGTTTCAACTCATCAGCCACAAATCCAGCCTCTTCATTACCCAAGAATAAATCATTGCATGTCTGGAATATGAAGGTTTTATCCCTATCGCTGTCAGAGATATTATCAAGGGCGTTCTCGGGGAAATAATCGTTGGGACGCAATCCCTCGGCCCCACGATTGTTGATTCCGACAATAATAGGCATATCAAAGTCGGTGTCGGATGAAAGTTGGATGCAGGCCTTATCCACCTCCCAAGCCACTCCGGCAAAGGAAAACGAACTATCAAAGAGATTCTGTCCGTCGTGGGCATACACCACCGGATATCTTTTCATTGACGATGGATCATACCCTTTCGGAGTCCATATATCTACGATGACGTCCGACTTCAGAGTTTCTGACCTCACTGAATATCTTGTGATATCTCCATAATCTGATCGTGGAGTCGAACCTCTGAGTACTTCATATTTCGGTAATGCAGCATTTGCACAGAGTGCCCAGCACCCTACCGCCGCTGGTATTAAGACAGCGCGGAGGCACGAGCCGTGCGAGGCTAATCGGATTTGTAATATTCTGATTATAAAATCCATACCAACGTTTAGTATATTTTATATTCGTTGTTGAAAATCCTGTCTGCTCCGGAAACTCGGCTTTAAGGTCAAGGCTGAGACAGTCAAAGAATCTGATGCAAATTTAATGAATTTTTTCGATTTGTCCAAATATGCGGGCAGCCAGAGCATACAAATGTTTGAGGGGTCGTCGATACGTTGGTCGCTGACGGCGGAGATAACGTAACTAAATAAGGTCTGATGTGCCGGAACGAATGTGTTTAGGCTCAGATCTTCAATCAGCGCGGAAGTGAAGGAACATCTCAGAAGCGAGAGTGCAGGTGGCTTATTTTAGAGGAATGATACAAATGAAAAAGTTACCTTACACGCGCGGGGGCGCCTGGGGACCAGGCTCTATTACTAAGGGACGGCGCTTAGTAATAGAGGGCGGTCCCCGCCCGTCAGCGCGCGTG
>CAMWMK010000147.1 GCA_947175295.1 uncultured Porphyromonadaceae bacterium
CCAGCTCCTCTACATCATCAACGACGGCCTCAAGCCCGAGATCACCACCTCCATCACGGAGGCCTGTGACCGCTACGGAGTGCCATACGTACAGCTCCAAGACATCGACAAGACAGCCGGACACCCCAACATCCACGGCATGCGCCAGATCACAGACCAAGTCGCCGCCGCCTTGGCTAAATAATGGTTTAGGAGGTTTAAATGGTTTAGGAGGTTTAAACTTCTTAAACCATTTAAACCTCCTAAACTTCCTAAACCATCATTACTTGTATTCGAAATCGACCGTGTGGCGGATGTCGGTGGAGGAGGCGCCGATGTGGGCCTTGAACCTGCCCGGCTCCACTACCCATTCATGCTTCCTGTCGTCGAAATATTTCAGAGCGTCGGGAGTGACCGTAAACTTCACCCTCTTCGTCTCGCCCGGAGCCAGCTTCACCTTGCTGAAGCCCTTGAGCTCCTTCGCAGGGCGAGGAAGGCTCGACTTGAGGTCGGAGATGTAGAGCTGCACTGTCTCGCTTCCCTCGCGGCTCCCCGTGTTGGTCACAGGCACCTCGATTTCGATCTCCCCGTTTCCGTCAAGTGTCCTGGCGGTAGCGGTCGGTTTGCCATACTCGAAATCCGTATAGCTGAGTCCGTATCCAAAGGGGAATAGGGCCAGAATCTTCTTGGTGTCGTGCCAGCGGTAGCCAACCAGTATATCTTCCATATACTTCTGTTGAGGCTGCCGGCCTCCCTCTATCACCGACCCGGGGATGGCCACTACATCAGCCACATCCGACTCCACGCCGGGATAGGAGATCTCGCCGAATGAATTCGCGCCGCAATCCTCAAGGCGCACCGGAATGGAGTAGGGAAGCTTACCCGACGGGTTGACGTTGCCGGCAAGCACATCGGCTATCGTAGCGCCTCCCATGGTGCCGAGATATGACGTATGCAGTATGGCCGGAACATCCTTTGCCCACGGCATCTCGTAGGCATTGCCCGCGATGTTGGCGATGACTACGTTGGGATTCGCCGCCAACAGCTCCTCGATGAGCCGGTTCTGGCCGAACGGAAGCTCATACTCGCGGCGGTCGGTGCTCTCGCAGTCCTGCCATGCGTTCTTGTTGAGGCCACCGATATAGATCACTATGTCGGCATCCTTAGCCATCGCCACAGCCTCCCGGCGCAGCCTGTCCTGCTCTTCAGCGGGCACAGTGTCCTCGGCCTCGTAGAGCGTGCGTCCGCAGGCGTAGCCCGGGGCATACTTCACCTTGTCGCCCCAGAGCGCCCGGAGGGCCGAAAGAGGGGAGATGTAGTCCTTGGGCTTGAGCTCCGAAGAGCCTCCGCCGTCGGTGAGGCGCCTTACCGCGTTGTCGCCCACCACGAGGATGCTGCCGTATCTGGAGCCGTCGATTGGCAGGATGCCGGAGTTCTTGAGCATCACCACCGACTCGTCGCCGATCAGCTTGGCGGCCGCATAGTGCTCCGGAGTGCATTTGGAGCCGAACGGCTTGTCGGTGTTCATCGCGGTGCGGAAGATGAGGCGCAGGACGTTGCGCGCCTTCTCGTCGACGGTGCTTTCCGGCACTTCCCCGCTCTTTATCATCTCAAGGTAGGGATTGGCGAGATAGTAGTCCTCATATCCGAAGGCGCTCTCGGAGGTCAGTCCGTTGGTGTAGGAGCCCATCTCTATGTCGAGGCCGTTGAGGGCCGCTTCATTCGTGTCGTGCGCTCCTCCCCAGTCGGTGATGACGGCTCCGTCAAATCCCCACTCGCCTCGGAGTATGTCTTTCAGCAGCCGCTCGTTGTGGCAGCAGTGCTGGTTCCATATCTTGTTGTAGGCGCCCATTATGCTCCAGGCGCCCCCATCCTCCACGGCTTTCCTGAAGGCCGGAAGGTAGATCTCGTAGAGCGCGCGGTCGCTGAGGTCTACGTTGACCGTCCCGCGCCATTTCTCCTGGTTGTTGAGCGCGAAATGCTTCACGCAGGCCGCCACGCCGTTTTTCTGAAGCTCCTGTATGTAGGGCACCACCATCTCACCGGCGAGATACGGATCCTCGCCCATGTATTCGAAGTTTCGTCCGTTGAGCGGAGTGCGGTAGATGTTGACTCCGGGGCCTAAGAGCACGTCTTTCTCCCGGTAGCGGGCTTCCTCTCCTACGCTTTTGCCGTATAGGCCTGCGAGTTCCGGATTCCATGTGGCGGCGAGGGCGGTCAGAGCCGGAAAAGCCGTGATGGAGTCGTTCTTCCATCCGGAATATCCCCAGTCGTTCCAGTTGATTTCCGCGCGCACTCCGTGCGGCCCGTCGCTCATCCATATCTCGGGGATGCCGAGGCGTTCCACACCCGGCGATGAGAATTTGCCCTGCGCATGGCAGAGTGCTACCTTCTCCTCGAGCGTCATGCGCGAGAGGGCGTCTTCCACGCGCTGCTCGATGGGCGCGTGCCTGTCGAGGTAGACGGGTTCCGACGCCGATAGGTTGGCTGCGGCGGCTGCCGTCGTAGCCATAAGTATTGTCTTGAGTTTCATGTCTATTTAGTAGCGTTGATTGTTACGGTGGATTCCTTCAGACCCGGCGAGGCGCCTTTCACGCGGATTTCCCCTTCGTCGCCGTCGCTCTGCACTATGACGAGGGCTTTCCCGTAGAAGGCTTTGCGGCGGTCGGCCTTGAACTTCTCAAGCGATATGGGGGAGCCGTTGTCGACTCCGGCGTTCACGCCGCTTCCCTCCACTGAGAAGAATATCTCGTTGTCGGCCCAAGGGCAGAGGTTGCCGTCCTTGTCTATCACTTCCACGGCCACATAGCTGAGGTCGGTGCCGTCGGCGTTGATCTCGGTGCGGTCGGGAGTGAGGCGCAGGGCATACGGCTCGGAGGCTGTAGTGGCAGATGTGCGTTTCACTTCCTTTCCGTCCCTGTAGCTTACGGCTTCGATCGTGCCGGGCTTGAACGGCACGCGCCACCATATGTGGTAGGCGTCTCCTTCAGGAGTCTTACGCCCCAGCGACTCTCCATTGAGGAAAAGCTCGACTTCATCGGCATTGTTGAAATATACCCATAGGTCTACGTCTTCTCCCTCCTTCCAGTTCCAATGTGGGAAAAGGTGTAGCACGTCAAGGTCGGGGCGCCAGCGGCTCTGATACATGTAGTAGGAGTCTTTCGGATTTCCCGCGAGGTCTACGAGGCCGAAATAGGAGCTGCGCGCCGGCCATCCGTAGGGTGTCGGCTCCCCTATGTAGTCGAATCCGGTCCAGACGAACTGTCCCATTATGAAGTCGTTGTCTTCCACATGCTTCATGGTCCCCTCGTGGGTGTTGCCCCAGGGCACATGGCAGTTGTCGTAGCTTGAGCAGGAGAATGTCTCGTCGTAGAACGGTTTGTCCCACCTCTCGGGCCATACATACATGCTGTCGGAGGGCATGCGGTAGTAGCCGCGCGTCTGTAGCGCCGATACGCTTTCCGTCACTATGAAGGGCTTGCCGGGGAAGTTCTTGGGAACGTCCTTAAACCAATCATCGTGGTAGTTGAAGCCGATGATGTCGAGCGCTCCCGAGCGGAATAGATGGTTGCCGGGATTCGGCTCGTTGCATCCCGCCGTCACGGGGCGCGTAGGGTCGAGTTCGCGCGTCATGTCGGCAAGTTTCTTGGTGAGGAGTGAGTTCACGCTCATCTCATCCCCCTCTGCGGCGAGCATGTCGGCGCTCTGCCCGAAGTTGAGTATGAGGTTGGCTTCCTCAAGGCTGAGGGTGTCGGCCTTGGCGTCGCTCCATTGCTCAAGCACCTCGTTGCCGATGCTCCACATGATGATGCTCGGATGGTTGCGGTCGCGCACTACGAGGTCGGTCAGGTCGCGCTCGTGCCATTCCGGGAAATAGCGGGCGTAGTCGTGGGCCGACTTCTTCTTGCGCCACATGTCGAAAGTCTCGTCCATCACCATCAGTCCCAGCGAGTCGCATAGTTCCAGAAGTTCCGGAGCGGGGGGATTGTGAGATGAGCGTATGGCGTTGGCGCCCATATCCTTCATGATCTTGAGCTGACGGGCGATGGCGGCCTTGTTGACCACTGCTCCGAGCGCGCCGGCATCGTGGTGGAGACAGACGCCGTTGATCTTCATCCGCTCGCCGTTGAGGGAGAATCCTTTCTCAGCGTTGAAGTCCATGAAGCGGAATCCGGTCTTGGTCTCAAACCTGTCGATTACCTTGTCCTTCACTTTTATCTCATTGACCACTGTGTAGAGGTTAGGCGCCTTCACCGACCATAGCAACGGGTCGGTGACGGTAATGTTCTGGGTCACTTCGCATTTACGGGTCGGATCGATTCGGAGGGGAGTGGAGGTAGAGCCGACGATGGCATGGTCCGGGGCGTATACTGTGGTCTCAAGGGTGGCCTTGGCATCCTTCTGTCCGGAATTCCTTACGTTTGTGATGACGGAGAGCTTTGCGGCTTCTTTAGTGACCTCGTCCTGACGCACGAAAACACCCCATTTCTCTATATGGAGCGGGTCGAGTATCCGCAGCCAGACATGGCGGTAGATACCGCATCCGCTATACCATCTGGAGTTGGGTTGCTCGCTGTTGTCGACGCGCACTGCCACTACGTTCTTCCCCGGCCTGAGCCAGGGCGTCAGGTCGTAGCTGAACGAGGCGTAGCCGTAGGGGCGCGTGCCAAGCTTATGGCCGTTGATATAAACGGTGGAGTTCATATACGCTCCGTCGAAGTCGATGTATACCTCCTTTCCTTTCATGGAGGGGGTGAACGTAAACGTCTTGCGATACCAGCCGATGCCGCCGGGGAGGGCTCCTCCTCCGGTGCCCGAAGGGTTGTCCTGACTGAAATCCCCTTCTATGGCCCAGTCATGGGGCAGGTTGAGGCTCCGCCATCCGCTGTCGTCAAGTGTGGGGACGGAAGCCCCCGCCGGATTCTCCAGCGTGAACTTCCATCCCTTGTCGAAGTTTATGGCGCGGCTGTCGCGGGCAGCGGATGAAGTAGCCATCCCTGCAGCCACAAGCAGCCATATGAGTATGATTCTAAGCTCAATCATTATGTAGGATCTTATATCTTGATTTTCACTTCAGAGCCGTTGTAGGTCACGGTCTGGCCCTTGGCTTCGCGTGAGTAGCCTCCGGGTGTCTCGGGCGATACCTTGACGACATTGAAGGTGCGCTCTTTGAGCATTCCCGGGAATTTTCCCTTGCGCTCGCCGATGGTCAGGGTGCCGGTGGCGTTGTCGTAGCTCATCGGA
>CAMWMK010000148.1 GCA_947175295.1 uncultured Porphyromonadaceae bacterium
ATGAAAAGATTCCTATCGGCTTTCGGCATCATCGGAGCACTGCTGATGTCGGCCTGCGGCGGCAAAGGGACAGCCGCCAACAATGACACGGAGGAGCGCGACTCCACCTATACCAATGTGGCGCATCCGGACTGGAGCCGCAACGCGGTGATATATGAGGTGAACCTGCGCCAATACAGCGACGACGGAAAAGTGACTTCCTTCGCGAAGGAGCTCCCCCGCCTGAAAGACCTCGGTGTAGACATACTCTGGATGATGCCCGTACACCCTATCAGCAAGCAGGACCGCAAGGGCACTCTCGGCAGCTACTACGCAGTGGCCGACTATACGGCCTTCAATCCGGAATTCGGAACTATCGACGAGTTCAAGGAGACTGTGAAGCAGGCTCACGAGCAGGGAATGAAGGTGATCCTCGACTGGGTACCCAACCATTCGGGGCGCGACAACAAATGGGTCAGCGAGCATCCGGACTGGTATGAGAAGGATTCGCTCGGCAACATGAAGGGCGTCTACGACTGGACGGACGTCTACGTATTCGACTATTCCAACCCTGAGATGCGCAAGGGCATGATTGACGCTATGAAGTTCTGGCTGACGGAAGTGGGAGTAGACGGTTTCCGCTGCGATGTGGCGATGGAAGTGCCTACCGATTTCTGGGACGAGGCACGTCCGCAGCTCGAGGCAGCCAAGCCCGACCTCTTCATGCTGGCGGAGGCAAGCAAGCCGGAACTGCAGAAGAACGGTTTCGACATGGGCTACAACTGGCCTATGAAGGACCTTTTCAGCGAGATCGCCGCAACGTCGGGGCAATACACCTTCAAGGATAAGGAAGGGAAAGTGAGGGAATTCCCTGAGAAACACGCTACCGACATCTATGTGCTTCTCGAGCAGCAGGCAGAGGAATATCCTAAGGACACCTATCTGATGAACATGGTGACCAACCACGACCTGAACTCATGGGAGGGGACGGAGTTTGATCGCCTCGGCAACCTGACAAACGCCTTCGCAGTGCTTTCCTACACCCTTCCGGGCATGCCGATGATGTATACGGGGCAGGAGACGGGATTGAACCGTGCGTTCGAATTTTTCGAGAAGGACAAGGCACCCCAGTGGGAACCGAGAAACGAGTATTTCGACTTCTATCAGAAGATGAACGCACTCAAGCACTCCCAGGAAGCCCTTGCTGCGGGAACGAAGGGAGGCACCGTGGTAAGCTATCCTACCGTAAGCCAGGATCTGCTGGTGTTCTCGCGCGAGAAAGACGGCTCGAGGGTAGTGACGATGGTCAACCTCGGCGGCGAGGAGCAGGCTGTGGAGTTTACGGGCGGAAAGCCTGACGTCAGCGGGATGAAAGACTATTTCCGGGGCGAGCCGGCAGACGTGCCGATGTCGCTCGAAGCAGGCGAATACATTGTGTTTGTCAAAGATTAAAGATAAATGATGAATGATTAATGATCAATTACTAAATGCGATTTCACTAAAATAGGTAGCGTTTAAGCCCCTCCGGGGCTGAGGATATGGGGAGGGCGTACTCCCCCCCGATTTCATCGGGGGTTAACAGGATGATTGCCCTCCGGGCAATTTCTTAACATGGCTTATTTTAGGGACATTATTATTAGATGAGAGGGCCGCAAGCAAAATTCAATTGCTTGCGGCCCTCTTTTGGTTAAGACGCACGAGGCGGTTAGGAAACCGCCTTCCCATGAATCAGACGTCGAGGCCGAAGGCTTCGCGGATGGCGGGGACTGAATCGAGCTTCTCCCAGGAGAAGAGTTCCACTTCGCGCTCGATGGGAGCGGGATCGTAGCCCGACTTGAATACTTTCTTCACCTTGCGGGGCGTGCGGCCCATGTGGCCGTAGGCGGCAGTCTCGAGATAGATGGGTTCGCGGAGGCCGAAGCGCTTCTCTATGGAGAGCGGACGGAGGTCGAAAAGACCGTTTACGATTTCGGCTATGCGTGCGTCAGACATGTTGACCTTGGAGCGGCCGAAGGTGTTAATGTTGAAGCTTACAGGGCTTGCCTCCCCGATGGCGTAGGCCACCTGCACGAGCACTTCGTCGGCCACTCCGGCCGCTACGAGGTTCTTGGCTATGTGGCGGCAAGCGTAGGCTGCGGAGCGGTCTACCTTGGAAGGATCCTTGCCGGAGAAGGCGCCGCCACCGTGTGCACCGCGGCCTCCGTAGGTATCGACGATGATCTTACGCCCCGTGAGTCCGGCATCGGCGTGCGGACCGCCGAGTACGAACTTTCCGGTGGGGTTCACGTGCAGGATGAGGCGGTCGTCGAAGAGGGCGCGGGTCTTTTCGGGAAGTTTGGCAAGCACCCGTGGGATAAGCACGTTGCGCACATCGCGGCGTATCACCTCAAGCATCTTGTTCTCGGCCACGCGGCGCGCCTCGGCAGTATCCTGCAGGGGCTCGATGAACTCATCGTGCTGAGTGGAGATCACCAGGGTATTGATGTGGAGGGGGGTGCCGTTGTCGTCATACTCCACCGTCACCTGGCTCTTTGCGTCGGGACGAAGATAGGTGACGAGTTTGCCTTTACGGTAGTAGGTCATCTCCTTGCCTTCGCGACGAATGTCGGCGAGCTCCTGCATGAACATATGGGCGAGATCGAGGGAAAGGGGCATGAGGTTTTCAGTCTCATTTACGGCATAGCCGAACATCATGCCCTGGTCGCCTGCGCCCTGATGCTCCTCCACTTCACGGTTGACACCCTGAGCGATGTCGGCGCTCTGCTCGTGGATGGCTGAGAAAATGCCGCAGCTGTCGGCATCGAAGCGGTAGGCGCCTCGGTTGTAGCCGATGCGGTCGATGACATTGCGCACTACGGAGTGAATATCTACATAAGCGTCAGACGAGACTTCGCCTGCTATTACGACCTGGCCGGTGGTGACGAGAGTCTCGATGCCTGTGTGGCTCTTGGGGTCGCGGACGAGAAACTCGTCGAGGAGGGCGTCGGAAATCTGATCGGCCACTTTGTCGGGATGGCCTTCAGAGACGGATTCGGATGTGAATAAATAGCTCATATGATTTCATTTTTGGTTTATTTCGGGTTTCGGACTGCGTCCTCAACACAGTGTAGAGGACGGGGAATGGAGAGAGGGGAAACAAAAGAGGCCTTCCGGGCTTGCGCTCAGAATGCCTCGACAGCTGGAGTCCGCAGCTTCGCGGGGCGAAGCGCAGAACATCGTGCAGTTTTAGCATTTTTTTCAGTGGTCGCAAGCAGCCAAATTTCTCCACTCAGCGCATCCGCTTCGGAATGCGGATGCAAAGATAGTGAAAATTATTTTAATTTTTGAATTCCGGATTTTGAATTTTGAATTTTTAACAGTTAGCGCCCACGAATCTTTCATTTGAGGGTGGGTAAAAAAATAAAGGAAATATTTTGTGGAGTGGGGGGAAAGTGTTAAATTTGCATTTGAAAAAATACAATCATAACCAATGGAAAAAATAGGAAAATACCTTTACTGGGTGTTGCTCATATTGATGTTCGTGCCGTTCCAGCTCATCCTGGGAAAGAGCATAATCTCAGCGCCCGTAGCCCTGTTCTTAGGCCTTGTCTTCGCATTCATCTTCGGAATACCTTACCCGAAATTCAATAAGAAACTATCCAAATACCTTCTGCAGGCGTCGGTAGTGGGTCTTGGCTTCGGCATGAACCTCGAGAAGTCGCTTCAAAGCGGCGCGGAGGGCATGATCTTCACGGTAGCCTCCGTAATCATAGTGATGGTGGCAGGCGTCTTCTTAGGGCGCGTGATGCGGATCAACGACAAGACCTCCTACCTCATCTCGTCGGGCACGGCGATCTGCGGAGGCAGCGCGATCGCGGCGGTAGGTCCGGTATTGAAGGCCGACCAGAACGAGATGGCGGTATCGCTTGGAGTGATCTTCATCCTCAACGCAATCGCCCTCTTCATCTTCCCGCCGATGGGGCACGCGCTCGGAATGACGCAGCATCAGTTCGGCACATGGGCCGCCATCGCGATCCACGACACGAGCAGCGTAGTGGGCGCCGGCGCCGCCTTCGACCAGATGTATTTTCCCGGCAGCAACGCGGCGTGCGACCTCGCCACGCTGATCAAGTGCACCCGCGCGCTCTGGATCATCCCGTTGGCCTTCTTCACCATGTGGTTTTTCCGCAAAGACAACCGCCGAGATGAAGGAGGAAACTCCAAGGTGTCCATTCCATGGTTTATCTTCCTCTTCGTAGCGGCCATGATCTTCAACACCTATGTAGGCACCGACACCTTCAGGCCGGTATATGACGGACTCGTGACGGCAGCCAAGCAATGCCTCATCGCGGTGCTCTTCGCCATCGGCGCAGGGCTGAGCGTGAAGGTGATCAAGCAGGTGGGAGTGAAGCCGCTGGTGCAGGCTGTGCTTCTCTGGGTGATCATCGGAGCAGGGTCGCTGGCGGCGATACTTTATCTCGGAGTGTGAGTGGACCTAAGTCTCGAACCCAACTAAGCCCAAATAGAATGAACAGCTTAACAAAGACCATAGTATACAACGCGCATCCGGCATCGCTGATCATCAGCACGGGCGCCGTGATGGGAGGGCTGACGGCATCGGTGATACGCGGAGGCATCACCATCTTCCCGGCGTTCATGACCCTGCTCTTCGCCGTGCTTCTCCAGACGACAGCCAACCTCTACCACGGATATCTCGACCTGAATTTCGGCGCTGGCGAGAACATCGGGGGCATGCAAGACCGCGACTCCCGGTCGGCCACTTCCTCACGCGCCATGCTTCTGAGGATAGTGGCCAACGGATTCGCCATACTGACCATCACTGCCGGCCTCTCCCTCTACACCTTCATAGGCTGGCTGGGAGCGGCCTACTTCGCAGTGATACTTGCGGCGTGCTACTTCTATTTCGCAGGTCCGCGACCGATAGTGCGCACCAAGTGGTCGATCTTCATGACATTCTTCCTCTTCGGGCCGGTCTGCGTCAGCGGCACCGCCCTGATCCAGGACATGGACAGCCCGAACTGGCTTCCGGTGGCGGTATATTCGGTAATCATCGGACTCCTGGCCGCAAACGCGCACATAGCGGTGCAGTATCTCCGCTATGAGGAAGACTTCAAGAACAATAAGGAAACACTCGTGACTGCCAAAGGAGGACACTTCACGCGCTTCGTCTATCTCGGAAACGCGGC
>CAMWMK010000149.1 GCA_947175295.1 uncultured Porphyromonadaceae bacterium
CCCCCCCCCCCCCCCCCCACCCCCCCCCCCCCCCCCCCCCAGCCCCCCCCCACCCCCCCCCCCCCCCACCCCCCCCACCCCCCCCCCCCCCCCCCCCCCCCACGCCCCTCAGCACTACCCACGCGCCGTAGCGGATGTAGATGCCGAGGAATGTGTGGTAGGATAGCGAGCCGAAGAAGTCTACGGTGGTCGGTGTGCGGTCGAAATCCCTGGTGAAGTATTCGCAGCGGTTGCCGGATGCGTCATCGTAGATTCCCTTTATGGATGAGTAGGTGTTGAAGCAGAGGATGGGACCCATGCGCCATCTGAGGTAGGTCTTCGGAATGTTCCAGGTATACATCAGGGGAACCTGTAGGCTGAATACCTTCAGCTGAGTGGCTTTGACGAGCACGCCATCAGGAGCACTCCCCCACTTCACTCCGCCATTGCCGTCAGGCTGCAGCCAGCGGCCGTCGGCGGTAGCCTTATAGTTGCGCCAGTCGAAGCCAAGGCCGAGGTAGATGCGGGAGCGGGAGAATGCATAGCCTACGTTGAGGCAGCTGAGCCAGTTGATTTCAAATGACTTCGACCACTGCAGGCCTCCCCCTCCGGTCTGACCGAGGGCATTGTTGAGGCCGATGCAGAGACCATCAAAACCTACCGTCCATCCATCGCAGGAACTTCCGCAACTTTCACTGCCTTTTTTGCCATAGCCAAACGGGAGGTCGAACGGGAGCGTCGACGAGCGGCGATAGGTGGAGATTTTTGCGCTGTCGGGATAGGCGATCAATACGGATTCCCCGCTGTCGGAGATGGAGACGCGTGTTCCTTCGGGAGATTCGGTGATGACTACGCGGTCGGGGTTTGAGACGTAAAGGAGGGTGTCGGAGACGGATGTCTGGGCATGGCTCAGAATGGGGAAAAGGGAGACGAGGAGGAGGATATATACTTTATTCATAAGAGTTAAGGGTTAAGGGTAATGTCACTAAAATAAGCATCCGCTAAATGCAGCCCCTCCGGGGCTGAGGATACAGGGGATTGCATATTCCCCCGATTTCATCGGGGGTTAACAGGATGATTGCCCTCCGGGCAATTTCGCATCATGGCTTATTTCAGTGACATTAGGGTTAAGGGGTAATTCATAATGCATAATTGGGGAGGTTAGAAGTTGATGGTGCCGCCGATGCTCCATGAGCGGAGTTGTGGGCCGTAGGGGCTTTGGAAGAGGGTCATGGGACTCCAGGAGGCGTAGACGCCGATTATGTCGCATATTCCAAGTGTGGCGGTAAGTTCGGCGGTGAAGAGCCGTTGCTGGAGGCCTTTGTAGAGGGTGGTGGTCTTATGGCTGCCGAAATCCAGTTCGGTTCTTGCCTGGGCGTAGGTATTGAAGCAACCGACGGCTCCGGCTGCGAACGTCACGTCGCGTCCGATGGGGAGTGTAAGGAGGAGGGGAATCTGGAAGTTCACCACACTCATCATTGAAGACTTCACCTTGCAACCATCTCCTGCGGCCACCATAGTAAGCCGGGAGCCATCCTTGACATAGATGAATCCATCCTGCGCTCCATAATTCTGCACTCCGAATCCCACACCTATAGAGAACGAGGGAGTATACGGGCCATGGCTCCAACGGATGCCGAGAACGTCGCGCACACCGGCTTCCATATGGTTTTTCACCGCGCCTTTGTCGGAATAGTTGAACCTCTGGCCTACATAGAGGTGGCCCAAAGCGAAGACGGATGTCTGGAGCCGTCGATGGGCACTGCCCTGCTCTTTCTTCCTGCCGATGCCGAACGGGATTTCAAAATCCACCAAGGGGTCGGATTCAGACGGTTCGGCTACGGTGACTTCATAGCTGAAGAGGTTTTTGCCGTAGGAGACAGGGGTTTCCACTTCGATGAGGGTAGTGTCGCCGGAGCGGGAGACAGTGACTTTTTCAGGATTATTGATGAGTTTCACGGTGTCTACGGCTTCGGGGGATTGAGCGAGACTGAGCATCGGAAAGAGGAGAAGAATAGTCAGATATATTCTATTCATGGCGGTCTATTTTTTTAGTGATTAGTTTTTTGACTTGATCGGGAGTCCAGTCCCCCTCGATGTAGACGAGGGTGGTCTTGGATTTGCCTTGGGCTCGCAAGTCGAGGAAAAACAGATATTTGCGATTTGCGCCTTCCCCACCAAGACCATAGAAACCGAAACAGAGACGTCCCTTTTTGAAGGAAGTTTCCTTCAGCACGGCATTAGCACCATCTTTACGCACAGCGCGTGCCATCTCGTCGGCCTTGGCATCGTCGCCGGAAATGGAGACGCTGCGATAGCTCGTCAGTCCTTTCCAACCGGCTTGTTTGCCCGAGATAGCCACCATGGTGACTGCCGGGTTTTTCGCAAACTCCTCCTTGAAAAAGGGGGAAATATTCATATCTGCCGCCTTTGCATGGAAAGAAGCAATCCCGCAGACGAGAACGGCGGCAAGCGTCAGCAATCGTATAAGGTATCGCTTCATATGTCGTCGGAAATTAGGGCTTCGCAGAGATCGTCGAAGTCGTCGGAGACCGTCTGGGCCAACAGGTCGGTAGACTCCCCGATATCGCTGAGCTGGATGGCTATTATGTTTTTTATCTCTTCAGGGTCTTTCACCTTCTCGCCCGCTACGTAGGCTACCATGCCGGCATCCTGCTGACCGGAATGATGAAGGAAGACATGGCCGGCTACTAAGACCGCCGCAATCACTGCCGCCGTAGCCACAGCTTTCGGCAGAGGATGCCGCTTTCTGACCGGAACGCAAGGAACGACGCGGGCAGCCAGCATCACGGCGAGGGCTTCGTCGATGCGGGGATCGACACCCTGCATGCCCAACAGCTCCATAAGCAACGAGCTTTCTTCCTGCGCTGAGAGTCCGGCATCGAAGTAGAGGTCTATTTTTTGGTATATTCTGGATGTGGTCATATTTTTTATTATTGAGGATTTATTTTCTTCAGATAAAGGGAGCGGATGGTCTTTCGGGCGCGGGATACTATCATGCGGGCGTTGGCTTCGGAGATGCCGAAGCTTTCGGCGATTTCGTCAAACTCCCAGCCGTCGCGGTCGCGCCGATAGAGTATCTCGCGGTCTCTTTGGGAGAGATGAGAGCCGATGAGACGGTTGATTTCGGCTATCTGTTCGCTGCGGATGTCGTCATCGTCGTCGGAGGCCGGATGGCGTTCGATGGCATCGATATCGGTTTCGGGATGGGTCTGCCGGCGGCGTTGCCGGTCGATGGAGACGTTGCGGGCGGCCACCGTCAGGAATCCTTCGGCTTCACCTTGCGACGAGAAGTCGGCGCGACGGGTCCACAGACGGCAGAAGGCTTCCTGGAGGGCGTCTTCGTCATCGTCGGTGCGGCGGGGCATCAGCCGGCGGCGCACTGAGCGGAATGCTGATATGATAAAATCTCTTTCCATCTATCGGGGAAACGCACGGGATAGGGTTTTGCAACATAATTTCGATAATTTTTATTAATTTTGCAGGGACATAATATTCAATGCATAATGCACAATGCATAATGCATAATCGTTTGTCGCTGAGTTTCAGCTGAAAACTTTAAGTAGCTGTTCAAATTAAAACGATACAATAAAAGTTCATATCATGAATAGGATCTCGCACATCATCCGCTTGCCGATTCCGGCCGCTTTGGCCTTGAAGCTCATTCACGATGCCCGCATCGCTCATTCGCTCCGCGGCCAAATCGCCTCGGAATCGTCAGAGCGGATGATATGCGTTTAATTTGAACAGCTACTTATGATGATTTTTATATATTCAATTTTATCGACTACTTATATACTGATGGAAATGAACAGTGCGCCCAAACAACGATTGAGATATATAGACGCGATGCGGGGACTCGCCATTCTGCTGGTGGTCTTCAGCCATGTGACCAATGCCTACGTCAAGATGCCGATCACCAACGGGTCTTTCGCGGGGGTATACTATATGATGACGATGTTCCGTATGCCTCTCTTCTTCTTCGTAAGCGGATTCTTCGCCTTCCGGATGGCCGAAAAATGGACATGGCCGACGGTGCGCCGCGTGATGACGAAGAAATTCCAGGCTCAGATCGTGGGATTGGCTGTCTTCTCGTTTCTCTACGGAGCCTGCGTCAGGGGCTGGAAGTTTCATTTCCTCTGGACCTCCAATCCCTATTGGTTTACGATTTCGCTCTTCGAGATGTTTGTGGTCTATCTGGGAGCAGCGTTGATAGTGAGGCGTACGCGCAGCAATGTCGCGCTCTATGTACTGCTTGGGGTTTCGGTGGTAGCTCCGTTCGTATTCAATTACTTCACAGAGGGCGTGAAGCTGCCGAAGGCGGTAGTGGGTTTGCAGACATGGCATACCCTGAACTATTGGCCCTATTTCATGATAGGGATCTTTGCCAGGAGGTTTGAGGCGTTTACGTGGAGGATGATCGACAATCAGTATTTCAAGGCTTTGATGATAACGGGCTTCTTCAGTCTGGTGCTGTTCTACGGTTGCCGCCACAGATATTCGCTTGAGTGGGACTTCGTGATGACGGCGATGCGTTTCAGCGGACTGATGACGGTATTGATCTTTTTCCGGAGCTATCGGGATTGGTTTGATAAGGGGACAGCGGTAAGCGACTGCATGTCGTTTGTGGGCAGCCGGACCCTCGATATCTATTATCTTCACTATTTCTTCATTCCGAACCTTTCATTTATGAAGGGTTTTCTCTCAAGCGGTCCGGGCAACAGCATCATCGGGATGCTTACAATAGGGTTGACGATTTCGGTGCTGGTGATCGGGCTGTGTATGCTGATCAGCGGGATATTGCGCAGCTCGCCGGTGTTGGCGGCATGGCTTTTCGGAGCGGGGGGAAAGCGATGCGGGGGAATGCATAATTCATAATGCATAATGCATAATTGTTTGTCGCTGAAGGGCAGGTGGAATAGTTAGCTTACACGCGCGGAGGCTTCCACTAACTTACCACAGAGTCGGCAACCGGACGAGACATAGTTACCTCACACGCGCGGGGACGCCTGGGGACCAGGCTTTGTTACGAAGGGACGGGGCTTTGGAATGGAGGCGGCGCGGAGAATAAAGCCGGATATTTCGCACTACGTGCTCAACACAGTGTTGATGATATGAAGGG
>CAMWMK010000150.1 GCA_947175295.1 uncultured Porphyromonadaceae bacterium
ACAAACTCAACGACCTCAGCTGTCACGTCCCAGCCAATTATATTGAACGAAAACTTCGTGCCTTCTTTGAGTTCCGGTTTTTCATCACTTCCGCTAAGTTTGACATCACTTGCCCCATCATAATAGTCATGCCAGATATGGGCATGAGTGAGATAAGGGAAAACTTCTTCGGCAGTGAGTCCTGCCACGTATGTTTCTGCCGACACAAAATTGTCGGTGAAACCCGGTGTAAATTCCTTGGGCCAATGTATTGCTTCCATATTGAATGTATTAAATTAATTTCTTGATAAGAAAACGCCAGACAATAGATAAAGTTTTTATATTACCGACCTAACTACTAACACTTTACCCAAAAACCTACATTCCGGAAACATTGTATATCCGAAGTCAGATTTCCACTCCTCAACAAGTCTTTGAAAATCATAATTTGCGATAAAAAGGTTACTATAGGGACAATATATTACCTATGAAACTGTTAAATTAATGTTAAAAAAAATAAGTCCATCCAAAAAGAGGATGGACTTACCGATCAGTTATTTATAAATCGGAATATTTAGAATTTTTCAGCGATAGCGGCCGCCAGCGCACAGCCGATCTTCATTTGCTTATCGTGTTTGAGTTCTGATTGTAGGCCTTGGCAACGCATTTCCACTCTCCGTCAAGTTTCAGGAGCAGAAGAAAGTCAGTGAAGTCGATACTTCCGCCCCAGCCTTCCTCAAGCACACGGACTACGGCCACAGTCTCCTCTACAGCCAACACGTCTATACGGGCCCTGAATTCCTTGCCGGCTCCTACAGTGTCGACATTACGGTAGAACTGCTCTATCGATCCGCGCTCCACAGTACCGTTGAGGATACCGAAAAGAACGGCGTCGTCGGTGAAAAGGGTCTTCGCATACTCGCTGTTGCCTTCGGCAACGCTCTTTACAAACTTCTCGGCAGCCTTGGCCACCGCATCATATTCTTTGATCTCGTCTCTCATGATCGTTGTATTTAGTTGATTTTCTGAATGCAAAATTACTACAGTAACCGCATTTAAACAAGTACCGAAAAATTATTCATATACCGAAAATTTATTCGGTACTTGTAAATTAAGCGGTTATTCACTAACTTTGCAACCAAAACCAAAGAATACTGAGTCATGGCATATGAAAAGAAAATTCCTGTGGACCTCGACTGTCCCCTACGGCTTACCATGAGCCTCATTGAATCCAAGTGGAAATCATGCATTCTTGATGAGCTGCGTAGCGGTGAGCCTCAACGGCCATGTGAAATCCACAGATGCCTTCCGGAAGCCGCTCCAAGAGTGCTCGACATTCAATTGAAAGAGATGGTGGAAGATGGCCTTGTGGAAAAAACCATCTATCCCGAACTTCCACCTCGCTCCGAATACAGAATCACTGAACTCGGCCTGTCGCTCATCCCTATAATAGACCAGATGCTTCAATGGGGCACAGAGCATTACTATATCTTCGAGCGAAAATACGGAAAAAAGACATAGACGGAAAAAGAGGGAGCGATACATCAAAGGAAGCGGACAGTGAGGATCTCAGTTCTTGACCAATTGCACCACGATCAGGCGACCGCCTTCTTCTCCGGATAACAGAATCTTCCGACCCTCCGTCAACTCAACGTATTCACCTACCTTTATCTGACGCTTGGGTTGTTCTGTCACATCCCACATATCAGGCAACTTGCGGTTGATCAGTATCCACTTGCCGTTATGGAAATGGAAGTCTCCGACCGGTTTCTTATCCTCCGGCTTTATCCTCTCGTTGGGAGTGATCAGGCGATTGACATGCCACATATAGAGCGACTGCTTGTCGTAGACCATCAGCCTGTAATTCTCAGGACGGTAATTGCCCTTTGCCGGAGAATAGTAGAGATTCAATACCGGAAGCTGACCATGATATTCCGTTCCGCAGAAAGGACATCTGGGCTTTGTAGAATTGTCGAATACAAACCAATGAGCCTCACAGTTTGGATTCTGACAAGGCTGCATCAGGTCGGTGGTCTTGACCAAAGCGTGTTCCCATTCATCAGCGGTTGGACGCTTCGCCGGATCGTGTAGCCCGTCGATGAAGGCGCGGTCAAACAGTTCCTTCAGATACGGACCGCATATAGTGTAGGGGCGTTTCATGACATCCCCTTGCGGAAGCTCCGAAGGAGCCAAATTATCGATCTTGGGACGGTTGCTCTTATCCGTAGGATGTTCTATGAAGAGAGCCTTGGCTCCCATCGAGAGTTCCTCATCCTTGGCGGCATCGAGGTCGTTGACCTTCCCACCACGCAGAGGATGACGGTTGAGAAGATACATATAGATCAAGACAGCCAGCGCATGGCGGTCGGTCTGGATACTCGGCAGCTTCTTGGCAGGGTCTCCAAGCTTCAACGCACGCGTCTGAAGCACCTCCGGAGCGATGAAATCGGGCGTTCCTACTACGTCCGGCGGATACTTACCCGGCACAACCAGACCATCACAGTCAATGACGGCGGCCCGCCCGCTTTCAGGATCAACGAGTACATTTTTATATGAGAGATCGGAATGCGCGAGTCCGGCGGCATGAAGCCTTCTCACGGCACGCGCTATCTGCAGACACATATGATAGTGGGTAAGCCACGTGCCTTTCTGTTCCGGTTTCAGGAACTTATTTCGGAGTTTGGCCGAAGCAAACCACTTGCCTTCCTTCTCCTTGCCCTTAAACATTCCATCCTTAAAGAAAAAATGTTTCTGATAGGCGGGACATACTATACCGAGCTTGCCATTCCATTCCACAAGTTTCGTCGGCCAGCAGAATAGATTCTCCCAATAGTCTCCCCCTATCTGCCCGAAAATCTTATCCCGGTATCTTCCGACGATATTCTCGAGGCGGTCTTTCGCATTGGCATCCTGCTTATCCCTGAAAAAGAGCACTACGTTTTTTTTATCGGGAGTCCAATACGCATCCTTCATCCCTCCCGAACTGAATATCTCATCTACAAACTCTACAGTGCTTCCGTCGGTCGCCGTAAGTCGGATTGTCTTTGCCATAATCTTCTACAGTTTAATAAAGAATCGCGATGGTTCGGTCGTCATGGTTGCCGGGACTCCAGAAATCGAGCCAACCCAGAAGCTGGTCTTTGGAGGCTTCGTTATCGTCGGAGAGGTCTACTCCTCCTATTCCATCTTCAGGGAAGCCGCTCCTGAGTCTATTATAGAACTCCTCCCATTTCGCGTAATCGTTGAGGTTTCTGTCGGTCTCAAACATAGGGTCTGAGACTCCGTCGCTCATAAGGAAAAGAGCTGTGAAGTCTGGCACTATAGCCATACGCATACGCTTGCTGACCACTTCCGAATCGCGGAATATCTCGGGCATTGTCAGGAACCGCGTCTGACCGGAGAACTCACCTTCGTCGGGAGTGCCGAGCAGTTTTGCCGTCTTGTTTTCCGCATCGAAAAGACACATAGCGCCATCTCCCACCCAGAAGGATGCCACAAACCATCCGAAATCATATTTCTTGCACACGGCAAACATCAGGGTGGTGGCGAAGTCTTTCAATTTAGACTCTTCATTGGCTTCAGCAACCTTCTTTACAGCCTCATGCGCACGCAACGCTCCTTTATAGACGATATCAATCACATGGCGGGTGACATTGGTCCGCTTATCCTTATTGTCGCGGTCGGCTTCGTAGTCACGTATCGACTCCTCAAAGTCAGGATTGTCAAGGAGCAGTCCACGGCAATGGTCGATCACCGTCTTGCAGGCAACTTCCGAGCCCTTGCGCGAGTATTTGGCTGAACCCGCACCATCGGCTACGGCTATAATATACCAGTCGGATTCATCACAATGATAGAGACTGAAATGGTCGTCGCGGGCCTTACCCTCCTGAGCATGACTTCTGCCTCGCTGGCTTGCCGCTACTACATCCTTTTTGGGCAGTCCGTCAGTTCCTGCTTCAACTTTGATATAGTCCGTGTCGCAATCCTGTTTGTAATACGGTATGTCGGGGTCGGTAGGTATATTTCTCCACAAATCCCTCGGATTTGGATTGAACGCCACGGGAATGGCCAGTTCTGACGCAGGCTCCCCTTCCACCGTCATATAACTCAACTTCAGGACGAAATCGCCGGCTACCTTCGGCTTGCCGTGAAGGGAAAACTCACCATCCTGTCCTTCCGAAAGAGTCAGTCCAAGTTCTTTCGCTCCACGGAGCTCTATATCGTGGATTTTATCTACGGGAAGCCGGAATGACACTGCATAATCCTTCTTTACCGTCCCGTTTGGAAAACGAAGCCCAAGCTGTCTGACTTCATTCTCAATCATTATACGTTGATTCATACGTTCTTCTTTGAATTGGTTCCACAACGAACCGATGGCCCAATTGATAAACGCTTCCTTATCGGAAGATGTGACTCCGGCTTTCAGCATGGCTTTGTCGATAAGCCGTGCCGATTCATTGAGTCTACCTACAGTCTGATTCTTCCGGATTGCCATTCGTTGTATTCTATTCATCTCTTTTCAATTATCCTAAGCCACGTGTTATGTCCATGCCGGCCGGGCCTCCGTTGCCAAGAGTACCTACCATGCCACACCACGGGCATTCATTAGTGTTGCTTTCCCCTACGCAGAAGATATTTCCGCAATCACACACCACCGCCCCAAGCTGATTGCCGCAGCAGGGGCATGCCGGAACTCCCACCAGTTTCATTGTATTGATTTTTGTCCGGGCGCCTGCTGAAAGGCTTGCGTAGCTTTCTTTATCGATAGGATAAGCGCCGACAAGCTTGAAGTCTGCGGCATTTGAGATCTCCGGCCATTTCTCCGGCTGCATACGGCGCGCGTACTTGATGAGGTAATCTTGCATTGTGGTTTGGCAACGCCCGTGAAGCACTACGAAGTTCTCATCTACTGTAGCTGGATGTGTCCGGGGATCCACCTTTTCGAGATTGATTCCTGAAGTGGGAGCGAGTTTTATTCCATCGGTGTTCTGTTCGCTTACCGACATGCTTGTTGTCTTGATCGAAGCAGTAACCCATTTGAAGAATTTGCTGAATGATTCCGGGTCAGTCTCTTTGAGGAGAAGTATGTCATTTGTAATCTGTGCAA
>CAMWMK010000151.1 GCA_947175295.1 uncultured Porphyromonadaceae bacterium
ATACCCCAAAAAACACCCCTTCTTTAATCATTTTTAACCACAATAATTAGCAAAATTCCCATATCGTGAGTCGCCTTCAAGCTAAAATGTTTCATTTAATTCAAGTGGTTAATTCCGTTATTCATGATATAATTGTCTCTTAATTTATTTGCGTTTATTTTGCAGAATCAATTATTTTTATTTTCTTTGCATTCTTAATTCAAACTTATCATTACACGACCATGAAGATAATCGACCCTCTTTTGGACGAGGGTTTCAAACTTGTTTTCGGCAGAGAACACGTTTCGGAACCTCTCCTGCTGAAACTGCTCAACAGTATTTTCGCCGGCGACCCGGAACTCGGCAACATCGTCAGCCTGCGTTTCACAAATACCGAACACCCTAACGAACAGATCGGTGGACGAGGTCTGAGATATGACATCACCTGCACTACGTCTTCCGGCCATAAGTTTATAGTGGAAATGCAGAAAGGAGAGCAGAAGCACCTTATAGAACGCAGTGAATACTACGTCAGTCGGGCCATAGCCTCCCAGGGATTCAAAGGCAAGGACGAGGAGAATCATAACTGGGACTTCTCGCTGACCCCGGTGGTGGGGGTCTTCATCTGCAATTTCAAGGTGCCCGGTTTGGAAGAGGATTTGTTGACTTATGGTGGAATATGCAACCTGCGTACAGGCAAACCGATAGGCCGTTCTCAGTGTTACGCATATATACAGCTTCCTTATTTCAGGAAAGAGGAAGAAGAATGCGAGAGCTTATTGGATAAATGGATTTTTAATATAAAGTATATGGGTATCAGACAGAGCGTGGCGTTTAAGGCCGACAATGAGATTTTCAACTATCTGGATAATGTAAGCAGTGTGGCCGCCTTGAATTCAGACGATCGGCATCTTTATGAATCGGCCCTACGGTATGCCCGCGACTACAATGCCATTATGGCTACCGCTAAAGAGAAAGCTGAAGCTGAAGGTATGCAGAGGGGTCTTCAGAAGGGTATGCAGGAAGGCGAGTTAAAGGAAAAATATCGAATTGCCCGCGAGATGTTGCAGCAAGGAGTAAGTCGCGATTTTATATGCAATATCACGAAACTCACAATGGAGGATATCGAATCCCTGCTCTGAATACCTTGGTAAATATCCCATGATTCAGGAAAAATTCTCCATCCGGAAGCGTCTGCGCTCATTCCGATACGCTTTCTCGGGAATCGCTACCTTACTCCGCGACGAACACAATTCACGAATCCATGTCTTCGCCATGGTATGCGCCATAGCTGCGGGATTCCTATTGCGAATATCGCCTACGGAATGGTGTGTGGTGGTGCTATGCTGCGGAGCGGTACTGACGGCGGAGGCGATGAACTCCGCCGTGGAGGCCATCGCCGACCTCGTAAGCCCAGAGTTCCACCCACTCGTGAAGAAGGCGAAGGATGTAGCCGCCGCCGGAGTGCTCATGACGGCCATAGCAGCAGCAGTCGCCGGGCTCATAATCTTCCTCCCGAAACTGATTCTAAATTCTAAATTCTAAATTAAATTCTATGATCGCCATAATCAACGGCCCCAACCTGAATATGCTGGGCAAACGCAATCCCGCAGTCTACGGCAGCCAGACCTTCGAAGACTTCCTCCCCGAGGCGGAAGACCTCGTGCTTGAGCTCACCGACGGACAGGGCTCGCTCGAATATTTCCATTCAAACAGCGAGGGAGAGATCGTAACCCGCATCCAGGAACTCGCTTTCGACCCTGTCTGCCAGGGTATAGTCATCAATCCCGGAGCATACGCCCACTATTCCTACGCCATACGTGACGCGGTGGAGATGTCGCCGGTGCCCGTGATAGTGGTACATATATCAAATATACATGCGCGCGAGGAATTCCGCCACAAGGATGTGGTGGTGGAGGCCGCCAAGGGAACCGTCTGCGGACTCGGCCTCAACGGCTATCTGCTTGCGATCCGCGCCATACTTTCTGAGAAATGAACTACGAGATAGAATCATCGCTTGACGCCTACGTCGACTCACACATATCGCCCGAACCGGAGCATCTCCACCGCCTCACAAGAGAATCACACCTCCGGCTGATCAACGGCCGTATGGTATCGGGCCATCTCCAGGGGCGCCTGCTGAAGATGCTCACTCAACTCTGCGCCCCCCGCCTCGCCGTGGAGCTCGGCACATTTACCGGATATTCCGCACTCTGCATCGCGGAAGGGCTGCCTGCCGACGCAAAGCTCGTCACGATAGAAGTTGACGACGAACTGGAGGACTTCATACGCCGCCAGCTCAACTCTTCCGGACATGGAGACAAGGTGGAGCTCCGCATCGGTCCGGCCCTCGACATATGCCGCGGATTTGCCGACGAATCGGTAGACATGATGTTTATCGACGCCGACAAACGCCAGTATCCCGCCTACCTCATGGAAGCTGCCCGCATGCTGCGTCCGGGAGGGCTGATCATAGCCGACAATACCCTTTGGTCTGGCCACGTCTGCGACCCCGAATATAACGATGCCCAGACCCGTGGCGTCAGGGAATTCAACGACCTGGCTACCACTCTCCCGGGCTTCGAGACCGTAATCCTACCCATACGCGACGGTATCACTCTCCTTCGCAAATGCATAATGCATAATTCATAATTAAATGCAGACGGCTTAGGTTCACTTTAGAACTAATCCTGACGATTGCGCGTTATGTAGATAGCCGGTATAATTCATAAGCACGGCAATTATGAATTATGCATTATGAATTTAAAAGAAATAACTATGGAATCGAAAAGACAAGCAAAGATATCAAGACTTATCCAGAAGGAACTGAGTGAGATCTTCCGCCGCCAGACGGCCGCCATGGGCAATGTGCTCGTATCGGTAAGCGCTGTGCGTGTCTCACCCGACCTTTCAATAGCAAAGGCCTACCTGAGCATCTTCCCGCCTGAAAAGAGCGGCGAAATCCTCGAAAACATCAAGAAGCAGAGCAAGACCGTAAGGTATGAGCTGGCCCAGGCCGTGAAGCAGGTGCTCCGCAAATGCCCCGACCTCGCTTTCTATCTTGATGATTCACTTGACTATGCAGAGAACATCGACAGGTTGTTGGCAAGCGACCCGATAAAGGGTACGGCTGATGACTACGTAGACCCTGATGACAAATAACATACCTTTCATAATAGCGCTGCGCTATCTTTTTGCGAAGAAGTCGCACAGCGCGGTAAACGCCATCGCATTGGTATCGGTGGCAGGGGTCGCTGTGGCCACTGCCGCCGTTGTCTGCGTATTATCGGTATTCAACGGTTTTCAGGCCGTGCTTACCGAACGCATGGATACCCTATTGCCCGACTTCATGGTGACCCCGCGCGAGGGGAAGACCATAGCCAACGGCGACTCGCTCGCCGCGGAGATAGGAAGGATAAAGGGAGTGGAGACTGCCACCCCTACCCTCACCGACAATGCCCTCGGATTCTTCGGCGGACGCGAGACACCAATCACACTGAAGGGTGTAGTGCCCGAACAATACTCCAAAGTCACCGCCATCGACTCCCTCCTGATAGGGGGAGGCACCACACTGCGCGATGCTACGTCAGCCAATCCCGCCCTCCTCTCGATAGGACTGGCCTACAAGCTCTCAATGTTTGACTATACGCAGCCGCTCATGGTGTTCGCACCAAAACGCACGGGGCGATTCAATCCGGCCAATCCGGCCGCTGCCTTCGTCATGGACTCGGTGTACGTGGCCGACGTATTCCAATCGCTGCAGGACACCTACGACGAAAACTGCCTTTTCACCGATATATCGCTCGTGCGCGACCTGCTGCTCTACGACCGAGAAGCCACCGCCATCGAGATCAAGGCAGCTGCAGGAGCCGACACCGGAGCGCTTCTTGATAGGATCTCACGGCAAGTGGGCGACAGATACGAGGTGAAAGACCGCCTGATGCAGCAGCAGCTCAACTTCCGCATGGTGCAGATCGAGAAATGGATGACCTTCCTTCTGCTCTTCTTCATACTGGTGATAGCATCGTTCAACATCGTCAGCACCCTGTCGATGCTCGTGCTCGAGAAGCAGGACTCCATGCGTACGCTATCAGCCATGGGAATGAGCAGGCGGCAGATAGCCTCCGTCTTCCGCTGGGAAAGCGTGCTTGTCTCCCTCTTCGGAGCCATTGCCGGACTCGCGTTAGGGGCTGCCCTGTGCCTGCTCCAGGAGAAGTTCGGATTCATCACCATCGCCAACGGCGGTGTGGACGAAGCCGCAATGGCCTATCCCGTAAGGCTCGAGGGGATGGACCTTCTCATCACACTCGCACCGATAGCCGCGATCACGACCATATGCGCCTGGGTGGCGGGCTCTTTCGCCAACTCAAGGCTCAAAACCGAGGGGTGAACACACTTTGACAAAGGGTAAAAACAATAATTTTATCTTTTTGCTACAAAAAATTTGCATGAAGTATTGTTTATTTGTGATTTTTATCTTAACTTTGCAAAGAAAAGTCGCAGAAGAAACGCCGAGGCATGCCTTGACGTTGAAAAACGCGAGAATCTTCCACCCTAACTGAATCTAAAATAACAAGCAACTACAATCATGGAAAAGGTCGACAATCTTGACAGAAAGATCCTGAACATCATCATGAACAATGCCCGTACGCCGTCTAAAGACGTAGCAATCGTATGCGGCGTATCACGCGCGGCTATCCACCAGCGCATACAGCGCCTCATCGAGATGGGCGTCATCACCGGCTCCGGCTACGACGTAGACCCCAAGAAGCTCGGCTACAACACCTGCACCTACGTAGGCGTAAAGCTGGAGAAAGGCTCGATGTACCGCGGCGTAGTAGCCGACCTCGAGAGCATACCCGAAGTTGTGGAATGCCACTTCACCACCGGTCCGTACTCAATGCTCATGAAAGTATTCGCCCGCGACAACCAGCACCTCATGGAGCTCCTCAACGACCGTATCCAGCATATCAAGGGTGTGACTGAGACCGAGACCCTCATCTCGCTCGAGCAGTCAATGAACCGTCAGATCAAACTTGAGACAGACGATGCAAAATAAAAAGACAACCATCTACACCATAGTGGCGGCTCTG
>CAMWMK010000152.1 GCA_947175295.1 uncultured Porphyromonadaceae bacterium
AAGGTATGTAGGTGGAAGACGGGACTTTCACTTAAATTAGGAAAGAACCACAAAACAACGCTTTACTAATTTTAGTGAAGCATGTAGAGCCAGCATGTAGGGTATCACGCTTTATGTTTGCGGAGTGGCTGAGGAGCGTAGGCCTTTTAACTCCAGTTATTGATTCGTTTCTCGATCTCAGCTTTCGGTAATCGGACGTTTATGGCGACCAATTCTCGAAGCTTAGTTGCGGCCTGTTGGGATGGAATAACATTGTTTGCAACCAACTCGTCAAATATAAAGAGAATGCCTCTTACGGATACATTACTTGTCTCGGCGTATTTGCGGAGTTGTCTGTCGCCGGTGAGTAAGGTAGCGGCGTGTTTCCTTGCATAATAGCAAACGGAACAATCAGGTATAGAAA
Source organism: uncultured Porphyromonadaceae bacterium (assembly GCA_947175295.1). GTDB lineage: Bacteria > Bacteroidota > Bacteroidia > Bacteroidales > Muribaculaceae > Lepagella. The sequence goes on from CAMWMK010000152.1 coordinate 404, forward strand.
TATTTCCTGGTACGGAGGAGTGCTCGGTGATTATCTCTTCGAGTTCTTCCGCATTAAAACTCTCTATCCTGATTTTCCCTTTCATGGCGAGTGCCGATAATTCCTTGGACTGTTCAGGATCTGTAATTTCATTTATGACGAAATCAACAGTCCGTACATCATATGGAAGCTCACATAACTCTCCGAGCAAACCTATTGAGTGGAGGTCGATGAAGATATTTGTGTCGTTGACGATTATCTCCATTGACTCATACTAATTGAAGGTTAGACTTTATTTTGTCTACTGAGGTATTGAGCAATACGGCTGCTTTTGAGAAAGTGATGACTTCATCGGCTAATGCACGGTAGACCATACGGGCAAAACGGCCGGACCGCTCCAGTTCTACACGAGATTTCTCAACCAATGCACGAAAATCAGGCATAGTGCTTTTCTTTTTCTGAAACCCTGCATACCTACGGTCGGTTATCACTCCGTGTTCATTCAATGACAGCATTATGTCATCGACGGATATGCCGAACTGCCGTTGAATGTCAGTAAGCTCTGATAATGAAATATCATGTCTTACATTACCCATCTTTGCAGTGAGGACTTTTGAAGGAAGGAGCATTTCCGATGCGAAGCCATTACATATTGCCTCAATGTTTTTTGCCGGCATATCATTGGGAGTCTCAAGCAAGAGGTGGCCCAGTTCATGCAGAGCTATATATCGTTTTAGTTCCGTCGGAAAATTGCCGTTAATTACGATTATCGGAATAGTATGGTTCGCATAGCCGCTTAATCCATCAAAATGTTCGTTTGCAGATAGTTCAATAATCTTTACGCCATTGTCTTCCAAAACTTCAATTACATTAGAAATACCATCATTGCCTAAGCCTAAGAGACTACGGATTTCTCCGGCAAAAGCTTTGGCATCTTCTATGGAATCAATTTTCTTCCGTGGCAATGAGAAGGCTATTGATGAATCAGATAGCTGCTCTATTTCAAGATAACGCTCCAAATCCTCTCTAACTTGTTCCTTGACAGCCAATGCCATTTTTTCAGTGAATCCTTTTTTCTTCCGGAATTCAACCTTATCAACTTCCACAATAAACGGACGGAAGAAATAATCAATCTTAACGTCTAATGCATTTGCAAGGGCAATAAGTATACGGCTATCAGGCTTCATTTGTCCCTTCTCATACTTGTTGATAGCCTGTCTGGTAACGGAGGGATGAAGAGATTGAGAGAGCTTTTCCAAGGATAATCCTCTCATTAGTCTTGCCTGTCTGAGTCGGCGGGGGAATATGTCGGTGGTATTATTAATCATATAGTTCTGTTTTAGTTGACAAAGATAGTGAAAATATTTTAAATGTAAACCATGATGGACTTAAAATTTTTCATTGACGTGTAGAGTCAACTACCGGAGGAATGCAAGAAATGTTAAGATGGATTCGGATTATGGAGGTTGCCTGAACTTTAGTTTGGGTGAGGTTGTTTAATTTTTGAAACCATAAATAAGATAATTGCTATGAAAAAGACACTCCTTACTCTTATCGCCCTTATCAGCGTAGCGCTGGGGGCTTCGGCCATGAGCCTTAAGGACGCCTATAAGGCGCTTTCAAATATCCCCAATGTGTCAGTGACCAAACCTGACTATAATCTGCCCATGGATCTGCCGTTTGAGACGGTCAGTGGATTCGAATTGAAGGATGGTAATCTTGCGGCGGGCTACAATATGAATGCGTCTCAGATCAATGTGACCGGGGATGCCGCCCTGACAATCCTTAATCAAGTGCCGATGATACGAATGATCAACGGAGGCTTTAACGGTTATGTGGGAGCTTTTGTGTATTGGGAACAGACGGGGGAGAACAGCAATGACATGTTGGTAGCGGTGATCAACGCTCGCGCGGGTTCGGTAGTCTTCATGTATGTTCCGAATTTGCCGGATTCGAATTTTCTTCCTATCCAGTCAGCACCTGTGACAATGGAGGAAGGTTACTTCTCATTGAAAGCTAAGCTTCCCGGGAATGATGAATTCAACATCAACCTGAACAAAGGAAGATAAATTTAAGTGAATGAATATTGTTAAGCTCCGGGCTGCCTCTGCAGTCCGGAGCTGCTGTGTCATAGCATCAGCTGGTAATCGGTCACTGAGAGGTCGCGGCCGAATTTGCGTCCTACGGCCTTGAAGTCGGATACCTGCCTGAATCCAAGGCTCTCGTGGAAACGGCGTGAACCTTCGTTCTCAGCCGTGATGCATGCGATGAGGGATAAGACCCCTTGCCTCCGGCAGGCTGCAATCAGGCGCTCCATAAGGGCGCGCCCTATGCCTTTGCCCTCTGTGCCCGGACGCAGGTAGATGGTGGTCTCAAGTGTCTGTGAATATGCGGCGAAGGCTTTCCACAGGTGGGCGTAGCAATATCCGGCTATCTGCCCTTCTTCCTCGCAGACAAATGCCGGATACTTCAAGGCTATGGACTGAAGCCTGCTTGCCATCTCCTCCGAAGTCGGAGCCCGGAGCTCGAAAGTGGCCGTGGAGTGCTCTACATACCATGCATATATATCGGCTATCTCATTCGCATCCTTGATTGGATCTATAGGTCGTATGATCATCGTTTTTTACAAGATTACGTAAAAATATCGGAATTATTGAGCCGCCGTGATGAGAAATCACAAAAAATCGGTAATTTTGCGGTATGGATAATGAATTCAAACTGATGGCAGCGCCGCTGCAGGGCCTTACGGAGGCGGCTTGGAGGAGCGTGCATTTCCGGCTTTTCGGTGAGGAGCAGGGAGATGTGGAGTATTTCACGCCCTTTATCAGGGTGGAGAAGGGAGAGGTGAGAAAGCGTGATATGCGCGACTATACTTCCGACCTGAATGCAGGCATGCGCCTTACGCCGCAGATCATCTTCCGTGATGCTGAGGAGTGGCGTATGCTTGTGGATGCGCTTGCCGAGGCCGGATCCACACGAATAGATATGAATATGGGGTGTCCGTTTACCCCGCAGGTCAGAAAGGGGAGGGGTGCCGGTATGCTCGCGCATCCTGATATGGTAGAGGAAATCGCAAAGGCGATGGAAGGATATGCCGATTCGATAGATTTTTCAGTCAAGATGCGTCTTGGAGTGAATGATGCTTCTGAATCTCTGTCGCTTGTAGACATTCTGAACTCCATGAAGATGCGTCACATCACGGTGCATCCGCGCACGGCGACCCAGCAGTATAAAGGAGAACTGCAACTCGATGCGATGGATGGGTTTACTTCAAGATTGAAGCATCCGGTGGTCTTCAACGGGGAGGTGTCGTCACCCTCCGACATTGAGAAACTGACCTCGCGGTATGACGGCGTTATGGTGGGGCGCGGACTTCTGAGGCGGCCTACGCTTTTTGCCGAATACCGGAGTGGCGGCGAACTGACCGCCGAAGAGCGCAATGAAGCTTTCCTAAGCCTAATCGGACGCACTGCATCAGTGCTTGAGCAAAGACTGTGTGGCGCTACGCAACTGAAAGACAAAATGAAACCTTACTGGGAATATGCGCCGGAAACACTTGACAGGAAAACCGTGAAGCTTGGCAGGAAGAATGGAATTCTTCAATAGGACCGAAGAAAAAAGGATGCACACGATATGCATCCCTTTATTTTTTCGATAATTACCATTCAGCTGTGGAGGATCTGGTTGACGCGGGCCTGAACGAGTTCGTAGTCGGCACCGAGTTTCTGAGCGCGGCTGGGGTTGTTGCCGTAGTCGCCGTGGATCACTTCACGCGCTTCGCGTTCAATACGGTCCATATCGGCTTTTGACATCTCGGGTGCTGAGGAGGCCTTTGCGGCAAGCTTAGCGGGAGCTGCGGAGACTTTGGCGACTGCATTGGCAGGATTGCTTGGCTCCATACCGATTACGGTGATGGACTGAAGCACGACAGGCTGCGAATCAAATTGCGACTGAGTGCCGGCGTATTTCGCATTGGAAGAGGCTCCATATCCGGTATATCCGGGAGATGACATATATGCCTTCTGCATCATTGCGCTTGCCTGCGGCTGCTTCGCAGGTGACGGGGTAGGCCCAAGGTCGAAGGCAGCTGCTATCACTACCGCGAGAGCGAACAGTCCTACGATACCTGCCAGCCAGGCGGCGCCCTTCATGGCCCTGTCTCCTTCACGTTCGCTTTTTGAGTCGGGACCGTTGTCAAACATCTCGGCTTCTAATTCCGTGTTGAAATCTCTGTTGTAAAATTCCTTATCCGAAGGTAAAGGATTGCCCGAGGATGGGTTGTCGTTTAGTGTTTTCATAGTATGGATTGTGTTAAGGTGAAACAATCAGGACTGATCTCGTGAGTGGGATAGGCTTTCCATCCCTTCTTGTGATACATAAACGAAGCCGGGGGGCGGTAGGTTGCGGATAAGTCGCGATTTTACGGATTATTAAGGAATTCATTACAAAAATGTTACGGCCGGGGAGGCTCCCAACCGTAACAAGTTGTCATGTGTATATCCAGAAGGGTCTTACTTCACGAAATTCGCGAGCCG
>CAMWMK010000153.1 GCA_947175295.1 uncultured Porphyromonadaceae bacterium
AGAAATATTTCGAGAAGGATAAGGCTCTCGAACGCCGTTTCCAGAAGGTAATGGTAGACGAACCTGACGAGCTCGCTGCCATCTCCATCCTCCGTGGACTTAAGGAGCGTTATGAAAACCATCATAAGGTGCGCATCATGGATGAGGCCATCATAGCGGCTGTTCAGCTCAGTGTGCGCTATATCACTGACCGTTTCCTCCCCGATAAGGCCATCGACCTTGTGGATGAGGCTGCCTCGAAGCTCCGCTTGGAGATGGACTCCATGCCGCAGGCGCTTGACGACGCCACCCGCAAGATCCAGCAGCTTGAGATCGAACGCGAGGCCCTGAAGCGTGAGGACAACCAATACCGCCTTAAGGAAATCGACGAAGATCTCGCTAATATCCGCGAGACCCAGAAGTCGCTCAAGGCTAAATGGCAGGCTGAGAAGAACGAGATCGACAAGATCCAGCAGAACAAGATCGACATCGAGCAGCTCAACATCGAGGCCGAGCGCGCGGAGCGCGAAGGCGACTACGGTAAGGTAGCCGAGATCCGCTACTCGAAGATCAAGCAGAAGCAGGATGAGATAGCCGCCACTCAGGAGAAGCTCCGCCAGCTTCAGGGTGAGAACGCCATGATCAAGGAGGAGGTAGACGCCGAGGATATCGCCGAGGTTGTAAGCCGCTGGACAGGTATCCCCGTTAAGAAGATGGCTCAGAGCGAGCAGGAGAAACTTCTCCACCTTGAAGAGGAGCTCCACAAGAGGGTAGTTGGTCAGGAAGACGCTATCCGTGCCGTCAGCGAGGCTGTCCGCCGTTCACGCGCAGGCCTAAACGACCCTCGCCGTCCTCTCGGTTCGTTCATCTTCCTCGGCACTACCGGTGTCGGTAAGACAGAGCTTGCGAAGGCACTCGCCGAATATCTCTTCGACGATGAGGATATGATGACCCGTATCGATATGTCGGAATATATGGAGAAGCACTCCGTGAGCCGACTCGTCGGAGCGCCTCCGGGATACGTCGGTTATGAAGAGGGTGGTCAGCTCACCGAGGCCGTGCGCCGCAAACCTTACAGCGTGGTGCTCTTCGATGAAATCGAGAAGGCCAACCCGGATGTGTTCAACATCCTTCTTCAGGTGCTCGACGATGGACGTCTGACCGACAACAAGGGCCGCTTCATCAACTTCAAGAACACCATCATCATCATGACCTCCAACGAAGGCTCGCCCATCATCCGCGAGAACTTCAAGGGCTTCGATGAGAAGAAAGAGGATGAGAAGGAGAATATTATCTATCAGACGAAGCAGGATGTGCTCGACCTTCTGAAGCAGAAGATTCGTCCGGAGTTCCTCAACCGTATCGACGAGATAGTGATGTTCACTCCGCTCAACAAGAAGGAGATCGAGGAGATTGTCGGCATCCAGGTGAAGAGCGTACAGAAGATGCTCGAGTCCAACGGTGTCAAGCTCGAAGTCACCAAACCCGCTATGGAACTCCTTGCCGAAGACGGCTACGATCCCGAGTTCGGTGCCCGTCCTGTCAAGCGTACTATCCAGCGTCTGGTGCTCAACCAGCTCGCCAAGGATATCCTCGCCCAGAAGGTCAACCGCGATCATCCGATCGTGATCGACGTCAAAGACGACGAGCTCGTCTTCCGCAATTAAACAGCCCCCTTAAAGCTGAATATGTCATTAGCCCCGAGCCATTGCGGCCCGGGGCTAATTCATGTCTGAGGCGGAAGTGTTTGTTAAGGTGTCTCTAAAATAATAAATTTAAGTTAATATTTTACCTCCTATATGAAAAAATATCTTCTGTGTGCAAGAAGTATGGTGGTTTTTATTTATATTTGCGTTGAAAATAATTATTGTAGAAAATAATTGCATCTTCAATAATCTATTCTTTTTTACTTATGTTGTCGTTTGCCTCAAATATAAAGGCAAAAGGCAAGTAGGTAGAGTGCTGATACTTCAACTAATAATGACTGACAAATGAAATCTGTATACGTATCATTGTTCGCATTTATTGCCATACATTTATGCGGCTGCAACAGCGACATATTCATCGATGAACCTGATTGGGATGATTATAAAGATATCACCGTAGAAGGCGACGGTGGAGAGGCTGACCTGATCATACCCACAAAAGCTCTTGAGCATTTCAGTATTGATGCTATGAGCGAAAGCGAAAAATATTATACATATTATAATGCGCAGGGCGATATAATCAGTTCAAAATCTCCTGCATCGGAGATAACCAGGATAGTCTTCGATACAAGATTCAGTAAGCTTGAGTTGTGCAAGGATGGTTCAAGAGTGGCTGTTAAAAGCATTTGCAATACAAACGATTACCCCTCGAATTATGTGATTAGGCTTGAATACTCATATGGTGTGCGATTCATAAAGTTAACGGTACAGCCGGGGCGCCCTCTGCGTCTTGTAGAGGTTGCCTATGATGATATGGTCATTGACGACCGGGCTAAGGTTTCATCTTTCCGTGACGGATTCACCAACAATGGCTCGCTTCCGCAGATTTTTACAATATACCCGTATCTCAACGAGTTAGCTTCGGTGTTGGTTGAGCCGGATTATCGGTATTCATGGCTCCAAGGCGAGCGGTTCGATATGCCGGTGCCTATGTATGTAAATGGGGAATGGGTCATGATGCCGAAGAAGGGTATACGTCCCGGAGACACATTTAAATATGATGGCCCGGACAGATTCACCGAAATTAATATAGAAGTTCCGGAATATTCATCGGTAAACGTATTTACCGACGTGGTCTATTCAGGCGCGAAAGTATCCGGCTGTATGGTCTTCCACAACGAGATTCTTGACCTGACCTTTTCAGAAGACATTAAAGTGACATCCCTTTATCCTGTAAGTCATGAAATCAGAATCGAAGATAAGAAATAAAATCCTGTCGGTCATTGCTGCAGTGGCAGGCCTCGGCTCGACGGCTGCGGCGGATACAGTTCCTGAAATGTTTTCCCGGCCGGTGGAATGGCGCATTGGGGCAGAAGCGATGTCTGCCGGAGTCCTGCCGACAAACAGTTATCTGCGTGGTGAAAACAGCAAGGAGAAAAGAATCAGCGCTGCGTTCGGCGGTGCGCTCCGCGCCGATTTCAGCTTCAATCCGGCTACAAGGGAGGGTATGCTATATCCCGGACTCTATCAGGGTATCGGACTCGGCATGAGCGGATATTCACCCGGAGGTCTGCTTGGTACGCCGGTGTCGGCCTACATTTATCAGGGAACCCCGATATATCGTTTCAGCGACCGTCTCAGCCTTGGATATGAATGGCAGTTCGGAGCGGCCTTTGGCTGGAGGCATTACAGCAAGGATATTGCTGAGGATAATGTGGCCATAGGAAGTCCGGTCACGGCGCACATGGGTATCTCCTTCAAATTCAATTACCGTCTGTCGGAAAGGTGGGGATTCTTTGTTGGAGTCTTTGCCAACCACTATTCCAACGGCAATACCTCATATCCCAACAAAGGGGTCAACACCGTCGGGGGCTCGATCGGCCTCGCATACGTCCTTAACCCGCAGAGCGGACGGAAAGACGCGTCTGAAACAGTCGTGGATGAAGCTGACAGTAAAAGATGGATGTATGACATCATGGCATACGGTGCATGGCGCAAGAGAGGAATGTCCGTAGGCTACCTGGATGAAGGGGTGATATGTCCCGGTAAATTCGGCGTGATGGGACTTCAGATGTCTCCGTTATATAGGATCAACCGTTATGTTGCCGCCGGGCCATCCTTTGACTTCCAATGGGACGAGAGCGGAGGCCTGAAGCCATACTGGGTGGATGGCTCTTATGATGACAACATAAAGTTCAGACGCCCTCCGTTCGGGAAGCAGATAAGCTTAGGTCTGTCGGCGCACGCCGAACTGACCATGCCGATATTCTCCGTCAACATCGGGCTGGGATACGATTTCCTGAATCCAAAGGGCGAGAAGGCTTTCTACCAGTCTTTGACACTAAAGACTTTTGTCACCAGGAATCTTTACATAAATACTGGATATCGGCTTGGCGACTTTAGTGATCCCCAGAATCTAATGCTCGGCATCGGCATCCGGCTGTAAATGCAGCAGCATCCGATTGTCATCGACGTCAAAGACGACGAGCTCGTCTTCCGCAACTGATTGTAATAAGAGATATGAAGAGAGACTTCCGACCGGAAGCCCCTCTTTTTTATCTGATCCCTTCAGAATCAATCCTGTGTTAGCGTTACTCGTTTTTATTGTGCGAGTGTTACTTGTTTTTGTTGTGTGAGTGTTACTCGTTTATTTTGCAAAGTTAGTGATTTTCCTTAAATTATACAAGTTATACAAGAAAATTATCATTTTCCCGTGTCAGACTGTTGTATGTCTCAAAAATAATCATTAACTTTGCGGATGCATTGCTGCTTGGAGAAGCCCTACGGGGTTCAAGCGGGTGGGGATGCATGATGCACAGAGGTGCATCCTATGTTATTTTATAATCAGCGTTTACTTGGCGCTCTTTCTTGACACCTTGAAACTTCGCAACTTTCAGATATGGTCAGGAATGCAGCAAACGGTAGATGCCTTGTGGTTATGTATATTTCGCATATGGCCGGCGCGACAGCGTCAGTCATAGGCGTATTTATTCATATACTACGCGTGAGGCTTCTGCAAGTTTGCTCGTTCTTCCGGTTCAGAAAATTCAGTGGATATTTATGATGCTAACGGCATATTGCTGCGAAAAGGAGTAAGCAAAGAAGTTCTCGATGATATGGCTCCCGGACTATATATCGTCAGAAAAGGCGATAGATTGAATAAACTTATAATCAGGTAAATACAGATATTTATCCACATATTAAAAGGCCTGTCGCTAACGATAGGCCTTTTCTTTTTTATACTTTACCTCGTAAAACTTTTTG
>CAMWMK010000154.1 GCA_947175295.1 uncultured Porphyromonadaceae bacterium
GTATCTTAAGGCATTGATGGGGCTGATAGTGTGTGTGGCCTTCATGAGCATGGTAGGGCTGATCGCGGCCTTCATCGGCCCCAACCATGGGGTGGAGATAAAAATACTCATAGGGATGACCGTAGGGGCCATGATATTGGGGCGGCGCTTCCCGGCCGCCATAATGACTCTTTATTTCGCTACTTACGGCTTGCTGAGACGTTTTTTCGAGTAAAACCTGAGAATGACGCTTTCACTATTGGAACCTTATGCGGAAGCGGGTCAGTCCGTCGTCGCAGGTCTCCAGCGAGAAGCGGCAGCCATGTGAGTTCAAGACCTCGCTTACGAGGAGCAGTCCGAGTCCATGGCCGGTGTCTTTGGTGGTGAAGAAAGGAGTGAACAGCATTTCCGCGGCCTCGGCGCTTATGCCGGGGCCGTTGTCTGTGATCACGAGTCTTGCCCCGGGCCCCTCGATGCGTATCTCCACATCTCCGCCTTGCCCGGCGCTCTCGGCCGCGTTTTTGACGATATTGGTGACCACCTGCTCCATAAGCACAGGGTCGATGAATACAGGGGTCTCTCCGTCAGGAAGCTCCATTGCGAGGCGCGAGCCGGTGGCGCTGCAGATGCTTTCGAAGAGCGGAGCGCGGCTGCGTAGAAGTTCCGTGAGGTCGACGTTTCGTCTGGATGGTTCCGGAATCTTCACCGCTGAGGCGAATTTGGTGATGAACGCGCCCATATCGCGGCACCTGTCTTCACATGCGGCTATCGCTTCCTTAAGGTCGGGATCTTCAATCTCCTGATCGGCGGTATCCATCACCGATATTATGCCGGCCAGTGAATTGTTGACTTCGTGCGCCATCAGGCGGATCACTTTCTCATATGATTTACGCTCCGCCTTCATCACTTCGTCGGTCAGTTTCTCGATGAGGTAGAAAGGATGGCTCATGCCGCTCTCCATAAACGACAGACGCGACAGACGGTAGACCATCGAGTCGTTGAGTCGAACGGACTTCACTTCCTTGTCGCCGAGGGCTGAAAGCATGTTGGCGAGTGTAGTGTGTATTTCGTTGGGTTTGAGTCCGGCCATGTCCTTCGCAGTGTCGAAGTCAAGGAATCTCGCAGCAGCGCGGTTTGCCCCCGAAATGCGGCCGTCGGTGTCGAGGGTGATTATGCCCATGGGCGACACCTCGATCAGGAGGTCGAGGAAATGGTTCTGCTCGCGCAGCTTGAGACGTTCGTGCTTCAGAGAGGCCATCATGCCGTTGAACATATCCACGATCCGGTCGGCCTCGCGCTGTCCTACATAAGAAAGACGGCTGCTGAAATCCTGGGCCCGCAGTAGGTCGACACCGTTGGCTATGGATCTCAGCGGCTTCATTACGTTGCGGTAGAATACCACGAGCAGTAGGATTCCGAGCAGCGCCACCCCCCATACGACAGTGTAGGTGACGCTGCCTGCATCAAGAAGCATCAGCGCCACCACCGCCCCCACGATCAGGAGGACAATAAGGGAAAATATCCAGCTTATACGCACCTTTTTTTAATTGAGAATTGAGAATTGAGAATTGAGAATTTAGAATATAGAATTGGGAATTTTGAATTTAGAATTTAGAATTGGGGAGATGGAGAGACTGCTTAAAATAATTCTCAATTCTCAATTCATAATTCTCAATTATACCTGGATGTTGTATTTGGCCATGCGGCGGTAGAGGGTCTGTCGCGTAATTCCGAGGATGGCGGCCGCACGGGTCAGATTGCCTCCGCTTTCCGTCAGGGCGTTCTCGATCTCCGTTTTCTCCCTTGACTTGAGGCGTCCGGGATTCGGTATATGCTGTTGTTCCGGAGAAAGGCCTTGGGCCTGGAAGTCTCTGGCATCAAGCACATTGCCCGGGGTCACGAGCAGAGTCCTCTCCACAATGTTGGCCAGCTGGCGGATATTGCCCGGCCAGGGCTGCGCCTTCAGCAGCTCCATGGCTTCCGGAGTGACTTCCGGCGTTTCCCGGCCTGTGGAGGCCGCTGCCTTCCTCAGCAGATGTTCTACTAAGAGCGGGATGTCGTCGCTACGCTCGCGGAGCGGCGGGAGAGTGACGGTAATGAGGTTGATTCGGTAGAAGAGGTCTTCACGGAATGTCCCTTTCCGCAGCATGTCGTTGAGGTCGGCGTTGGTGGCGCACACCACCCTTACGTCGGCCCTTCTTGTTCGTGTGTCGCCAAGGGGCTCATAGGTGTGTTCCTGAAGCACCCTCAGCAGTTTCACCTGGGAGTTGATGTCGAGGTCGCCGATTTCGTCAAGGAAGATGGTGCCTCCTTCGGCAGCTGCAAATCGCCCCTCGCGGTCGGCGACGGCTCCGGTGAAGGCTCCCTTCCTGTAGCCGAACATCTCGCTCTCGAAGAGGGTCTGGGAGAGACCTCCTAAGTTCACCTTCACCAAGGGCCCGTTTCGGCGCAGGGAGTTCTTGTGCAGGGCCTCGGCGATGAGTTCCTTTCCGGTTCCGTTCTCTCCTAAGATAAGCACCGGCGCATTGGTGGTGGCTACCCGCTCGATGGTGTCGAGTACGGATTGCAGTTTCGCATCCCGGCCTATGATTGAGGAGCGGTCGAAAGAGGAAGTGGATTCCTTAGTTTCTTTTTCAGAAAGGGAAAGGGCTGTGGCCACGCGTTCGATTATGGTCCGGTTGTCCCAGGGTTTGGTTATGAAGTCGAATGCTCCTGCGCGTATGCCCTCTACGGCGAGGGGGATGTTGCCCCATGCCGTGATGAGTATCACAGGCACATCCGGGTGAAACACCTTTATCTGCTTCAGCAGGATGATGCCCTCCTCTCCGGAAGTGGAGCGTGAATAGTTCATGTCCATCACCACAAGGTCGGGTCTGGAAGCGCGCACGAAGGCCATGGCCTCAGCCGGGGTGGATGCCGTGGCCACATCATATCCGTTGCGCTTCAGCAGCAGCCTCAAGGATATTCTTACGGAGTTGTCATCGTCTACGATGAGGATCATAGTTTCTTTTTTTAATTAACGATTATTTTCCTTCGATTATTTTAGCTACGTCGGTGTCGATTCCTGTGCTGGAAGCGAAGTCCCAGAGGGTGAGGCTGCGTATCTGGTAGAAATAGCGCCAGTAGAGCCACATCTGGTTGATCATCGCCTGTCGGCTTTCGTCCTTGCTGAGCTGGGAGTCGTTGAGGTCAAGGGTCGAGATCTTTCCTACCATGAAGGTCTCCAGATTGGTGTGGTAGCGCGCTGCGGCAATCGTGTCGGCTCGCTGCGAGATCTCGAGCTGGCGGCGCTGATTGTTGTAGCGCTCCACGAGGATGAAGATGTCCTGGTTGAACTCCATCTGCTCCTTACGGATGCGGCTTTCCACCACCTTCCTGTTGTTTTCGGCCACTTTCACCTGTCCCCTTCGCTTTCCCCAGTCAAGTATGGGGATCGAGAATCCGATCTCCACCACCTGATTGTCTTTCAGTCCGCGGTATGCGTCGGGAGTGTTGTCGGCGGTTCCGGTGTAGCCGATCTGGGCGAAGAGGTCGATCTGGCGCATATTGCCCTTAGCTCGGGCCACTTCATAGTCGGCTTCGAGCTGCCGGCGGCGTATCTGGCTGGAGAATGAGTTATTTGTCAGGGCCTTCTCCAGCACCTCCGCATAGTCGAGCTCACCCGCGGGTACCTCCTCCGGCACAGCCGGCTCAAGGTCTTCGTCATCCTCGATATCGAGAAAAGACTTTAGGGCGAACATCGCAGCGCGGTAGTTGCTTTCGCAGTCGGTCAGCGACGACTCGGCGTTGAGCAGGTTGAGCTCGAGCTGCAGCAGGTCGTTTTTGCTTATCTGCCCCATCTCGCGCTTCGCTATGGCCACTTCGTGGAGTTTCTGCGAGTTGGAGTAGTTCTGGCGTGCGATTCCGAGGTTTTCCTTCGCCATGAGCAGATCGAAGAAATACCCTACGGCGTTGAGCGCCACATTCTCCGATGCGCTGAAGAACTGCGCCTTTGCTTCCTCGTATCGTATAGGCTCGATCCGTCGGTTCCATTTTATATGGTTCACTCCGAATATCGGCTGGTTGAGGGTCAGGGCCACAGGCACAGACATGAATCGGTTGGAGGCTCCGTTGTCGAGCTGGCGCAGCCAGTCGAGCGAGGTGTTGAGCGAGAGGGAGCCTCCGGTCAGCCATATGTTCTGCTTCACGGAGACCTCACCGTTCATCTGCATGTAGTTGTTGCGGACGAAGGTATAGCTGCCGTCGTCGAGCTGATATGCGCTGTAGCTCTTGCGGTAGGATGGGACTGTGGCCTTGAAGCTTACTTCAGGCAGGAGGTCGGCGCGGTAGGTGCGGTAGCTCCAATAGGAGGTGCGCAGCTGGTTGAGGGCCACAGCGGCGTCCACGCTTCGGGAGCGTGCCATCAGTACTGCCTCGTCGAGCGTGATTTCGCGGGCCTGGATGGGCAGCCCCGCTCCAAGGATGGAGACAAGGGCTGCCGCTGCGATCCCAATTCTTTTCTTAATGCATAATGCAAAATTCATAATGCATGATTTACTCTATTGTTATATATCAAAAAAAATTACCTTATGCCTGCACGGGGGAGGCTGGAAGCCTCCATTCCATGGGCTACGCGGAGTTATTCCGATTTCATGGCGGCGGCCGGGGATATGGCCATGGCGCGGCGGGCCGGGAAGAACACTCCGATGGCGATCATCAGGGCCATCAGTGCCCAAGCCACCAATACACTGACGCAGAAGTGCACCGGCTCGAAATATCCGTCATACCATGATGTGAACTCGTTGACGGTCAGCAGCCAGTCGAT
>CAMWMK010000155.1 GCA_947175295.1 uncultured Porphyromonadaceae bacterium
TCGCTCGCCTGGGTGTAAGTATGTACGGTAAGTTCTATAAATTTCATAAAAATACGTAATGACATTATAAGCGGTTGGCCCAATTTTTGCCAACCGCTTAATTTTAGATTAAACTATAACTTTCATCTTATGGTTTAAAGCCCGTCAGGAATAACCCAATGCCCTGTTTTTGAATGGCCTTTCCAAGAGATGCCTAGTTTAGATAGGTGACGACCTATGGTTTTCACAGACATATTCAATTCATAAGCTATTTTTTCGCGAGTGATGGCATTATCTTTCTTTATCATACTGATGATTAAAGAAGACAAAGAAGATGTTTCATTTAGAGGGACATTGTTTTCATTTAGAGGGACATCTTTTCTATTTAGAGGGACATTACTTTCGTTTAGAGGGACATTTTTTCTATTTAGAGGGACATTGCTGCCTAAATCGGATACATTGACTTCCTCGATTATCTCACCATAATTCCCGTATAGGCGTTTCATGGCTTCGATGTCGGGCTGCTGTCCTTCAAAATTCAGCAACAATGTGGTGCGGTCGACTCCTCCGGAAGTGGAAATCTCCAATTTAGGAGGACAGTGGTATACTGCCTCCCAAGTCTTGAAGATACCTTGCAGTCCACTTCCGGCTCGTTCACCGTATTCCACCATAGCAAGCATCTTCATCATCACGCCGTTACGAGGATCAGATGCGCTGTCATGCAAAGCCTCCGACAGTGAAACCCGCATACTGCCTGGATTGGCAAACTTGAAGCCCTCTGCTCCCTTCTGAACCACCACACCACGTCGGCCATAGAAATCAGCATTCGCAAGCATGTTGACTGCGGCCTCACGCACGGTCTTGTGAAGCGGAGTATCCTCATCCCTGACATTCCCTTTGAACATAAAGGGCACCTTCAGATCTGCCTGCAACTTGGGAATCACCTTTAGCATGAAATCAAACACATTGCCGCTCCAATCTCCGGTCTGAGATGTGATGCGGTCGGTCCAACGTGCATAGATACCGTTGGTACGGTTTTCTTGATAATCCAGGAAGTAGTTTGGAAAAACAGTAGTGATATCGTATTCGTATCCAAACATGAGCAGCCCCGCGATGGTAGGATGAAACTTCCCGCTCTCTTTATCTTCCCTTACGGCTCCAATCCTACGCAAGAACATGGAGTCATCTTCATTGTTCCATAGATGTTGTGGCCTGACGAGCCTGAAAATATTACGATATGACCGAACTGTTTCCTGACAGAATAAGGTTGTATCAAACTGAGTCAGGAGTTGATTGTCGTCGGTCACCAGAGCTGAATCGCGAATCATAAGGGCTACTTCGTCAAGGGAGCAGTGATAGTCTCCTTCTCCGTTGCGACGGTAAGTCCCATTACGTTGGTCGGATCCTACGTATACTGGACGGGAAGTTCGCTCGGCACGCGGCACATGGATTACAATCACATCCTTTCCATCAATACGGTCTGCATATGCCATACTGTCGGTAAGGATATTGCTGCTCACTTTTTGTCGGTTGTTGACGGCATTCCAGAAGTCCTTCAACAAACCATGGGCGTCTTTGAGGCCTTCTACGAAAAATGAACCATCCTTATTTTCCTTGACGCCAAGTACAATCACTCCTCCTTCGCTATTGGCAAAGGCTGAATACGATTCCCAGAGTGAATTTGGGAGTCCTCCACGAGCTGATTTCACTTCAAGTCGTGAGTTCTCTTTGTATGTTGTCAGCTTCTCAAGGCTGAAGGTGGGTGCTGTTTTCATGAATGTGTTGGTTTTGAATGCAAAATTACGAAAAATTTCTGGCATTCAAAGTAAAAAATCCGTGATGAGAAATTTTGAAAGTTTTCTTGAGTCAGTTGACGGAGTTTTGGGGAGTGCCGGAGATGAAGGCGGCGAGATTGGCGGCTGAGACCTTAAGCAGTCGACGCCGGGCTGCCGTGCTTTGCCAGGCTACATGCGGCGTGATGAGGCAGTTGGATAGTCCGATCAGCGGACAGTCGGCATGTGGCGGTTCGTGTTCGAGAACGTCAAGTCCGGCTGCCGCCAGTTTGCCGTTCTGCAAGGCATCGGCCAGCGCGTGTTCATCTACAAGACCGCCGCGCGCCGTGTTGATGAGGATGGCCGAGGGTTTCATGAGGGCCAAAGTCTCGGTACAGATGAAGTGTCGGTTATCATTGCAGAGCGGAGCATTCAGTGAGAGTACGTCCGCACGGCGCAGCATCTCGTCAAGCGGTACTTTCTCGATGAAGTCCGGCAGACTGTCGGCACTCTTTGAAGTGGCGCTGACCACCTTCATGCCAAAGGCGTTGGCAATCTTCGCTACCCTCATGCCGATATTGCCGAGTCCATAGACTGCCATCGTAAGACCGTCGAGTTCCTCGATAGGGGAGAGGCGGTAGCTGAAATCGATGCAGTTGGTCCAGTCGCCGCGGACTACGCTGTCGGTATAGGTCTCGGCACGGTTCGTGATTGCAAGCAGTAGGGCGAAAACCGTCTGTGCGACAGATGCGGAACTGTAGTCGGGCACATTGCAGACGGTGATTCCGGCGCTGCGGGCGGCAGCGGTATCGACGTTGTTGTAGCCCGTGGCGAGCACGCCGATGAATTTCAGGTCGGGTAGGAGAGCGATGGTGTCGGCATCAATAACCACTTTATTGACAAAGACGGCAAACGCGCCCTGGCAACGATCTACGACTTCAGACGGAGCCGTACGGTCATATACTTTCAGATCGCCAAGGCGCCCAAGTTCTTCCCACGACAGGTCGCCGCTATTAGCTACATATCCGTCAAGCACCACGATTCGGCGTTCAGACTGAGGAGCAGGATTATTCGTATTCATAGGTTTAATGCTTATTTTTGTATGAAAAAAAATTATTCCGGAGGGAGGGGATTCCATCGGTATTTCCGGAGGTTCACGTGGTTCGTAGGGCCGATTTCGACACCTTCATCTCGCAGCAACGCCGCCTGTGAAATCCAATGAGGTGCCGGTCTGCCTTGACAGTTAACCACACGATGGCACGGAATATCCGAGTCCATTCCGATGCATCCGAGTATTTTCCCCACAAGCCGAGCATGGGAGGGCGCGCCGGCAAGGGCCGCTACATCCCCGTATGTCGCGACCTTTCCCGGAGGGATGGCGACCACAATCTCCCTGACCGTACGGGCGAATTCAACTGTATCAAGTTTCATATTGCCGTGATAATATTAAACTGCAAAGTTACATAATTTCGACATAACAAGCAAGCATGGCAGCATGTTATTCGGCATAAATGCAACGCTGGTCGTCTCTCGCACGCGCACGCCCTACGACGACGTCGACTTTTTCTCTGATACTGATCTTGATACTGATCTTGATACTGATCTTGATACTGATACTGATACTGATTCTGATATTATATCATAGGGCGCATCCGGGTGCATTGCGTTGCATGCATTTGCATAGGTGTCCTCCTGAGCCGTCACAGCCTCCATTACGTTGCATGCATTTACATAGGTATCCTCCTGAGCCGTCATAGCCTCCATTACGTTCCATCGCTGCTGCAGGGGTAGCGCCTTGATTGGCTGATCCACAATCCGATGAAGAGGAATGATTTAGGATTCATATGTCTGTTTGTTTATGGTTGATGTAATTTATGTAGATTGCCTATGCGATGCAACATATGCATCCGCCCGACTCTGCAAAATTACACTACACCTCCCATCCCTCCACCTTATCCTGACAAAAACAAAGGTGCATACGGTTCGTGCACGAGCCATGTGTCCCTATGTAGAGGATAATAATGTAGAGGATAATAAAAGAATCCGGATTTCTATCGGTGGTCCACTTGGGCTTGAGTTGTGGGCATTCTGATTATGTTTTAGATCATAAGTTAGACATAGTAAAAAAAGAATATTCTTCATTATCATAAATGAGCTAACGTGAAAAAAATAAGATTGATCAAGATGAAAATCGCGCAGGCTATTGATTATCTGCTGATTTTTTTTTACCTTTGTAATCTGAAACAAGAACTGACATAATGAAGGCAAACGAGATACAGGATCTATTCAATAGTTTTGAATCAATCGCCATTGATTATGATGGTGTAGAGTGTTGGAGTGCACGTGAGCTATATCCTCTTTTGGGTTACTCAAAATGGGATAGGTTCAAGGATGTACTTGTACGAGCTAAGGAATCTTGTGAGAATGCCGGTGAGAAAGTATCTGACCATTTTGCCGACGCCGGGAAAATGGTCAAGGTTGGTTCAGGTGCTGAGCGTCAAGTAGATGACGTGATGCTTACTCGTTATGCATGCTATCTTGTAGCACAAAATGGCGACCCTCGTAAACCGGAAATTGCTTTCGCCCAGAACTATTTTGCAGTTCAGACACGTCGTGCAGAGCTTGTTCAGCAACGACTGCTCGATTATGAACGTGTTCAGGCTTGTGCCAAACTTGCTGAAACTGAGCATACCCTATCCGGAGTATTATATGAGAGAGGTGTTGACTCAAAAGGATTTGCAATAATTCGCACTAAAGGAGATAGGGCTTTATTTGGTCTTGATACGGCGACAATGAAGCGTCGGGTTGGTGCTCCTGAGAAAAGACCTCTTGCTGACTTCCTGTCAACCGTCGCCATCAAAGCAAAGGATCTTGCAGCAGAGATGACTTCCGTCAATGTTCAGCAGAAAGATCTCCATGGACAAGTTGGAATAGAACGGGAGCAT
>CAMWMK010000156.1 GCA_947175295.1 uncultured Porphyromonadaceae bacterium
CAGGCGTGCTCCGCTATGGAATGCCCATCGATCAGGTGATCAAACTCGTTCAGGGACTGGAACTTGACTCCAATAGCATCAACACCTGGAAAAACGGCGTAGAGAGGGCCCTGAAGAAATATATCCCCAACGGCACGGCAGGAAGCGGGAAATGTCCGAACTGTGGGGCCGAGACACTTGTTTATCAGGAAGGGTGCCTCATCTGCACCACCTGCGGCAACTCCCGCTGCGGCTGACACCCAATAACCAATTAACCACATAACCACTTGACCATGAAAATCAAGATCCATATCGCCTACCATACCCAATGGGGAGAGGCCCTCTACATCAGCGGCTCCATTCCCCAGCTCGGCGCCGAAGATCCTCGGGAAGCCCCGATACTTGAAATGACCGCTCCCGACCTCTGGAGCATCTCGCTCGAAGTTCCGGCAAGCGTAAAAGAATTCACCTTCCGCTTCATCGTGAAGGCTGAAGGCCGCGAATGGCGTCAGGAGTGGGGCGAGCCCCACCGTTTCGAGGCCGCGAAAGGCATTGAAAGCTACTACATCCATGCCTTCTGGCAGGATGTGCCCAACGACAAGCCCTATTGGTCGTCGGCCTTCGTCGACGGTATGCTGAGCCGCAATTTCCGCGACCAGCCTCTCGTCCCGAAGTCTGGAAGCGCCCTCTTCAAGGTCTATGCCCCTATGGTGCGTCCCGACGAGGTGCTCGCCATCTGCGGCGAACCCCGCGCGCTCGGTGCGTGGAACCCGGAAAAGGCCCTTACATTCAACGATGCCCGCTATCCCCTCTGGGAGGTGGCGCTCGACATCTGCGACGTAAAGCTTCCTTTCGAGTATAAGTTCGTGATCCTCGATAAGAAGACCCGCAAGCCACGCGACTGGGAGGCACGCGACAACCGTCGATTCGATTTCTTTCCCAAAGGGAAGGACAATGTGCTTATCTTCGATGGAATGCGTTTCGAGAATCCACGCAAGTCATGGAAGGGCGCAGGCACGGCGATTCCCGTGTTCTCGCTCCGCTCCCACGAAGACGACGGCGTAGGTGATTTCTACGATCTGAAGAAGATGGTAGACTGGTGTGTGCTCACAGGCCAGAAGATAGTGCAGGTGCTCCCGATCAACGACACCACCAAGACCTGCACTTGGACCGACTCCTACCCCTATAGCGCCAACTCCACTTTCGCTCTCCATCCGATGTATGTGCGTCTCGAAGCCGTCGGTACTGTAAAGGACAAGGAGAACCGCGAGCGGTATGCCGCCGAGGCGGCGCGCCTCAACGGACTCGCCCAGATCGACTACGAAGCTGTCAACAGCCTCAAGCACGCCTATCTCCGCGAGATATATGCCGAGCAGGGACGCAATACCCGCCAGACGACCGAATACAAGAAGTTTGTGGAGCGCAACGAATACTGGCTCCGCTCCTATGCGGCGTGGTCGGTGCTCCGCGACCGTTTCCACACTGCCGACTGCAGCCGGTGGGGAGAGTTTGCCGTCTACGACGAAAGTAAGGTAGAGGCGTTCATAGCAGCCTATGAATCGGATATACTCTACTACTACTTCGTGCAGTATCATCTCGACCGCCAGCTTCGCGAAGTGCGCGACTACGCGCATCAGCACGGCATCGTGCTCAAGGGCGACATCCCCATCGGCATCGGCCGCGAGAGCGTCGACGCATGGAAGGATCCGCGCCTCTTCAATATGGACTGCCAGGCCGGTGCGCCGCCGGATGATTTCTCGGTGCTTGGCCAGAACTGGGGGTTCCCTACCTACAATTGGGACGAGATGGCGCGCGACGGCTTCAAATGGTGGAAGCAGCGCTTCGAGAAGATGGCGGAGTATTTCGACGCCTACCGCATCGACCATATCCTCGGATTCTTCCGCATCTGGCAGATTCCGATGACGGCCGTCCATGGTCTGCTCGGCTACTTCAACCCGGCACTCCCCTTCTCGCCCGAAGAGCTGCGTCATGACTATGACTTCTGGATCAATCCCGACATCCAGTGCCATCCCTACATCATGGAGTGGATGATAGGCGATTTCTTCGGCCAATATACGGATGAGGTCAAGGCCGAATACCTTGAGGAGTGCGGCACGGGACGCTACCGGCTGAAGGAGTTTGTCGACAATCAGCGCAAGGTGGTCGACCACTTCTCACGCCTCGCCCCCGACGAGAAGAACACACGCATCAAGGATGCCCTGATGGGCCTCATCGACGATGTTCTCTTCATCGAGGATCCCTATCAGAAGGGCCACTACCATCCGCGCATCTCGGCTCAGTTCACTTATCAGTACAGAGCATTGACCGACTACGAGCGTTGGTGCTTCAACCGCCTATACAATGATTTCTTCTATCGCCGCATGAACGACTTCTGGTATGGCAAAGCCATGTGGAAACTTCCGCCCCTGCTCGATTCCACAGGAATGCTCACTTGCGCGGAAGACCTCGGCATGATTCCCGACTGCGTGCCGGAGGTGATGCACCGTCTGCAGATCCTCTCGCTCGAAATTCAACGCATGCCTAAGGATCCCAAAGTGGAATTCGGCGAAACATGGCGTTATCCCTACTACAGCGTCTGCACCACGTCGACCCACGACATGGACGGCATCCGCGCTTGGTGGGAGCAGGATCCGGCTGCTACACAGCGTTTCTTCAACTACACGCTGAAGGAATCCGGACAGGCGCCAGCATTTGCCGAACCATGGATCTGCGGTAAGATAGTAGACCTTCACCTCAAAAGCCCCTCCATGCTCTGCATCCTGCCCCTGCAGGACTGGCTGAGCACCGACGGGCAGCTCCGCCGCGACAATCCCCATGACGAGCTCATCAACATCCCGGCAAACTCGCAGCACTATTGGCGCTACCGAATGCATCTTCCCCTTGAGAAGCTCCTTGGCGCCGACAGCTTCAACGCCGGCCTCGCCGCCTGGATAGCTGAATCCAACCGCTGATTATTAATGATTAATTATAATGTCACTAAAATAAGCCATGATGCGAAATTGCCCGGAGGGCAATCATCCTGTTAACCCCCGATGAAATCGGGGGAATATGCAATCCCCTGTATCATCAGCCCCGGAGGGGCTGCATTTAGCGGATGCTTATTTTAGTGACATTATGATTAATTATTAATGATTGATTATTGTTGCTGAAACATGATGAAGGCCCTAGGAAATCGGATTTCCTAGGGCCTTAGCCGTTTCATTTATAATTAACCATTAATAATTTACAATTAATCATTTACAATTAATCATTTATCATTGAGTTCTCAGTCGAGCTTATGGATTACGAGTCCGGAACGCAGCTTCGGCTCAAACCACGTGGTCTTCGGCGGCATGATGTTGCCGCTGTCAGCTATCGCGATCAGCTGGTTCATGGTCACCGGATAGAGCGCCAGGGCCATCTTCATCTCGCCGCTGTCAACGCGACGCTTCAGCTCCTCAAGGCCGCGGATACCTCCCACGAAGTCGATGCGTTTGTCGCTGCGCAGGTCGGTGATGCCGAGGATATCGCGCAGGATAAGGTCGGAAGAGACCGTCACGTCAAGCACTCCGATAGGGTCAGAATCGTTGTATGTGCCCTCCTTCGCAGTAAGCGAATACCACTTGCCGCCAAGATAGAGCGCGAAATTATGCAGTCCGGAGGGATGATACGTCTCCTCGCCCTTCTCCTCCACGATGAAGTTTTCGGCGAGCTTTGCAAGGAATTCCTCCTCGGAAAGGCCGTTGAGGTCCTTCACCACGCGGTTGTAGTCGATGATTCGCAGATGCGATGCCGGGAACGCCACGGCCATGAAATAGTTGTATTCCTCGTCTCCCTTATGGTTCGGATTGTTCTGGGCCTTCTCGTTGCCTACGAGCGCCGCCGCAGCGCTGCGGTGATGGCCGTCGGCGATATAGAGGGCCGGAATCTTATCGAATTCCTTCGTGATGGTGTCGATCGTAGCATCGTCTTCGATCACCCAGAAAGTATGGCCGAAACCGTCGGGAGCCACGAAGTCATACTCCGGTTCCCCCTTTGTCACCTCGCGGATGATCTCCTCAAGCTTCTCATTGTCGGGGAAAGCGAAGAACACCGGCTCGATATTGGCGTTGTTGCAGCGCACATGCTTCATGCGGTCTTCCTCCTTGTCGCGCCGTGTAAGCTCATGCTTCTTGATGCGTCCCTGCATATAGTCGTCTACCCATGCGCCGACTACGAAGCCGTATTGCGTACGGCCATCCATCGTCTGGGCATATATATAGTAGTTTTCCTTCTCGTCCTGTACGAGCCAACCCTTCTCCTGGAAGTTCAGGAAGTTTTCCACAGCCTTGTCGTAGACGTGCGGATGATGCTCATCGAAACCGGGTTCGAAATCGATTTCCGGCTTGATGATGTGATAGAGCGACTTCTCGTTGCCTTCTGCCTCGAGGCGCGCTTCTTCGGAGTTAAGGACGTCGTAGGGGCGCGAAGCTACCTGCTCTACGAGATGTTTCGGAGGACGAACCCCCTTGAACGGTTTTACTTTAGCCATGATATTATGTAGTTTAAAGGTTAAAAGAATTATTGGGTTTATGAGGTTTATGATTTAAATAGCTGCTCAAATTAAATGCATAGTATCATCAAAATATTTTCGGCTGAAATTCAGTTACTAATAATTATGACTTGCTTTAGCTTGAGCGTAGCTAATTATGCATTATGACTTGCTTTAG
>CAMWMK010000157.1 GCA_947175295.1 uncultured Porphyromonadaceae bacterium
GTCGCTCCGCCTACAAGCAGGGGTATGTCAAGACCGGCCTTAGCCAAAGCCTCAGCAGTAGCAGCCATTTCAGCGAGAGAAGGAGTAATGAGCCCTGAAAGACATATTAAGTCCGGACGCTCACGCAAAGCAGTCTCCACGATAGTATCAGCCGGAACCATCACTCCGAGGTCGATCACTTCAAAATTATTGCAGGTCAACACGATCGAGACTATATTCTTACCTATGTCATGTACATCTCCTTTTACAGTGGCGATCACAACCTTTCCTGCTTTGTTGCCACCGGCACGTGAAGACTCAGCCAGCAGTTTCGGTTCAAGTAGGTCAACAGCCATCTTCATCACCCGAGCGGTCTTCACCACCTGCGGGAGAAACATCCTTCCATCTCCGAAAAGCACGCCGACGCGTTTCATACCGGCCATAAGAGGCCCTTCCACAATCTCCACGGCTTTCATTTCGGCGGAAAGCTCTTCGATATCCTCCGCAAGATATTCCGATTTGCCTGCCACTACTGCGTCTTCAATACGCTTTGCTACAGGAACGGAAAGATCCCTGGCGCCATCAACGGGACCACTCCCCTTCGCGGCAACTTCCTCCATGGCATAAGCGGCAAGTGACTCGGAGGCCTGAGGGTTGCGGGCCAGGACCACATCCTCTATCATCGAGCGCAATGCAGGTTCTATCTCATCATAAGTCATAGCGGAAGCCGGATTCATGATTGCCATGTCAAGTCCCGCGGCAATGGCATGATAGAGGAAGACAGTATGCATCGCCTCACGCAATGCGTTCTTTCCCCTGAATGCAAACGAGAGATTGCTTACGCCGCCGCTCGTACGCGCACCCGGCAGATTCTCCTTCACCCATCTTACGGCCTCTATGAAATCAATGCCGTAGCGGGCATGTTCTTCAAGCCCTGTTGCTACAGCCATTACGTTTACGTCGAAGATTATGTCGTCTCCCTTAAATCCGCAGTGTTCGGTCAATAAGCGGTAGGCCCTTCCGCAGATCTCTATCTTCCTTTCATAGGTATCCGCCTGCCCTTTCTCGTCGAATGCCATCACTATCACGGCAGCGCCGAGCTGATGGATAAGACGGGCCTTACGCAGGAATGCCTCTTCCCCTTCCTTAAGGGAAATTGAGTTGACGATGGATTTTCCCTGAAGGTTCTTCAGGGCTGCCTCCACAACGTTCCAATCCGAGGAATCCACCATAACCGGCACCTTCGCCACTTCCGGCTCTGATGCATATAGACGAAGGAAATGCGTCATCTCAGCAGGAGCATCCAGCAACGGATCGTCCATATTCACGTCGATGACCATCGCTCCATCTGCCACCTGCTTCGCAGCTATCGCGATAGCCTCATCATATTTCTTCTCTTTGATAAGACGAAGGAATTTTCTGGAGCCGGCAACATTGCAACGCTCCCCTACTACGAGGAAATTGTTTTCGGGTCTTACCTCTACCCTTTCCAATCCTGACACCCGCAAAGCAGGAGGAAGCGCATGCGGTGAGTGCGGGACGGCTGACTCCACTGCCTGCTTCAAGGCAGCGATATGGTCAGGAGTAGTGCCGCAGCAACCTCCCACTATATTGGCAAGTCTATCTTCAAACACCGGAGAAAGTTCTTCGATGAATTTTCCGGCATCTACGTCGTAGCGTCCGAGCGCATCCGGCAACCCGGCATTTGGATGCACGGATATCAGATGTGAAGTGTTCTCTCCAAGTTCTCTTAGATACGGTACGATGTCCCTTGGTCCGAAACTGCAGTTCAGACCAAGAGTCACTACACATGGGAACTCTTCGATGGATGCAGCAAAGGCCGGCAACGTCTGGCCGCTCAGCGTGCGTCCGCTCTTATCTGAAACCGTCGCTGAAACCATTATAGGTATTTCCTGTCCTATCTTAGCCATGGCTTCATGTGCGGCCGCCAATCCGGCCTTCAGGTTGAGGGTGTCGAAGACCGTTTCAAATAGAAGAATGTCGACACCTCCCTCCATCAGTCCGCATACCTGGTCGAGATATGCGTCATACAGTTGATCGTAAGTAATGTTGCGGGCGGCAGGATCCGCAACATCCGGGCTCATAGTCGCAGATTTGTTGGTAGGTCCGATCGATCCGGCCACCAAAGCCTTTCCACCCCATGGACGGTCGGCACCCTCAGTGGCGACCTCCTTAGCGAGCGAGGCACCGGCACGGTTGATTTCCCTTATGATTCCCGGTATCCCGTCAAGGCCGTAGTCAGCCATCGAGACAGCATTCGCATTGAAAGTATCCGTACTGATTATGTCGGCTCCTGCAGCAAGATATTCCCTGTGGATATCCTTTACGACGTCAGGCCGGGTGATGCATAAAATGTCGTTGCATCCCAAGAGTCTCGAATGATGGGATGCAAATCTTTCCCCTCTGAACTCTTCTTCCGTCAGAGCGCGCCGCTGGAGCATAGTGCCCATCGCGCCGTCGAGCACAAGAACCCTCTTACCAAGCAGTTCTGAAAATTCCTTTGTTCCCATGATTCTCAATATATTTTTTCTGCAATGCGGGCCACTCCGTCGCTGATGCCCATGGTATAGAAATGAATTCCCGGCACCCCTTTATTCAGGAGATCCTCACATTGGCGCACACACCATTCAATCCCGATTTCCTTAGCTTCTGCGTCGCTCCCGCATTCACGGATCTGCGAGGCGAGAGCCTCGGGAATATCGGTACGGAATATTTTCGGAAGCACTGTGAGCTGCTGCTTTTTATATAGGGGCTTTATGCCCGGGACGATAGGTACTGTAATGCCTTCCGCACGGCAACGCTCTACGAAAGAGAAATACTTATCGTTGTCGTAAAACATCTGGGTGATCAGATAGTCAGCTCCGTTGTCTACCTTCATCTTCAGGTAGCGTATGTCCGACTCCATGTTGGGGGCCTCCTCATGCTTTTCCGGATAGCATGCCATGCCGTAGGAAAAAGGGGTCTCGATACCCTGTATTGTCATGTCGTCTAATCCTATTCCCTTATTGAAGAGATTCACCTGCTCCTGGAGATCGGTAGCATGTTCATGATAGCTGTCCTTGTTCGCGTCAGAAATGAATTCCCTTTTGTCGTCGCCTCTCAGAAGCATGAGATTGTTGACCCCTAAGAAGTTCAGGTCGAGTAAGGCGTATTCGGTCTCCTCTTTCGTGAATCCCCTGCATATGATGTGGGGCACAGGTATCAGACCATAGCGGTTCTGAATGGCTGCGGAAATGGCAACAGTTCCGGGACGTTTCACCACACTCACCCGACGGTGAGTGCCATTAGGCAGAGGTTTGTAGATATATTCGCTGTGGTGCGAAGTGATATTGACAAACTGCGGATCAAACTTCTTCAGTCGTTCGATGATGTCAAACACCTTGTAGATGCTGTTGCCCTTCAAGGGAGGCAGAATCTCGAGGGAAAGAAACGGATCTTTGCGACTCTCTATTATATCGATTATTTTCTTCATTTTTACCTGTAGATTATTAATTTCGTCAGAGCAGCGGAAGCGATGCGGCTCCTATCAGCGCGGCGTTGGCTCCTTCAAGGGCTGAGATCATAAACCTCACGCGGTCGCGATAAAGATGCAGTGTCTGTTTCCCGAATGCCTCACGCATCGGCTCGACAAGAAGATCGCCGGCTTTGGCCACTCCTCCGAAAAGTATTATGGCTTCCGGATCAGTAAACGCGGCGAATTCCGCGGCTGCCTTTCCAAGACATTCACCGGTGAATTCAAACACTTCCTTTGCAAGGGCATCGCCTGCTTCAGCCGCTTCGGCTATGGCCTTTGAGGTCAGTTGTTCGGCAGTAAGGTTCCTTAGGGAAGAGGGTCGGTCGGAATCAGCCATCAACCGCCGGGCTGTCTCCACTACTCCTCTGGCTGAGGCAACAGTCTCAAGACATCCCTTTCGTCCACACCCGCACATCCTGTCGGCTGCAAAGGGGAACGTGATATGGCCAAGCTCTCCTGCAAATCCACGGGCTCCGCTGAGAAGATGGCCATTGCAGATCACACCTCCTCCGACTCCTGTACCGAGTGTAAGCACAATGAAATTGTTCATACCGGCGGCCACTCCATAAGCTTTCTCTCCTATCGCAGCTGCGTTGGCATCGTTGTTTACTTTCACGGGCAAGCCAAGACGCGCCTCCATGAGGTTTGCAAGCGGCACCGGCGGCGGCCATGGAAGATTTGTGGCTCCTTCGATGCTTCCTGTAGTGGCATTGGCGCTTGGAGCCCCTATTCCGATGCCTACAATGTCGCCCTGTAGTGAATGACGGTCGATCATAGCGCTTATGCCATCTGCAAGCATGTCGGCCCATACATCGACAGATGGGGTCTCTGTAGGGAAAGAGGCTTTGTCGATGATGTAGCCTGTCTTGTCAACTATGGCATATACTGTATTAGTGCCGCCAAGGTCGACACCGACAGTGAAGGGAGGGTATAGTGGTCGTGTCTGCATATCTTTATAAATTTTGATGTAAAATTAACAAAAGATTATGAAAACAGCAAGAATAATCCGTATATTTTTTAAACTATTTCATCCAGAAGTAGGGCTTAGGGGAAAGTTAGGGGAATGACGCGTGTGGGCGTCTGAGGACCAGTTTCTGTTACGAAGGGGCCGCAAAAGAAAAAGG
>CAMWMK010000158.1 GCA_947175295.1 uncultured Porphyromonadaceae bacterium
CCGACGCGATGATAGCCGCGGAGCGGCTGCTCGAGGTGCAGATGATGATGAATGTTTAAGTTTCTCACCCAAAGACAAACCTGCTGACGCAGTTGTGGGAAGATGAGGAGTATGAGAGGCAAGATTTTAGCGCTGTATGGGAAGTCCAGGCAGGATGAGAACCTGGGCGGAATTATGAATTTTATGGCTGAGGCCCGGAGAAGGGGTTTCGGCCTACTGTGTCATGAGAAGTTCGCGGCTTATCTGTCACGGTTTGGGGAGAATCCGGATTTCATTCCTCCGGTCTTCTCCGGGATACCGGAGGCGGATGTGGCGATAAGCTTCGGTGGCGACGGGACGTTCCTGCGGACGGCGCGCCGGCTCGGCGACACGGAGATGCCTATAGCGGGAATCAATACCGGCACCTTGGGTTATCTGGCCCATTTCACGCTCGACGATCCGGGGGTGCTTCTCGACGGAATAGCGAGCGGTTCGCTGAAAATGCAGCCGAGGAGATTGATCGAGGTGTCGGGAGACGATATCCCTTCCGATTTCATCCGTTGCGCGCTCAATGAGATAGCGGTGCAGAAAGACGATTCGGCGTCGATGATCAACGTGAATGTGGAGCTTGACGGTTTTTTCCTTGCAGACTACAGGGCAGACGGTCTTATTGTTTCGACGGCTACGGGGAGTACGGCCTACAATCTTTCGGTTGGGGGTCCGATACTTCAGCCGGAATTGGGTTGTATGGTGCTCTCGCCGGTGGCTCCGCACTCGCTGACGCTGCGCCCGGTCGTGATAGCGGGGAAGTCGGAGCTGCGGCTTCATATGTCGTCGCGCACGGGGAGATATCGTCTGAGCGTAGACGGATACAGCGTGACGATGAAAGAAAGGAGCAACCTTGTGGTCAAGGCCGCTCCTTACGTAGTGAATCTGCTCTCGCCTCACGATGATACTTTCTCGGCGTCGCTGCGCGATAAGCTGCTGTGGGGAAAGCTGAGTTAATTCATAATGCCATAATTCATAATGCATAATTGTTTGCTGCGGAATTAATATTAAGTACCCCGCCCGTCAACGCGCGTCGGAGGTAACTATGGCGAGGCGGAGGGGCGGCTCAGCCCATGGAAAGGAGGCTTCCAGCCTCCTCGCGCGCGTGGGTGGTAACTATGGCCAGGCGGAGGGACGGCTTTGGGGGAAGGTTTGGGGCAGTCGGCACGAACTTGGTCGTTAGGCGCAAAACTCTTTTTGAGAGCGCGGAACTGGCAGATTGGCTCAGAATTTTTATATGAATAGATGGGGGACGCAGATCCTGCAGCGCAGATGTTTTGTCCGGACGAAATTGGGGGAAGTTATGTTGCCCCACGAAAAGTAGACACGGAATGGTAGAAAAATAATCGGGATTTGTTATCTGTACAGATACAAATCAGATTATCATACTGCCGGAAAGGAGTCTACTATATGGCAAAACATTTAAATCCACTAGAGAAAGAGTTCCTGGTCAGGAAGTACAGGAACAATCCGGGTGTCAGGCTCAGTGAGTTCTGCACCGTCAACAACGTGTCGGACACAGCCTTCCGCAAATGGCTTGGACAGTATGAGGAAGGAGGCCTGGAAGGTCTGGCGCGTACCGATTCTGAGGTAAGGGAAGTGCTACCGGAGGGTATCGACCGTACCGAGGAGGCATACAGGCGTGAGATCATCCGTCTTCGTGTCGAGAACGAGCGTTTAAAAAAAACTACATGGCCCGCAGGAACGCGGATGGGAGAATGGAGTACTGTTGTTTAAAGCCGAAGAATTTGAAATAGTGGAACTGCTCTCAAGATACTATCCGATAAAGGACGTGTGCGCCATCATGGGCGTCAGCCGTGCCGGATTCTATAGATGGAAGAAACGCGGTAGATCCACACGTGCGTTGGACCGCGAGAAACTGCTGGCCGATGTCAGGCGTGTTCATGGGAATCACTCCACCCATGGGTATCGTTGGGTGGCGGCGTACCTGCGTATCAACGAGAACGGCACGGCATGCGACAATCTGGTCTACAGGTGCTTCCGCTTTCCGGGTATCACGGCAATGACCAGACACCGTGTCAAACACAGGCCGCGTAAGGTGAAGGATGGTTATCCCAACCTTATCTTCTCCACATGGGATACGGTTGATCGTCCCAGACAGGTCATTGTGTCGGACATGACCGCCATCAGGATCCTATGGATGTATGTGGAGGTGACGTTCTACTTCGACGTATTCACAAAAGAGATTGTGACGTACCGTTGTGGCGAACGCCGTGGCGACAGGAACCAGTACATCGACGGCCTCGAGGATGTCAAGGGTCTTCTCAAGGGTCAGACTGAGCCTTGTGTACTTCACACCGATCAGGGAAGTGTTTATGCCTCTGTGGCTTACAACGACATTATCAAGGATACCGTCATTGTGCGTTCCATGTCGCGCGCCGGGAAGCCAACGGATAATCCGGTAAACGAGGCACTTAATGGCTGGATAAAGGAAGAGCTCATCATGGACTTCAGGCTGGAGGGATGTCGCAGTGTCGGGGAAGTGAAGGAGCTGATTGCCCGTTATGTAAAGTACTATAATGAGCAACGCCCTTGTTATGCAATCGGTTACGATACTCCGACCAATTATCGCCGTCGCTTCGACAAGGGGAGATCCCCAGAAAGGATACCTTCTCTAAACGGGAACCCTTCCCGTTGCCCAAGTTCGTCAGCAAGTGCAAGGGAAAGGATACTGCCAAAACATTCCTCTCTCCTTCCGGAGGGGGATGCCCGAGCGGCGGGGGCGGCCTAAACCGCCCCCAGGAGCGGACGCCAGGCGAAGGTAACCTCAACACTTTTGTCGGCAGCTCCAACCCTACGCATGGTGATGATCCGGACAAGGGGATATTACCTGTTGATTGTAAGATGGATAGGACTATATGTCCACTTTCAGAAAAAGAAATTTTGAAAAAAATCTGAAAATGTCTATATTTGCAAAAGAAAATTTACTGAAAAACAACTCAGTGTCTATTTTCATAAATAATAACCATTAAAATTTTTTTTAGTGTCTACTTTTTGAGGCTGCTACAGCTACATTACCTTACACGCGCGGGGGCGGTCGAAAAAACTTGGAAAAGCGGCGAAAAACGGCGAAAATACCTTGGAAAAGCGGCAGAAAACAGCAAAAAAGACTTGGAAAAACGGCAGACTTTTATTAATTTTGCATTTAATTTAATTATAAGCAATAAGTTATGTTACTGACACGCCATCTCACTTCATTCCTTAGGGATTTCTATTCGAATCATAAGACTGCACTGCTGCTGACGGGAGCACGCCAGACTGGAAAGACGTTTGCTATACGCCAGCTTGGAGAAAGTTTTTCGTCGTTCATAGAAGTCAACTTCATAAAGACGCCTAAGGCTGTGGAGCTGTTTAAGGATGTCTTTTCCGCCGATGAAATACTGCTCAGGCTTTCAGCTTTTACCGACCGGCCTCTGATCAAAGGGGAAACCCTGATATTCTTTGATGAGGTGCAGGAATGCCAGGATATAGTGACAGCCATTAAGTTTCTCGTAGACGAGGGGAGTTTCCGGTATGCGCTCAGCGGCTCGCTGCTTGGAGTGGAACTCAAGGATATCCGGTCGGTGCCCGTCGGATATATGAGCGTGAAGGAGGTGTATCCATTGGATTTCGAGGAGTTCCTGATCAATATAGGGGTAGCTCAGAGGATTTTCGACCATCTGAAGGAATGCTGGGATAAACTGGAACACATAGATCCGGTCATCCACGATAGGCTGATAAGCCTCTTCCGTCTATACTGCATTGTCGGGGGGATGCCCGCGGCAGTGGAACGCTACATATCCACCAACGACCTCAGTATAGTGGCACAGACACAGAAAGACATCATAACCCTATATAAAAAGGATATATCCAAATATGCCGAGAAAGACAAACTGAAGATCAGGGAGATTTTCGATCTGATTCCTTCCGAGCTGGATGCCAAAAACAAGCGCTTCATTCTCAAGCGTCTTAACGAACATGCAAAATTCGACAGGTATCAGAATGACTTTCTATGGCTCAGCAATGCAGGGGTAGCAATTCCGGTATATAATGTAACCGAACCGAGGCTGCCGCTGAAGCTGGCGGAGACACGCAACCTTTTCAAACTATTCTCAAACGATGTGGGGCTATTGGCGTCGCAATATGCCGATGGTCTCAGGGTGTCGATGCTGTCAGGGAAAGTCAATGTAAATTACGGTGCGATTTTTGAGAATGCAGTGGCACAGGAACTTCTCTGTAAAGGAATCGCTCCATATTATTTCAACAGCAAGCGTATGGGAGAACTGGATTTCGTCATTGCGGGAGAGGAAGGCGTGATTCCTCTGGAAGTGAAATCAGGGAAAGACTACGAGCGGCATAATGCACTGAGGAATGTGCTTGAGTGCCGGGAATTCGATATAGAGCGGGCATACGTGCTATGCACGGAAAATATGGAGAGAAAAGGGAAAATCATCTATGCGCCTATATATATGACAATGTTTCTTGCCGCGGCAACGGAAGCTTCGGATGTATATACTATAGATCTGTCGGGATTGCAATGACGTTGCCGGGGGGGGTATGTAATGG
>CAMWMK010000159.1 GCA_947175295.1 uncultured Porphyromonadaceae bacterium
GTTAGAAGGTATGTAGGTGGAAGACGGGACTTTCACTTAAATTAGGAAAGAACCGTTTTTGTCAGGATAAGGTGTGGCGATAAGCTATGCATTGTAATTTTGCAGTGTCCGGAGCATGCAGACTTTGCATCGCACAGACAAACTGCCTAAAATTACATCAACCCTAAACAACCAGACATATGAATCCCAAATCATTCCTTTTCGTCGGATCATGGATACAGCCACTGAAGGCACTCCCCCTGAAGCAACGATGGAACGTGATGGAAGCTATCGTGGAATATTCAATCTCCGGCAAAGTTCCCGAATCGCCCGACGTCATGGAAGCGTTAGCATTCGGCTTCATACGCAACGAGATAGACCGTATGAGGTATCACCGTAAAGAAGCATACAGGAAGCGACCGGCAGCAGCCAACGACCTCCAGGATAATGAACAGCCGACAGACATGCAGACAGAGACGGCAACGGTCCATGAAGACTCCGATGCAAAAGCATGCAAAGCAATGCACACTGATGCGCCCTATGATATAGAATCAGTATCAAAATCAGAATCAAAATCAAAATCAAAATCAGAATCAGATAAAAAGTCGTCGACGACGTCGTCGGGCGTGCGAGTGTGCGTAAAGGGAGGCACCATAACGACAATTTCAGATACCGCCAAAATGAATGAACGGATTCAGCACGGCATACGTATCAGGCCTCGGGCATTGTCGGGCTATGATTACCTTACACTCGCGCTGATGGGCGGAGATGGAAACTTGCTGAAGAACTCGGAATGACGGACAGCGGCGCAAAGAGGATCATCAGCAACTTGGCGGAATCATACATCGACTCGCGCCACCAGATCACGGAGCATTGAACTATCATTTGCCGACGACGATCTCTGAGTCGGTGTCCTAAGCTGCAACGTTGCAACCAAATTCTCGCATAAATCGCCGATTCTTCCTACAACGTTGCAGAAATTGGCATATGTCGACATTTTTCCCGAATTTTGCCGTGTCCTTAGGGACGCGGCATTTTTTTAATCTTAAAAAATATTCTTTTTCAATGGAAAACTTCATCTGTCAACTCGCTCAAGAATATTTCGAAGACCTCCGTCCGGCATTCTTCAACTTCATACGCCGGAGCTTCCCCCTCTGCGACGATGAGATCGCAGGCATCTACAGTGATGTCTGGATCGATGCGATCGAAAACGTAAGGCGTGGACGCACAGAAAGGGTCGGCAACTGGAAGGCATATCTCTTCGGTCTTGGATGGAAAAGAGCCTGCAAGATCATGACAAGGGGCATGAGAACGGATTCGCTTGATATCCAGGATTCATTCAGTCCCGAATTCCAGACCGTCTGTATCCGTGAATCGGAAGAGGACGCCATAAACATAAGTCATCTTGAGAAGATCGAGATGCTCATGACGGAACTGGAGCAGTTGCCGGATAAGCATCGCGTTGTGTTGGAACTGTATTATCTCAAGGGAATGTCGACCGCCGAGATAGCTGAAACAATGGGATATAGTGGAGCCCGCAGCGTGATAACGGTCAAGAGGCGCAGCGTCAGCCTCCTCCAGCAGCGGCTGGAAGCAGTAGCCTGACGAAGCGCGCCACATCAGCTGTCGAGAGGCCATGACTTTCAGAAAAAATAAAAAAAATCACACCATCGATTAAACCTTCCGGGGGACTAAGGTGTCTTATAGATAAAGTAAGAAAATAGTTTCATGATGTTAGGTTAGTAAAATGTATTATGGAAAGCACTTAGCGGCAGCCGTCTGTGAAGATGGCTGCCGTTTCTCTATCCATCCCGCCTCCTCACGGACCCCAAGGTGCATCACGGCCAGACGGGCCAAGCATTTCAATTGCAACGTTTCAATTAAATTCCGGCCGAATCGACGGTTTTCCGCTGAAACATTGCAGATTCCTTGACTTTATGATAAAAATTCACTATATTTGTAGCATCGTTTAACATCAAACAAGAAAATACCATGTATTCAAACAATCAAAGCAACATCACGCCCGGCCTGATCAAGAAAGTCCTATGGGGAGTGGCCGGTATCGTAGTAGTAATAGTGGCCATGGCATTCATCCGTCCATGGTATAACGTATGGAGCCAGGAGATGGAAGGAAAGGCGGAATTCGCTAAAGCGGAGCAGAACCGTAAGATCAAGATCGAGGAGGCAAAAGCCAACCTCGAGGCAGAGAAACTCAACGCCCAGGCCGAGATAGAGCGCGCAAAGGGAGCGGCCGAGGCCATTCGCATCGAAAACGGAAGCATCACCCCAACCTACATACAGTATCTCTGGGTGCGCCAGCAGTCAGACCTCAACAATAAGACGGTGATCTACGTGCCTACGGAGTCAAACCTTCCGATACTCGAATCAACCAGAATGCTCCTCGACAACCCCAAATAAGCCCTTTAACATTTAACTCTTAACACTTGACCAGTTAATGAAAATACCGGGATTAAGCTTTTCATGGAAAAGGGCCTTGGGTGTGACCAAGGCAAAGAGGGAGTTTTCCCGCGCTACAGGGATACCGACTACAAAGGCAGGCCTCGAGCGTAAGGTAGGCAAGATGATAATCGACGCGGTACTCGGAGGAAAGAAAAGATAATGGCGAGCTAACGAAGATTTATTTTGTGATGTCGGGAAAATTTTGTAATTTTGCAGACGAAAACCCGGAAGCGACTGCCGATGGGCGGACGCACGGGCCGTGCGTCCCTACCAAGAGAGTGAATAATTAAGTTTTTTAACTTTGAAAATCATGCGAAAGGAGGTTGTAGCCGACTGAAAAAATAGAAACAGATTCAATTTTTTAGCCGAAAAATTTTGTCAGGTTGCGAATTATGAGTAATTTTGCAACCGCAAACGGAATGCGCACGCTGTGCACACTCCGCTTACAACCCAAGAAAACAAATACAAACCCATAAAACAAGAAAACAAAAGCATGATTATCGTACCCGTAAAAGAAGGCGAAAACATCGAAAAAGCCCTCAAGAAATTCAAGCGCAAATTCGAGCGCACAGGAATCGTAAAGGAACTCCGCAGCCGTCAGGCATTCGAAAAGCCGTCGGTCACCAACCGCAAGAAAATGATCAAGGCCATCTACGTTCAGCAGCTGCGTCAGAACGAGGAGTAATCGACAAGCCTACACTACGATACAACCATAAGAGAGGGCTGTTTCCGACGGAAACAGCCCCTTTTCCTTTTTAGAACGATGATTGGATTCATAATGATGAAATATAATATATAATGATAAATCATGAATAAACAGACGACTGAAACCTGATGCTGACCGAATTCCTTCAATATATGGAGCTGGAGCTCAACCGGAGCCGGCTGACCGTGGATGCCTACGGACGCGACCTTCGCGAGCTGGCCGCTTTCCTTGGCCACGGAGAGGAGATGGAGGATGCAGCAGCCGTCTCCACTTCCGATGTGCGCGCATGGCTCGCCGACATGGCCCGCAAAGGACTCTCCCCCCGAAGCCTGAGACGCAAGACGCAGGCCGCACGGGCCTTCTTCCGCTGGATTCAGAAGCAAGGAGACATCACCTCCAACCCCGCGGCGGAAGTGCAGCTCGCCAAAATCGGACGGAAGCTTCCGGAATTCGTCAGGGAGCAGGAGATGGAGCAACTCCTCGACAATCCGATACTCGGAGGAGACCCGGCGCTAAACATACGCAACAAGCTGATCATCAGCATACTCTACTCCTGCGGCATACGTCGCGACGAACTCGCTAAAATCACCGACGCCGACGTGGATTTCCATCAGAAGGAGATAAGGGTGCACGGAAAGCGTGACAAGACGCGCATCATCCCCGTCGCCGACCGGCTCCTCGACGATATACGCGAGTGGCAGACTGTACGCGACGGACTCTACACCCTCCCCTCCCCGGCCCCGCTCATCTGCTCGAAGCGCGGCAAGCTGTCGGGGCGCGCCATCTACGAAATAGTGCATAAGCTTCTATTGCCTACAGGAGCCACCCACAAAAGCCCCCACTCGCTGCGGCATACCTTCGCCACATCGCTGCTCAATGACGGCGCGGAAATCAACTCGGTGAAGGAACTTCTCGGCCACTCATCGCTGCAGTCAACGCAAATATACACACACCTGACATTTTCCGACATCCGACGGGCCTACGACGCCGCCCATCCGAGAGGAGACGCTTCCAAGTAAGGTATGGAATGGCGGTTTCCCAACCGCCCACGCGCCGGCAGGAAGTTATGCCTCTATCTCGTATTCGAGTCGGCGGTTGTCAGCGTCCTCGATGAAGTTGGCTCCAATCAGGTAGACCTGGCGGGAATCCATCGCGTATCGTCCGGCGTAGTCGCGTGAATGTATCTGGTCCATGGCCTCCTGCAGGCTCTTGTTGTATTTGAACTCGAAGATGTAGATGTTCCTTCCGGCGAACACCTCGAGGTCGGAGCGGCCGCGGTAGCCGTGGCGCTCGGCGAGCGCCGGGGTGCCGCTGAGGACTGCGATGAGGAATGTCACGGCGCGGTATGTCGACTCCTTATGGTCTTCGTAGG
>CAMWMK010000160.1 GCA_947175295.1 uncultured Porphyromonadaceae bacterium
TGCGTTCATGCTTGCGGAATACGTCTTCATATCCTTTCTTGTCGGTGAAGATGATTTTTCCGTCGCGTCCTCTGGAAGAGAAGAGCATGGGCATGGAGAGGAACATCGAGGGGCGTGTGCCGGGCTGATCGACGTTAAGGGAATACGTCTGCGCCAATATCGGAGCCTGGGCGCTTCCACGCGCCGGCATGTTGTTTGCGGCGAAAAGAAGGATGGAGTCGTTGAGGAATGCCAGTGGCGCTTCGGCTATGCTTGAAGTGGTCAGGCGTTTCACGCTTCCTCCGTTGGCATTCATGATGAAGATATCGTCGCTGCCTTCGCGGTCGGAGCGGAATACGATCCGTTTCCCATCGGGTGTCCATACAGGTTTGGAGTCAAACGCTTCGTTTGATGTCAGCTGCCTTGCCTCTCCACCACCCGAAGGGACGGAGAAGATATCGCCTTTATAGGTGAAGGCGATGCTTTGGCCATCGGGCGAGATTGCCACGTCTCTGATCCAGAGCGGAGCGTCTGCCAATGCCCCCGCTGCTGAGAGGGCTGCCCAGGCCGTAAGTAATGCTTTTCTCATGATTTTTTTGTATTGATGTTTGAATACGTACGAATTTTTCCCTACAAAATTAAGAAAAATGAGTGAAAGAATAAAATATTCCCGAAAAAATTTGGTGGAATAAAAAATTATTACTAACTTTGCATCGCAAATGAGGGAAAGACCTCCAATGGTGAGGTGGGTGAGTGGCTGAAACCACCAGTTTGCTAAACTGACGTAGGAGCAATCCTACCACGAGTTCGAATCTCGTCCTCACCGCGAAGTCCGATAGCCGAAAGGCTTTCGGACTTTTTCTTTAGCCCTACACGCCGGTCAATTGCGCATCAAGCAACTTTGCTGTTAAAGCAAAGGCGAAACCCTACCGGATTCCGCCTTAACCAATTCACACTTCTATCTTCATTCCCTCCTTGCCGGTGATGACATCGGGAAATATTGTCCTCGCCTCCTCAGCGAAAAGGGAGTCGTCTTTATAGCGCGACGAGTAGTGGCCCGTCAGAAGCCGTTTGGCTCCGGCATCTAAAGCCACCTGCGCTGCCTGCGCCGCAGTGGAATGCCCTCGCTCTTTGGCTTTGTCGGCATCCTGCTGAAGATATGTGGTCTCATGGAAGAGAAGGTCGACACCCTTTATCTTCTCGGCCAATCCCGGCATATAGGATGTATCGCTGATATGGGCGTAGCTCCGAGGGGGCGCGGGATTCCTGGTCAGCAATGCGTTTGCCACTACCGTGCCGTCAGGCTTGATGAAGTCCTCCCCTGCCTTAATTGCGTTGAAGGCCCATACCGGCACTCCATGGAAATCACACATGGCGCGGTCGATATGGCGGAGCCTGGGCTTCTCCTCAAATACATAGCCCACCGCCGGAATCTTGTGCTTCAGGGGCACTGTCCGCACAAGCAAAGAGGAGTTTTCAAACACAACCGCCTCTTCGGGCCGGATGACGTTGAACTTCACATCTATCGGCAGACCACGGTTGAAGTAATCAAACATCGCGCTCAGTATCTTCCGTCCGTCCTCAAACGTGTGGATGGTGATGTCGCCCTCCAGACCGGAGAGGGCCATGGTGCCTATGAGGCCAGGAAGACCAAACACATGGTCGCCGTGCATATGCGTCAGAAATATATGGTTGAGCCGCGGAAGCTTGAGGCGCTGCCGCTGCAGCTCCTTCTGCGCCCCCTCGCCGCAATCCACCATAAAGAGGTTGTCGCGGAAATTGACCACAGTACACGATGGATTGTGCACGGGAGAAGGTTTTGCGCTTCCGCAACCCAGTATGTTTACTTCAAATTTCTCCAATTCTGTTGAGGTTTAGATGGTTTAGGAGGTTTAATCGGTTTAGGGGATTCTAACCAATTATTTACGCAACATCTGCTCATAGTCTTTTGCAAGGCCGCCGGTGCCGGTCTCCTTATAGAGCGACGGGAGGTCGTGGCCGGTCTCCTTCATTACGGTGACGAGTTTGTCAAACGAGACGCGATGGCTACCATCGGTGAATGAAGCGTATACATTGGCGTCGAGCGCGCGGGCTGCTGCATATGCGTTTCGCTCGATGCAGGGAATCTGCACAAGTCCGCATACAGGATCGCACGTCATGCCGAGATGGTGCTCAAGCCCCATTTCCGCAGCGTATTCTATCTGAGCCGGACTGCCGCCGAAAAGCTGAGTGGCGGCGGCGGCTGCCATGGCACATGCCACTCCTACCTCTCCCTGGCAACCTACATCGGCTCCTGAAATGGAGGCGTTGTGCTTCACCACATTGCCGAAGAGCCCCGCCGTAGCGAGGGCATGCACCATCTGCTCGTCGGCGAAATGGCGGCTTTCCCATAGATGATAGAGCACACCCGGGATCACTCCGCTCGAGCCGCAGGTAGGAGCCGTAACGATCTCACCGCCCGAGGCGTTCTCCTCACTTACGGCAAGTGCATAGGCGAATACCCGTCCACGGCTCTTGAGGTTATCTTTATATCCACCGGCCTTCACGAAGTAGGCGCATGCCTTGCGCTGCAGATTGAGCGGACCGGGAAGACGGCCTTCTTTTTTCAAGCCACGCTCCACAGCATCCTTCATCACCTTCCAGACATCAAGGAGATAATCCCATATCTCCGGTCCTTCACACTGCTCCACATACTCCCAATAGGTGTGTCCGGTGCGTTCGCAGTAGGCCATGATGTCGCCGATGGTGTTGAGCGGATATATATCTCCAGAGTCGGTATGCGGCTTCCCCGGCTCTTCGAGGGCTCCCCCACCGACACTGAATACGGTCCATGTCCCTGTCTCGTTGCCGTCAGCGTCAATACTCCGGAATTTCATCCCATTGGGATGGAAATCAAGAAATACGTCGGGCTGCCATATTATCTCCGTTTCCTTGCCCGATTTGGAGAGTTCGTCGAGTATGGCTACGTCTGTCATGTGTCCCTTGCCCGTTGCGGCGAGGGAGCCATAGAGCGTCACTTCGAAGCGATCGGCCTCGGGATGCTCGTCGCGGAATGTCTGTGCCGCTTTGCGCGGCCCCATGGTATGAGAAGAGGACGGTCCTGTGCCGATCCTGAAAAGTTCTCGTAGTGATTTCATATCTGTCGTTGAGTTGTATGGTTGCATATGCGAGGAGCAGAGGAAGTTTTGAGGAATGGGAATGCAAATTTAACTCTTTATTTTGATTTTTTATGAATATTTCAAGTCTAATTTACATTCAAAGTATCCGTATAAGCCATTTTTTTATTAATTTTGCAATCTGATAATCAATGTAGACACATTAACCACCTAATAGGAATGAAAAAAACATTACTTCTTTTTGGAGCATCGGCTCTGCTGCTTTCCTCGTGCGACACGTCGTCGCAAGACTCTTACCAAACCATTCCCTACGAAGAATACAATTTAATCGTAGACAATCAGGATATGGAGGCGCCTGCCCAGGCATCATACGGCAGTTATGTAGTGAAGTTCATTATGTCTAAAAACGTCATCGACATCAAGTCTTCCGACATCATCATCAACAATCAGAAGCGTTCGTTTGAGACGGACACGATGAAGCTTCGCTCCAAGGTATTCAATGTAGAAGGCCTCGGCATGGCTGAGAACTATATGTTCTCCAAGTCGGGACCCACTTCCGTCGGGAGTCCGGCCAGCAACCTTAACGGTACTCTCGTATGGTATTACGTCCCGTCGGGCACCAGTATATTGAGCCCCGACTACACTGTGACCGTCGGTCAGCGTCTTGACCTCAGCTATACGCTCAACGACCGCTACAGCGTTCAGACTTTCTGGCCGACAGCCTTCTATAGGGGCCAGACCGTAGCGGTAGAAGGGGCAGAGTCGTATTCAAGCAAATCGTCTGACTATCTCACCCAGATCGACTTCGAGAAGAAGACTGCTTCCATCTATGTCTACAATGCAGAGTTGTCGGCCGACCAGGATAAGAACTTCCCGAAAGTCATCCGTTTTGAAGACATTCCTGTGGTGTTCAACCACGAGGGTTTCACAATCACGTCTGCCACTCCCAAGACCACAGTGCTGGGCAAGAAAGACAACCAGACCGCGATGGTGGATTCCGTAGGTTTCGCAGCTACAGACTTTACTTTGGAGCTGACTTCGAAAGACATGACGGATATCAACATCTACTACAAGCTCAACGGCAAGAGCGTCAACTTCCGTGGATGCTCCATACTTAAGGCCAATTGATAATCCCTATATTTTTGACCTGCCAAGAAAAAAAATCGAAAAAAATTTGGCAGTTCGAAAAATTATGATTAACTTTGCAGTAGCAAACGCAAAGAGATGCGACTGCAAAGATTTTTGGAGTGATGCTCGAGTGGCTGAAGAGGCACGCCTGGAAAGCGTGTATACGCCAAAAGCGTATCCCGAGTTCGAATCTCGGTCACTCCGCAAGCTTCCAAGGAAGCAGACATATTTTTTTCGGAGAGATGGCAGAGTGGTCGATTGCGGCGGTCTTGAAAACCGTTGAGGGTAACA
>CAMWMK010000161.1 GCA_947175295.1 uncultured Porphyromonadaceae bacterium
TTCTTATGTTGTGCCCATGGCCAGACAACCTCCGTCGCCGTTCCGATGCAGGCTATGATAAATTTCATCAGATGAATGACTTCGCGGCTATTATCGCCTCTCTTCCAGCCTCAGATCGCCTTACTATCCGCATTGAAAGGAACTCTTGAATTTTCCCCTCGCAGCGTATATGACTCTTTGATGTGAGGCAGTGTTCTCTTTTAGAGGTAATATTCTTCTTTTGCTGTGATGTATCACGAAAAACTTGAAATAGATTAATTTCCGGCAGAAAATCTTGCAATAATGAATGATGTTCGTTACCTTTGCAAATAAAACTGTAGAGTAATGGGTATATTTGATTTTTTCAAGGGAAAAAGAAGCCAGCCTGGTTTGACGGCTTCCGGAAGTTATGACGTGCATATCCCGGAGGATAGGTTTGTGTGTGCCAATGTGGGAATTGAAGGAAAGCCGCACGTCTGCGTGCTCAACGAGGCTGTGATGGAAGTGACGCCGAAGGAACCGTTCCGATGGTATCTGTCGCTTATTCTTGGATATGACCATACGGTAGGAGAGGAAATGCCCGACAAGGAGGATACCGTAAGGATGGAGGATTTCTGCGACTATCTCTGTGAGCGTCTTGCCCCAGACAGCAGTCATCCCAACGCGTTGTTTTTAGGACGTGTCACCGGCAATGCCGCCACACAGATGATGTGGTATGTCAATAATCCCGGGCTTGCAAATGCTTTTCTACAGTCGCTTATAGAATCAGGCCGATATCCGTTCCATTTCGAATTTGTAATGGAAGAAGATCCCAATTGGAACGAGGCTCACTACTGGCTTGATCCTCTGAAGCAATAGAAACTGTCATGCCGATAGAAAGATTCAATACTGAAAATTATGATAAAGGGGAAGAAAGCCTGTTGGAATACATGACAGCGGTAGCCGACAGGTTTGCTCCCGATTTTGTATTTGATAGCGAAGGGAATGCTTTTGAGGTTGATTCCCAGGCTCCGTTAATTTTTAAACGGCGATACAACAATGCGAAATTAAAAGTATCGTTCAGTTATGCCGACTATATCAAACGGGATATAAATGACAATGAGAATGCCATCGACATTATACATGCTTTATGTATTGATGTTGAGAAATTCTGGTATCTGTTGTTGTTTGTGGTGGATTATGTGGAGGGAAGCACCTCCGGCACTATTAAATGCAATCCAAGTCCGAGGGAGGAGATAAAGCGTATGGTAGAGATGGTCGAGGCTAACGAGGTCTCTGTAAGCGATCTCTGCGGTGTGCGTCATCGCGAACCGATGCAGCTTATTCTCCGTATCAAGGGCCGAAGGCTTGTAATCACCAATCCAAACACTATCTCGGCTATCGCCGGGATGTGCGGTATGGCGCTGGAGGAGACAGGCAATATCAGGCTGCTCGACAGTTGTCCTTCGGATATAACCGATAAATCGGATTCAGTGCGTATATGGCTGTTCGCGAAGATGCTGCGCTGTTTTTTCGATCTGTATCCTCAGTTCGCATCCCGACGGAAGACCGGGAACGACACCACTAAAAGCACATTGCGTCTGATTTCCAAACTTGTCTATATGACAGGCCTCACTGCAAATGAAGACTATCGGACGGATGATGAAAACCTGAAAGGTTTACTTAAACAATATCGAGACTATAAGATGGACACCGTAAATGCGATATACGGTTGATTCATACCGTCCGTCAGCTACGTATCAATCTCCGGTCATGCTTAAAGGGAATAGAATAGTGTGGTTTTCATATTCCCTGATGTATCGTCGGATTTGAGCTAACTTTGCGCCGTAAAACTTAATATTCATAATCAACAATGAGAAAGACATTGAGAATCTTGGGCATGGTGCTTTGCTCCATACTTTTAGCTGTCGGCCTCGGCGCATGTGGCGGCGACAACGACGATGACGTGAATCAGTCGATAGTAGGTACATGGGAAACAGTATCAAACAGCACGATCTCGCAGCTTACATTTAAATCGAATGGATCATGCGCATGGAGAGAGTGGGAGTCCGGTCGTCCGGATGACGTTGATACAGACAGGGGGACATATAAGGTGAATGACAACTGTCTTTACATATGGTGGGAAAGTGAGTCTGACGAGGATGGTCCCTGGACTGCGACTTTTTCCATAAGTGGAAATAAAATGACGACATCGGAAAACGGCGGCACAGTCTGGACAAGAAAATAAGAAAAAAAATCTGAAAACATCTTGCAATATCAAATGTTTTCGCTAATTTTGCATTGCGTTTGAGAGAAAACGGACATAATTAGATTGAGCATTTGAATTATCCCTGTTATGGAATCTGGACAATTTCACGACTGCGTAAGGATAATGGCAAGTCGCTCATGCTTTTGTAGTGTATATATCAAAACCATATACATTATGAGGCATGGGCTATTGTATATTACTTACGCAAAGCAGTCCAGAGCTTCATAACGGTAATATTCAATAGCTTCATGCTTTTTCTTTTTATGCCAAAGAAACCACAATAAACAATACGCTTTATCGAAGCTATGAAGCATTGAAATACGGAAAATATGTCTAAAACGATAGATCCTCAACTGCTTAAATTGATGTTTACAGATGCAGTACGTCCCCTGTCACCGATACAGCGATGGATGTATGAAGGTGATATAGTCTCTTTTACAAATCCAAGACGTTCCCCTGGAGGTAACACTGAATTCCAAATCAATGGAAATCCCAAATGGCTGATTTGGTTTAGTCAACTCTATACCGTCTTTTATAATGGTGATTTGGATAATGGCAGCGTATGTTCT
This sequence comes from uncultured Porphyromonadaceae bacterium, assembly GCA_947175295.1. GTDB lineage: Bacteria > Bacteroidota > Bacteroidia > Bacteroidales > Muribaculaceae > Lepagella. The sequence continues at coordinate 2,797 of CAMWMK010000161.1, forward strand.
TTCAAATTAAAGGACGGTAGCTATGTATTCCCGTGTCAACTAATTTATGAGAAGTTTTGGGATATAATAAAAGGCAAGAGATTTAAAGTCTCGGTTGATTCTAAACCTTGTTTCCGTGTAAATAAGGATGAACCTAAAGTTAGACGTTTCGATACAGACGAGGATGTTTATAGATATGTCCATGAAAAGGTATTGTCAGGTGATCGGGAGTCTGTTAAAAATATGCTTAAGCCTACAAGTTGCTATGATCTTGTAGAGATATAATATTGGAGTTTTACACAGGCTAAAAGTTACCATGACTGGTCGCGTCTGCGGTGCTCTTTACATTGTGGGTCAGTGATGTTGATCATTGCTTGATTACCATCCTGGATTAATGATTATTTAGCCGATAGCCAATGCTATGTCCATACAGCATTGGCTATCCGGCTTCTGAACCATTAACTGAAAAAATGTAAAGGGTATGAAGACAAATCAGAGAAACGACCGCATCGCTACGATCGAGTCCGTGATCGAGGCAATCAGAAAACGCATCAAGAGCAACCTTGAAGCCGGATTCTCCGTCGAAAGGAAAAATCCGGCCAAAGGTACAAGTCATAGGGGCTTGCTACGTATCACCGAAACAGGTGATTCCGAAAACAATGACGATGGATATACTTTCGTCACCTTCGTATTCTATGCGAGCGTATATTTCCCGTCCCGTCTCGGCTCGGTAGCCATCTACTCCGACAAAGTCACATCCATACGGCCGTTTGTCGATGTGCAATTCCCACAAAATCCGCTGACGGATCCATACAGCATGGAACTGGAATTGCTTTCCGGACTTGTGGCCGATTACTCCGACGAGCATTTCGCCATCGGGGAGCCGTCGTTGATCGATATGATAAAACTCCGTATGTATGAGATGGGACTGACTCAGGCTGCTTTGGCTAAATTGATTGGAGTCAACCCTTCACGTGTATGTGAATATCTGTCCGGCAAGAAACAGCCTACTTTTTGAACCACACTTCCGTCTGTGGCGTTGCAAGTATATGAAACCAGCAGAATTACTTGATTTGACCGGCATGGTGGCGATAGTCACAGGTGCCGGAGACGGAATAGGCGCAGGATGCGCCGAAATCCTTGCCGCCGCAGGCGCCAAGGTGGTGGTCAGCAACCGTACGCTCTCGAAGGCGGAAAACATAGTGGCCACTATTAAGGCTGCCGGAGGCGAGGCCGTGGCCTGCGCATGCAATGTCCTCGTCGACGAAGATCTTGTGGCACTCGTAGACTTTACCCTCAAGACCTACGGCAAGATCAACATCCTCATCAACAACGCCGGCGGCGGGGGAGGTGGCACCGAGAGTCCCTTCAGGATCGACCGCGCATACGTAGAGAAGATCTACTCGATGAACGTATTCGCACCTTGGCGCCTCTGCCAGCTCGCCGCTCCACATATGCAGGAAGCCGGCTACGGAAGCATCGTCAACATATCCTCGATGAGCAGCATCAACCACAGTCCCGGCATCGCCATCTACGCATCCACCAAAGCCGCACTCAACCATATGAGTGCCAACCTGGCGCATGACTTCGGTCCGATGGGCATACGCATCAACTGCGTTGGTCCCGGAGCCACCCACACCGCCGCCCTGGCAGGCGTCATGACGCCCGAGATAGAGGCACGCATGCTGTCGCACACACCGATCCA
>CAMWMK010000162.1 GCA_947175295.1 uncultured Porphyromonadaceae bacterium
CGTAGATATTACGTAATCCATCCGAGAAACCTAAAAAAGGAAGGAAACACACTTTTCATACCCGCCTATATGGCTATCTGCCTGTAATATGATCCTATCCGGCTACGGAGTCATGTAACCTATACAACCCGTCATAGACCCATTTCAGCACTACGATAGATATTGCAAACAATGTCAGGCCGACAATTGCCACAAGCAGAGACTGCTTCCTATATCCGGCCTTATACATCCAGAAAGAGAAATATAGCACCACTGCCAATATCAGGAATAAGGACATGTATTTTATAAAGAATAACGATAATGGCAACCAGTCAGCAGCATAGAGGGCGAAGACACCCAAAGACGCGATCACATACATTACCTTGCGATATGGCATGTGGATTGTCGCAATTATTTCACGAATCTTCATACGCTTTGAATTATTATGTGCAAATAGACGTCATCAACCAGACCTACGGCGACGATAAGACCAATCTTCATCAATGCCATCAGATAGGCTCCGGCCTTGAAGTAACGGCAGATCAAGTGGACGGAACATACCAAGAAACATGCCTGAATGATTATATTAAGTATCAATGGCACCTGGAGGCAGAAACCGGCCAACACCAATACGAATAAGCCCAAAGAATATCGGTCCCGGTCAATTATGCCTTCGGTACGCTTTGTCCATTCTTGAATAAGTTTTATCACTTCCGTCATAGCTGATGATTTTTTGTTGCAAAGATAGGAAATCAGCGCGACAGTTGCAATTTTCTGAGTTCAGTTTTAGTTCAGAACGCTTCTAAAACGCCATCCAAAGCGTTTGAATAGAATTCAATATCCTCATATCAAACGAATTAACCGATCAACACTGTTTGCGTCCATTTCCCGGTCAAACAACTTCCTCCCCATATCCTTCCGCCTGAATGTGATGGTGGATTTCGACCTTCCCACAAGCATTGCCATATTGGCCGGACTCACTCCACACTTTATCAGCATCGCCATATGAAGGTCTGACGGCTTCAGTTCCCCTCCGGCAAGCACATATAGCCGGCTCTTGAATTTAGGACTGCTATGGGCTATGGTTTTCTCAAGATAGTCCCATATCGGGTTAGATTCGTTTATTATGTCTCCGTTGCGTATCTTCTGCTGCAGTGCCTCGTAGACGTCTGACTCAAGAATGGAGGAATGGATGGCAATGTCCGTATCGTTAGAGGCTGACGACATTAAGGTCTGCTGAAGACTGTTGCGGTCGTAGGTTGCCTCTACAGCCGCCTCCGGAGCAGAAGCGGTGTCATTACGGAAAAAATACATCACCGTTACGGCAAGTGCCCCTGCCGTAACGAGTATTCCTAAAATCCATCTCATCATTTCAAGTTCCGTCATACGCTCTTTTTCCTGCAAAGATAATCAATTGCAAGGAGAATTCCAAATAAAAGCATTATTCTGGACGAGTCAGGATTCGATCTTCCAGGCTTCGATACGGCGGGTCCTGGAGGAGATATTCCGTATCACCCCCTCTATCTCGGAGGAATTGATCAGGTTGGAAGCGAGCGAAGCGGTCATAGCGTGCGTGGCTTTGCTCGGAAAATCCCAGCATCGACATCCTCCCCGACAGCTGACCATGTGCATGGTTCAGCTTGCCGACATGCAAATTTAGCCATTTGCGGAGAAAAATCCAAATATTCTCCGCATTTTTGCGGAGAATAAGACGTTCTTTCTCCGCATTGAGGTCCTCGGCATCTCCGCGTGAGCGTCACGCCGGAAGATATCGTAGATGAAAGAATAGGTGCGCACTATAACAAATCAGGCGCCTGCCAGACTTGCGCACTATAACAAAAACAACCTGTTTCATACTTGCGCACTCTAAAAATTTTTTATATCATTGCATTCTAAATCAAGGATATATATGATATTTAAACAAAAAATCTATAATGAGCTACTTGATTGGTTTGCTCATCAGCCATACATTCGATGAGAATGAAATTGCAGACGAACAACTGTATAAAGAAATATTATTGGGGAAACTCTCCGTCAATGAAGGAATGTTTTATGAAAACGCTATCTCCCAGATATTGGTGGCTAACGGCCATAAACTGTATTTCTATACAAAGTACGATCCGGTGACTCATCGCAACGAAATAGAGATTGATTTTATTCTGTCAAACAACAGTAAATTGAAATACAAGATTTTCCCTATTGAGGTAAAATCTACGGAACGTTATGCCACAAGATCATTGGAAAAATTCAATGAAAAATTTCATGCCCGTATCGGAAACAATTACGTAATCCATCCGAAAAACCTAAAAAAGGAAGGAAACACACTTTTCATACCCGCTTATATGGCTATCTGCCTGTAAGAGTGCATAGACCTAACTATAGCACATTTCTTCCGGATTAATTTGGATATATGAAAAATTTCATTAATTTTGCAGTTGAATAAAATCAAATGCAAATGAAAGCGCTGATATATCTGTTTTGTGCCGTAATGGTTGTGTTTTCCGGTTGCTCTGGCAAGTCGGACGATCCGCGTCTGCTGGAGATTGCGGAGAAGGTGTCCGCCTGTCCCGAGGAGATGATGGAGCGGATCGACAGCATGGATGCCGGATCCATGAAGGAGAGCGACCGCTGGCTGCATGCCCTGCTGCGCATAAAGGCGCAGGACAAGGCTTATGTGGTGCATACGTCCGACAGCGTCATCCTTCGTGTGATCGACTACTACTCCAGGCATAAAGGCAGCGGCCATTATCCGGAGGCACTGTATTATGGTGGAAGGGTCTACAGCGACATCGGCGATGCGCCGACAGCACTCCGTTACTTCCAGGCAGCGCTTGAGGCGCTGCCGGAAGGGAAGAATGATAATCTCCGGAGCCGTATCTACAGTCAGATGGGCAGTCTGCTGAATTCATTACGACTTTATAAGGAAGCGGGGTCTTTTATAAAGGAAGTCATAGGGATTGAGATGGCTGACGGAGATTCCATCAATCTTATGCGGAATATTCAGCTTTTGGGTTCGGTGTATATGCATTCCAAGGACTATGATCTGGCCGATTCGTGTTTTCGCAATGCACGTGAAATTGCAGTCGGAATTTCACATAGCGATACAGTGATTCATGACATGTATATGTCCGGCACGGAATTATACAGGGGTAACATCAGAGAGGCACTGAAACGAATACGAGTGGTGTTGAAGAATCTTTCCGGGAAGCATCGTGATATCGTGTATGCCTATGCATCGCAGATTTATCTGGCAGCCGGTATTAGTGATACGGCTTATCTTTTCGCAGAAAAACTGATTCGAAGTAAGAACAATGACCATAGAAGGGTCGGTTACGGTATGCTTCTTAGTCCGGAACTAAGAAAATACTCCTCTCCGGATTCCTTATTTTCTTATTCATCGACTTATGGGGTTGTATTGAATGAGTATCTTGACAGACACGATGCAGAACAAGCCACTATCCAGACCTCACTCTACAATTACCAGACGCATGAGCATGGGCGGAAGAAGGCTGAGGAGGCCAAGAGGACATATATGTATGTGGCTGGAGGGGCAATGCTCTTGATTCTGCTGCTTGGTATTGTCGTAATGTACCTCAATAATAAGAATATGAAAAATCGCCTGCTGTATCATGAAGCACTTGATGACATGGAATTGCTGAAAAAGAAATATTCAGTAAGTTCGGAGACAGTGTCACAGGTGAAGGAAGACGATCTAATAGACGCGTCGGAGCAGGAACTGCCGACGGAGATCAGATCTAGTGGGGAAGGCGAGCTACGGAAGTCTATGGATGATGGGAAGAAGTTTGCATTGCGAGAGCAGTTGAAAGAGGAGTTGCTCGCATTGCAGAAGGCTGGCGAGGCGAGGAAGGAAGTCGATGAAAGCATACTTTCATCTTCAGCCTATGGGAGGCTGAAGGAGTATCTGGATGCAGAAAAACGAATCCCTGATTCGGATGGCCTTTGGGGAGATCTGGAGGAAGAAGTGCTTAAGGTATCGCCAAGGTTCAGATCCGGATTGTATCTGCTGGCCGGTGAAAGGCTGAAGGATGACGCCTACCATATGGCGCTTCTGATCAAATGCGGAATGACCCCGACCGAACTGACCGTCCTGGCAGGACGGTCAAAAGGCGCCGTATCCTCACGTAGAGGCTATATATGCGAAATGATCTTCGGGAAGAAATTAGGAGCCAAAGTTATGGACGACATAATCAGACTGCTGTAAGGGAGCTTGTGCGGAGGTGCGGGAAATCCCCGATATGGCTTGAATGGGTACGGAAAATATACCAAAAAATACCTGATTTGTGCGGAAATGGGTGCGGAAATCCATTTCCGCACCGTTTTTTCTGCCAAATCCAATAATATATAGTATTTTTGTATCCGCAAACCCTAAATAGCGAACAACAATGAAAACAGCAATTATCAAGACA
>CAMWMK010000163.1 GCA_947175295.1 uncultured Porphyromonadaceae bacterium
TGTGAACGGTTGAACAAGTGTCGCCAATACCCCTCTGCGACGGATAAATAAAAAAGGCGTGGGTATCTGTACCAAAACTCACTCTACACATCATGGAGGTAGGAATTCCTTAACCCATAGAATGAAATACAGATCACCCACGCATATGAGCATACCCCACACTCACTCTATGCCGATTAAGGCACAGAATGAGCCGGATAGGTATAGACATACCCGTGAGCGTTTACTGAACTTCAATCTTAGTGGGTTTTAAAGTTTCCTACGCTTTAGATGTACTAAGAACGAAGCGTTGATAAACGCCTTTTATGTTAACAATCTCCCACCCGGCTTCCACTCCTGGAACACCCTCGGCGTGAGTCTATGCGCAAATTTAGCAATAATTTCCCACATTACAAAATTTTTCTTTCTACTATGACTAAAAAACATGGTACTTTCTTTTATGATATCCTCTCGACGTAACGATTACGCTGAGAGATTCATCCCTATGTCATCAGTAAAGAGAACCTAGAACGATTGCAAAACCAGCTATGACAAAATTTTGTTCTTAATAAAAAACATTCATAAGATGGATAAAAACTCAGAAGCTTACAGAAGCAGGGAATACGATGATTTCTTCGAAGCCGCCGAACCCAACAACCTGGCCGAAGAGGATTTTGTGGCCTACAGCCAGTCTTACGCCAAAATGGAGGAAACCGAGAGGGCGATGGAATATATGTGTGCCCAGTCGTTCACCAAATAGCGGATGCTACCGGACTGACTCCCGAAGACATCGAGCGGCTTTAGACTCTTTCCGTCTATGCCTCAAAAAAATGAGATAAGTCATAGTCCTTTCATTGCGCCATACATTCGTCGTACCAATCACACTGAGTGGCAGAGGTGCTGAGGGTGTAGAGAAGTAAGTCTTATACTGCGGACTAAAATACTTTAATCAATTTGTATTTTACACAAATTTTTTCTAATTTTGTGTTTTTAAATTAAAAGACTATACGAAATGACACGTAACACAAAAAAAATCATACAAGCTCTCGCTTACCTGTCTTACCATATTAATGGACAAACCCTTTCAGATATGAAGGCCTATAAACTGTTATGGCTTGCCGACCGCTGTCATCTCCGACAGAATGGCAGGACCATTACGGGCGATAGGTATTACGCATTGCCTAAAGGAATGGTTCCGACGGATGCAAAGCATCTGTTGGATGGAGAAGCCTCTTCTATGGAAACACCCGAAGGGTATTTTGATAAATGGCTGGTCAAAGTGGGGAGCCATAAGTTTAAGGCTGTTAAGGCACCGGACCTATCAGAGTTCTCGAAATCGGACATTGATGTTCTTGATAGAGTGCTTGACTTATATGGAGGTAAAAGCAGGAAGGAACTATCTGAGCTATCACACAAATACCCTGAATGGCAAAGGTATGAGGATATGCTGTCGGATAAAAACGCAAAAAACTCATTCCCTATTGATATGGACCTGATGTTTGAGAACAGTGATGAAGACTCTTCCTTGCTCTTCGACCAGCCAAATGAAGTTCTTGAGGTGACAAAGGATATATATCACGAATTCAACAGTTGATTAATAATGGATCTTCCATCTTCGCTATATGCGTCTACTGTCGCTGAAGGGAAAATGTATTTCTTTAAGTCAGATTGTCCCATAGGCATCAAAGATCATATCCACATATGCATAAAGAGAGGAAATACAATCTTCCTTTTTGCTACTGGATCATCACAAATAGAAAAAGCCATCAGGAGAGCAAAAGTACTTGGATATGATCTCAATACGTATCCTGTATTTCCAGCTACATCCACTAATCGACTTAAGAAACCTCAAACCTACATAGACTGCAATCACCCTATCGAGAGCACACATGAAGAATTCGCAAATTTGATCAAATCAGGAAAGATCTACGAATTGACTGGCATATTTGATGAGGACTCTCTGCAGTTGATTAGGAATGGTGTCAAATTAAGCTCTATTGTTGAGGAAAGAATAAAACAGATGATTTGATTTTCTCAAGAAGCTTACCCGACTACTTTAGAAACCTCAGATACTGCGGTGCAGGGAGTTCGTCAACGCGAACGAAATAGCCAAGGGGTTAATTGGCTTGGACTCGAAAACCTTTTCAGAATATTCATACCGATTGTAGACGATTGGAGTCTGTATGACAATAACAACCATACTAATTTAGTGGCAGATTCAAATGGCATCGTCAATAATGAAATTTACACAAAAATAAATAATACCCTATGTCAAAGGAAGAACAACTGGAAATGAGGGAAATACTCAATAAGGCCCTAAAGGAATCATATTATAAGATGCTCGATCTTAAGAAGAAATTAGGCCAAACCGTCATTATTTCCGACGGACACGGGAATCCCCTCGAAGTCACCCCTGAAGAAGCCGAAATGCTGGCTAAAGCCAAATCATAAATCCAACCAACTGGATAAGAACTAAGAAGTCTTGGCCTAAAAAAGAGTCATCTGATACCCGGGTGGGACGCGTGGGGAAGTCGCTGCTTCGCGATACGTAGACAGGAGGGCGTGTCGAAAAGACACACCCTCCTGGAATCAAGGCTTTACGAATACTTTCCTGCCATCCCGGATCTGAAGACCGGGAGTGTCGGGACTGACGGGTCGGCCAAGCACATCATAGGCATTGACGTTATCGCTCTCCGTGGAGCTGCCGAATGCGTCTACGCCGCTTTCCTCCGACATCTTCGCATCAATCCAATCGGCACGACGCGAAATGAATTCAGTGCAGTATGTACGCATATACTCAAGGCTGCCAAGATAGGGTTGCCACCAATCGTAGGGGAAGTCCAATTCATTCTCGATGTCGATGGAACGCTGATAATCCGATGCCTCTTCAGAAGCGGCAAAAGCGTTTATCCTATCAATGATGCCATCGGCCACTTCACGACCCTTCTCCTTCCATAACGAAGTAAAGGCATTACGGAAAGCAGGGTTGGAAGAATTCAGCATATGATGGAAATAGAAGTTCTTGTAGTGTATACCGATCCAATCACCTTCCAGATTCATTCCCCGGTCGAAATCCCACATAGGTCCCATACATATCTTAGAGTCAGCATCCTTCTTGACGATATACATATTGGCTCCGGCGGCATCGTCGTTGCCAAGCAGTTCCCATGCAACAAGCCATTGGCAAACGATTCGCAATCATAGGCTTCGTCATAAGTGGCATCGGATATCTTAGCTTCATGAGCGATCACATCGGCTGATATGGCCTCATGCCATTCCTCTGTAACATCCTCCGGATCAGGATACTTATAGGTAAACTGAAGTTGTGGTGCAGTCAGCGTCGACGGAAAAGAAATGTCTTCATTCCACCAATATGCGTCCGCCTCCACCACATATCCATCCTTCTCATCCACATCAATCCTGCATTCAGGATTGACTGTCAATTGCTCGCAAAGCACATAAAGGCCCCGGTAGGTGCCATTCATGACCATATTCACATGACGGCACGAGGGGGTCCATTCCTGACCTACAAGTTCTCCTGCCCAGTTGCCTATTGGCGTGATGAGGGTATTTCCGGTGCGGAGAAGCACCCAGTCCTTATCCTTATATTTCTTGTCGCCCCTGAAGAGAAGGTCGGCTTTCTTCTGAAGCTTAAGTTTATAAGGTTTCTTGGGTTTGGTTCCGCTCGTATTTCCGCGGATCTTGATAGTCAACCCACTCTCCTTCTTGACGTATTCCCCGCTGTCGTAGAGGGTATCTCCTTCAAGAATGATCAGCATTGATGCAGGCACTTTAGTGACATTGGTGATTCCAGCTCCCCATTGGCCCGGAGGAGCATCAATCCCATCGCAGGAGGGCTCTTCCCCATCGACGGTATTGACCACTACAAGAGGAATCTTCATCATGGAAAGCTCCTGCAAAAGACCTGCATCGGCAGTAGAAGTATAAGCAGAAACAGTGTGCAGGCTACCGGCAACTCCAATTATACCGGAAAGTAAGGAGTATCTTAAAGTATTATTCATTTCTTAGAACTTTATTCGCAAAATTAGCAAATCTTTTCCTTTCCACAAAATTTTTCCTCAACATTTCCGCTCTCGCCACTAAAGACCCTCCCCCGACACGAATTTATGCTTCCGGGCTGTCTTTAAGGAAACTTTTTACCAATTCAATAAGTAGCTAACAAAAATTAAACGACATATTTAAACTAAGCAACTGATTTGGTCTTGATAGGATAACTGCGGCTAATCTTGGCCATCTTGGCATTGTCGCTCACTCACTTAGCTCGCTAAGCTCGTTCGCTCCGCAGCCAAGCTGACTCAAGATTATCTCGCATTTATCCTATCATTAATTTTTGTCAGCTACTTATTTG
>CAMWMK010000164.1 GCA_947175295.1 uncultured Porphyromonadaceae bacterium
CCGTTGCCGAAGGGGATGATGCTGACTCCTTCCGCGCCGACGGGCACTGACTCCGCCATACGGTTCATATCGTCGTAGCTCATGCCGGGGTCTGCGATGTTGCGTTTGATCCAGCTGTTGAGGATGCCCGTGCCGTTGATGCAGGTCATCACGCCTACGCGCGGCTCTTCCGCAGTATGGTTGACGTGGGCGAAACAGTTTACCCTTGATTTCGGATCGCAGTCGATGGTCCCGTTGATGGCATACACCACTCCCGACGTGCCTCCTGTAGCGGCGATTTCGCCCGGATTGAATACGTTGAGGCTAAGTGCGTTGTTCGGCTGGTCGCCTGCCCTGTAGGTCACGGGTGTGCCCGGTTCGAGTCCGAGTTCTTTTGCAGGTTCAGGAAGCAGACGCCCCTGCACGCTGAAGGTCGGTTTAACTTCCGGCAGTATCTCCATGTCGAATCCGAAGTAGTCCATAAGGAATCCGGCGGGGGCGTTCTCCTTGAAGTCCCATAGGAGATAGTTGGAGATGCCTTCGGGGGTGGTGCAGATCTCTCCGGTCATCTTCATTGCGATGTAGTCTGCCGGAAGCATCACCTTATATATCTTTTCAAATATCTCGGGCTCGTTTTCCTTTACCCATGCCAGTTTTGTCGCTGTGAAGTTGCCGGGGGAATTGAGTAGATGGGTAAGGCATTTCTCTTCTCCCAGTTCCCTGAAGGCCTTTTCTCCATAAGGCACTCCGCGCGAGTCGCACCAGATGATTGAGTCGCGTAGAAGGTTACGGTCTTTGTCTATGCATACGAGTCCATGCATCTGGAAGGAAAAGCCGATCGCCTTTATGTCGGCCGGATTCACTTTGGATATAGTGAGGACGCTTTTGGTCACTTCTTTAATGTATTCCCACCAGTTTTCGGGATTCTGTTCAGCCCATCCGGGTTTGAGGGCCTTGATGGGAGCTTCCGATTTCGGGAAGAAATCAGTAGCCACGCATTGTCCGCTTGCTGCGTCTACGATACTTGCCTTTACAGACGAAGTGCCTATGTCGTAACCTAATAAGTACATCTGAGGTTGTGTTTATGGTATAAATATTATGGTTCTATCTTTTGCTAATGGCCGTTCGGGCCTCTTGTGGCTACAAAGTTAATAAATAATTTAGACTTACAAAAACTTTTTGCAAAAACTTTTTCAATATTCTACGCGCCATCAGAGGTTTCAATCCGCCCCAATGCGTTGGGCGGCAGCATAAGTCGATGAGCCGACACCTTCCACACCGAGCCGGAACGGCAGCCCCCTGACGAGCCCAGTAGGTAGGCTTTCCTACCATGCCGAGACGGCAGTCGCAGGCCCCGGACTCCGCCGCCTCCGGAAGCATTTGCTGATGTTGGAATTATATGCTAAATATCTGGAGAGAATCGTCAAGAGCGGCGTAATTGAACGAACATAGAGTCATAGACGTTAACATAAGTGAAAGGCCTTTCCTCATACGGTATGCGTAAAGGGAAAGGCCGTAATGTTAACCTTAAATGAAAAACACCATGCTGGACTCCCTAACCGCTATATTGCGTGAATATCCCACACTTGCCCTTTTCCTCACCATCGGACTCGGTTTCCTTCTGGGAAGAATCAGAATAGGCAACTTTTCCATTGGAAGCGTCACCGCTGTATTGCTCGTAGGCGTGATCATAGGCCAGATAGGGATTCCTATGTCCGGTCCGATAAAGATGGTCTTCTTCATGATGTTCCTCTTTTCCGTAGGCTATAGCGTCGGTCCTGACTTCTTCCGCTCGTTGCGTGGCAGCGGCCTGAAGCAGGCCTTGTTTGCCATTATAATGGGAAGTGTATGTTTCGGTTCAGTATGCCTTATTGCTGTCTTGAGTGGATACTCGAAAGGGGAGACGATCGGTCTTTTCTCCGGATCGCAGACATGTTCGGCATTGCTTGGCGTAGGCACTGAAGCCCTTGGCCGCTCAGGCCTCGATAAGGCTGTTCTTGACCGGGAACTATCCATTATTCCAGTCTGTTATGCAGTGACTTATATCTTTGGAACTCTCGGCACTGTGATCATACTCGGAAACCTCGGTCCGCGTCTTCTCGGAGGCATCGACAAAGTGAAAGCGGCTACCAAAGAACTGGAAAAGCAGCTAAACAGCGGCGACCGCAGTCATGATCCTGCCTATGTAGATGCTATGGAACACGTCAACTACCGTGCATATCATATTGATTCCGAATATCTCTCCACTCCACGTAAGGTACGGGAAATCGAGAGGTATCTCCATGGCGAGGGATTGGATGTATTCATCGACCGTCGACGGCACGATGGCGAAATCATCGCACCGCGACATGACGACATGATATGTCCTGGAGATGACGTGGTGGTATGTGGCAGGGCTGAATACATGGTGAAGGCAGCTGAATTCTTCGGGGAGGAGATCGCTGATCCTGATCTTCAGTCTTATCCGCTCGATAGGGTGGCGGTGATAGTGAGGAAAAAGGAATTCATAGGCCTCTCTATTGCAGAGATCAGAAAGAAAAAGTATATGCATGGAGTCGTGATACGCGACGCGTTCCGGGAAGGGAAACCATTGGATATCGATGTGGAGACTGTATTCAGGAAGGGCGACAGGCTTACGGTAGTCGGACGCCCGGTGCAGGTGAAGAAGGCCACATCGCATATGGGGCATGAAGACCGACCCTCCGTACAGAGCGACCTGATGTTTGTCGGCCTCGCCATTTTCATAGGCGGTCTATTCGGTGCTATGAGCTTCTATATCGGCAGCATTCCGGTTAGTTTCGGCACCAGTGGCGGCGCGCTGATAGCCGGTCTGGTCTTCGGATGGTTGCGTACTAAACGCCCCACCTACGGCTACATACCGAAAGGTGCGCTCTGGCTTATGAACAATCTCGGCCTTAACGTCTTCATAGCCGTTGTCGGCATAGAGGCCGCCCCATCTTTCGTGGCGGGTATCAAGGCCATCGGACCTATGCTTTTCGTAGCCGGAGCGGTAGCCACCATGATTCCTGTCTTCTTCGGACTATGGCTGGGCCACAAGGTATTCAAGTTCAATCCCGCCATAACGCTTGGCTGCTGCGCCGGCACACGTACATGCACGGCGGCCCTCGGCGCCGCACAGACAGCGATTGGAAGCACCGTGCCGGCAATCGGATATGCCGTCACGTATGCCGTCAGCAACCTTCTGCTCGTAATTTGGGGACTCGTCACCGTCCTCATTATCTAATCTACCGCTCATTACCGGTACTCACTTGCACAATCCACCAAAAATAACTAACTTTGCAGAATAAAAGAATAGTGCTGACTCAACAAAAACGAGTAATGCAGCCACTATCAAAGTTGCAGTATACGAAATTATGAAGAATTTAAGTGATTTCAACCTTAAAGGGCATCTGTCGATGCTGGGGGCCAACGTATGCTGGGGACTTATGTCGCCCGTAGCGAAACTGGTGTTCGCCAGTGGAGTGATAGCTCCTATCATTATGGTCGATTTCCGTATTGCCGGCGCGGCGCTCCTCTTCTGGATCACATCTCTCTTCACTCCTCACGAGCATGTCCCGCCGCTTGACAAACTTCGTCTCTTCGGTGCCGGAATGATCGGTATCCTCCTCAATCAGGGATGCTTTATCATCGGAGTAAGCTATACGTCGCCCGGCGAGGCATCGCTTGTCACTACCACTATGCCGATGTGGGTCATGCTGCTCGCATGGCTGTTCCTTAAGGAGCCCATCACTCTGAAAAAAGCCGGAGGTATCGCCCTGGGAGCCGCCGGAGCTATCATACTTGTTTTGGGCGGAGCCGGATCCATAGCCGGAGGCGACAATCCTGCATTGGGCGATTTCATAGTGCTGATGGCTCAGCTTTCCTATGCGCTCTATCTTACCATCTACCGGAACTTCATCAAGAAATATTCACTGGTTACCCTTATGAAATGGATGTTCCTTTCAGCCTCCATCGTGGGAATTCCATCGACAATCGGCTATGTAAGGGCCACCGACTGGGGAGCCATATCCGTTTCAGAATGGATAGGCATAGGATATGTGGTATTCTTCGCCACATACATAGCCTACATCTGCATAATGATAGGGCAGAAAAACCTTCGCCCTACGATAGTAGGCATGTACAATTATGTCCAGCCCATAGTCGCCACCATAGTAGGCATATCTCTCGGGATGGACCATTTCACCATTATGAAGGCCATCGCTGTAGTGTTGATATTCTCCGGTGTCTATCTCGTGACGGTTTCAAAAGCCGCTCCCTCCGACAATGCGAGTCATACTAAGTAGCTGTTCAAATTAAACGCATATCATCCGCTCTGACGATTCCGAGGCGAT
>CAMWMK010000165.1 GCA_947175295.1 uncultured Porphyromonadaceae bacterium
CGCCCCCGCGCGTGTAAGGTAGCTTACCCCCGCGCCGTCATCCCGACGCTCCATAGTCCGGCTGCCGCTTGAATTTTAATATTTATTTTGTTGCATGATTTCGTATTTTGGTGTATCTTTGTAGTCCGAACAGCAACATTACGGGAAATGCATCGCATATCCCCGTTTTCAACAACGAATTTCAGAATGAAACATAGCAGATATCTATATCTCCTCCTTGCTGCAATGCCGCTTACAGTGGCGGGCCAGCGTATTATGGACGGTTACATAGACAAGGGAATCGTAGGCTCCGCATTTCCGGAGGCCCTTAAAGCCTGGGAAAAAGGACAGAAATGGAGCGACGACGACAATTTCTTCATCTCACGCGTGCGCCCGCATGAACGCTTCCGGAACACCGCCACGCAGGTAAATCCCGAACTCAACGACGAAAACGACAAGAAACTCATCTTCTGGGTCCCTGCCAACAATCAGGAGTTCAACGCCTTGCCCGACGGGGTGATGGACAGCGAGGTGTTTCCGATGTGGAGCTACATCACCCACTACGGCAACTGGTCGGCGCCACTCGTGCGCGTGCCCGCGGGATTCCTCGATGTGGCGCATAAGAACGGAGTGCCCGTAAGTGCGCTCGCTTCGGTGCCTTACGGCAACATATCGAAGGAATGGAAGGAATCATTGACGTCCCTTACGGAGGCTGGGGCCGGGAAACTGTCGGATTATCTGCTCTACTATGGAGTTGACGGCATAGGCTACAACTCAGAGTTCCAGACTACATCCACCCTCGTATCTGGCCTTATGGACCTCCATGAGAATACTTTGCGTCTGATGAAGGAGCAGGGTAATCCCCTGGCCGACATAATATGGTATGACGGAACAAACAAGAGTGGAAAAATCACGTTCGACCGCGGACTCGCCGCCCACAACAAAGACCTATGGGGATATGGCGACACTCCGCGCTCTTCGCTTTTCCTCAACTATAACTGGAACTATTCGCGTATACTTGAAAGCACTGTGGCCAATGCCCGCGACTATGGACGCACCCCGCTCGACATCTACTGCGGCATCAACATGCAGGGGCGCGAACCCCACAATTCAAGCAAGGAGATATGGACTCTGCTGGAGAAGTATCCCGTCTCGATAGGCCTTTGGGGCGCACATTCCGAAAACATGTTTTTTGAAAGCCGAGCCGAGCAGGGTTCGTCGCCTATGAAGCGCCAGCGCACCTATCTCGACAGGATGATGAACTGGTTTACCAACGGCGCACACAATCCCATAGCTTCCCTCGAAACCACCAACTCCCTGATATATTCGGCTGCCAAAGACGATTTCATGGGAATGTCGAAGATGATGTCGGCGCGCTCCGCGCTGAAATGGAATCTCGACGACGAGCCCTTCATCACATACTTCAACCTCGGCAACGGCCTGTTCTTCAACTGGAACGGCTACCGCAGCCATGACTCGGAATGGTACAACATCGCGGCGCAGGACTATCTGCCTACCTGGATGTGGTGGTGGGCCGACAGTTTCCTCGGTCGCGACCCCGCCAACGTGGTGGAAGGCGGACTTAAGGCCGAATTCACATGGGACGATGCCTGGCGCGGCGGAAGCACTATCCGCGTCTTCGGCACATCCGCCGAAGAATACCTGCATCTCTTCAAGACGGAATTCCCGCTGAAGGCCGGCGACGAGATCACTTTCCGCTACAAACTCCTCAATGGCTCGGCCGACGCATTTATCGCCATGTCGCTGAAGGGCGATGAGTCTAATCCATTGGCTGAGGAGTCGATGAAGGTGATGGATGGCGCGGAGTCAGGGAGGCTTGGCATGTGGACTGAACGCCGGTTGGTTGTCGGCACTGACATTCCGGTCCCCGATGGGGGAGAAGTGGCCATGATAGCCCTTCATTTCCGCGATGCCTCTGATCTCGACATGCGTTTCGGGGAGTTTTCCATCAAGCGTCCGGGTGACCTCAAGGCTGCTGTCGAAGCGCCTGTGGTGGAGTCTACTAAACTGCTTGCCGCGCGCCATGACGGAGTAGACGGTAAGATAATCTTCAATATGCCAAACGACAAGGGCGGCGATGTATGCTACAACTCGGATGTCAACGTATCTCTCTTCAAGCTCTACGCCCAGCAGGAGCATGGCGGCCATGTCTTGATGGGAGTGACTTCCTCATGGGCCGGATTGATGTTTTCTGTGCCCAACGATCTCCGGTTCGGCGATAGGTTCCGGTTTGGAGTGAGCGCCCTTGCCCCGGACCATGAGACAGAGAGCGGGATAAGCTGGGGTGAGTGGCACGATGCCGCAGAAGTCTATGCCGTTTCCGACGAGATAGTGGTTTCTGACCCTGTGATCAAACCAAAAGAAGGTTTTACGGTGCGCTATGCCGACCCCGCGCATGAGGATGCGGACTGGACTCTGACCGCTTCCGACGGAGCGGTGGTTGCCGAATCGAAGGGTACGAATGGTTTATATGTCTACGACGGATTGTCTGATCCCGGTATCTACGACCTCGTGGTCAATGGTTTCGAAAATGGCGAATCCGGACGCGGGGAGACTGTCAGGTGCCTTAAGGGCTTTGTGCAGGTTACGGGTGAGCAGACAGGCGACGTTCCGCGCATACTTTCCATTGATGTTCCCGGAAGCGAGAGGGTTGATGTAGACGGCGCCGACTATCTGAGCGAGTATCATGTGGCATCGTCCACGCCGAAGGTGGACTATACCCTCGACCCCGGCGCCGCCGTGATGTCGCGCGGCGTACGTGTCGGCGATAATGGTCTCGGTTTCCGTTTCAAGGATACTGGTATGGAGCAGAAGCGGTCGTTTGCTGTAAGTTTCTGGTTCAGGCCTGAGAGCTTCGCCGATATGTCTGTCCATGCGCTGAATATCCGCTATAAGGGTGATCCCTGGTCTGTAAACAACTGGGGCTGGATGTGGCATACGCTGACGGAAGACGGCCGCAGCGATGCCTTCACCATCCGGATGGCTTCGGGCAAGGACGCTTCCTATCGCTTCGACGGTTTGAAACTGCATCCCGGCGCATGGTATCATATGGCCTATTCGTTTGAGTTTGATGAAAACGGCAGGGTGCTTCCTGCCCTTTACGTCAACGGCGAGCGTCAGCAGATCACTTCCTGGTCGCTCGGCGATGCTGTGCAGGAAGGTGAAGTAGGTTTTGCTGGCCCGGTAGGAGCGTGGAAGGTTGATAATGTAGTGGCACTGGGTGGCTATCTGCATAAGACAGGTTCTGTACGCGGAAACGCCGACAACTTCATGGTGTGGAATAAAGCGCTTACTGAAGAGGACGCCGCTCTGGCTATGGCTGACGTCAAGGAAGATGCGCTTCCTGATGGCGTGGTAGGTTACTTCGATTTCGAGTCGGAGCCCGATGAGGAAGGACTCTTCACTAACGGAGCTTCCGGTAGCTTCAAGGCCGGGATACATGGATATCAGGACACAGAGGTGGAAGGTCAGGGCACTCTCGAATGGCGCTATCCTGAATTCTGTGTCGGATGTCCGTTTACTTCCGGGGATGCCTTTTCGCTTGTTTCATCCGTTGAGTGGGATGTTCCCGGGGCATCGGTCGTTGAGCGGGAAGATCGGGAAAACGGCGGCTTCGTGATTCTGTCATACCCGCAGCCTGTAGAGTCGGACGAGCGTCATCGCGTGAGCGTTTTGGTCGGAAACGAATACGGAACCGACGAAAATCACTTCATGCTGGTGTTGGGCGACAACGATGCTGTGTCGGAGATAGAGTCAGACCGCAGGCTGGAGGTATCGCCGCGTATTTTCGACAGCGCTATCCGCGTCCGCGTCTCCGAATCCGGACATATCCGACTCTCTCTCTACTCGATGGAGGGCCGCTGCGTGCTCTCCAACTCCTTCAATGCCGCCTCGGGCGACCTCCTGACCGTCTATCCCGACGTCCCCTCCGGCCTCTACATCCTCCGCGCGGAGTCAGCCGGCACCCCGCTCGGCACCGCCAGAGTTATCCGGAAATAAACCATTCTCCGGAAATTAACCGTGCATTATATAGCGGCCGCAATAAGGTGCGCTCCTTATTGCGGCCGCCCCCTTTTCAAATTATAGTAGCCGCCCCCTTTTCAGCCTCATACCGCTCATCAATAGTAGCGCTTCTTCCAGCCTCCTCCCGACTCGCATTCCATGGAAAGGAGGCTTCCAGCCTCCCCCCGCGCATGTAAGGTAACCATACGATCGAACTATATAATAAGGAGTTTGTCGCGCGTAGCCCATGGAAAGGAGGCTTCCAGCCTCCCC
>CAMWMK010000166.1 GCA_947175295.1 uncultured Porphyromonadaceae bacterium
TTAAAATATATCGGCAGGGAGGCACGGCCTCCCTGCCTTGGCCATCCATAATCGCATCCTGTGCGATTATGCATTAAGTAGTCGTTCAAGTTAAATGCATAGTATCATCATAATATTTTCAGCTGAAATTCAGCGACAAATAATTATGCATTATGCATTATGAATTATGCATTCATTCAGAGCAGGCTCTTAAGCTGCTCTGAGTCTGATTTCTTCGATACGAGTATTCCCTCCGGCGAGACCACGATCACTATATCCTTCAGTCCCAGGCCGAGCACCGGAATGCCGAGTTCGTTGACTATGTGGGTGTTCTCGCAGTCATGCAGTCTGGCCGCTCCTTCGGTAGTGGAAGGAAGTTTTTCGGTTAGGGTGTTCCATGTGCCGAGGTCGCGCCATTCGCCGGTGTAGGGAATCACACCTACCGATTCGGCTTTCTCCACCACCTCATAGTCGAAGCTGATCTTCGGGAATTTCTCATAGTCGGCATGTATCTGCCTGAAGTCCATGCCCGGCATGTATTTCTCCACAATCTTCATGAGGTAGCCGAGTCGGAAGGCGAATACACCGCCGTTCCATAGCGCGCCTTCCTCAAGGAGTTTTTCGGCGGTGGCCATGTCGGGTTTCTCCGTAAACCTCTCCACTGGCATGGCTTTGCCTTCTGCGTTGCTACCCTTTTGGGGGACTATATATCCGTATTTCTCTGAAGGATAAGTCGGGGTTATGCCCATCAGTATGAGCTCGGCATCACCGCGACCTACAGCCTCCGCCATGCGGCATACTGTCTCGAAATACGTATCGTCGGCATAAGTGTCGCAGGGCATTACGATCACCGGCTCATCCTTGTCTGTGCCTTGCGATGCGAGGTAGGAGCAGGAGAGGGCTATTGCCGGGAATGTGTCGCGGCGGCATGGCTCGGTGACGATGCCTATGCTGCGTCCCAGCTGGTCTTTCACATATCCGGCCTGTGTCTCCCCCGTGGCCACTACAATGCCGTCGGAATGGCCCGTGGCCTCTATCTGGCGCACCACGCGCTGTATCATGGATTCCTTTCTGCCGTCGGGCGACTCAAGCACCTGCAGGAACTGTTTGGATCTCACGTCGTTTGAAAGGGGCCAGAGCCGTTTGCCCGATCCCCCCGAAAGAAGTATTATCTTCATGATGTATATTGATTTAAATATTATAGATTAAATATTAAAGATAAAATATCCACAATTCCCCATTCCCCCATTCTCAATTCCCCATTCTCAATTCTCAATTCCTATCTGAGTCTATGACTATCGTCACCGGCCCGTCGTTGATGAGGCTCACCTGCATGTCGGCTCCGAAACGTCCGGTCTGTGTCTCCTTTCCCAAGAGCTCCGCCACCTTGTGGCAATAGAGTTCATAAAGCGGCACTGCCAGTTCATGCCCTGCGGCATGAACATAGCTCGGGCGGTTGCCTTTCCGTGTCGATGCAAGCAGGGTAAACTGGCTGACTGCCAGCACCTCCCCGCCGGCATCCTTCACCGACCGGTTCATCACTCCTTCCTCATCCGGAAAAATACGCATTGCGACTGTCTTTGCCGCCAGCCACTCGGCATCTGCCTCGGTATCGCCTGTGGCGACTCCGACGAGCACCATCAGTCCCCGTCCGATCTTCCCGACGGTCTCCCCGTCGATATCTACGGCCGCCGAGGCGACTCTCTGTATTACAAGCCTCATATCCTTCAATTGTGTTTATCTCGCAAAGTTAATAAAAAATTTTGCATTTCATTGGATTTTTCATTATTTTTGTGCTTTGTTCAGAAATCAACTTCGTCATCATGAAAAAGACCCTTATATTCCTATTCTCCCTCATGCTCCCTCTTATGGCTCTTGCCGCCCGCGACAAGGCATCTGAAGCGCTCCTCGAGCGTATCGCTCCCGGGGCAAAAGGGCGGATATCGTTTGAGCTGGGGAAGTCAGCGGCACCCGACACCGATTTCTTCGAGGTCAGGATGAAGGATGGACGCCCTCATATCGTTGGCAATAATTCGGTTTCGGTGGCCACGGGCCTCAACTGGTATCTGAAACATTTCTGCGGCATAAATCTGACATGGAACAATATGCAGACCCGCCTTCCCGACGAGCTCCCGCGGGTAGCGGTGCCTGTCAGAAAGGAGACACCCCTCACCATGCGCTACGACTTCAACTACTGCACATTCTCCTACTCCATGCCCTTCTGGGACTGGGCCCGATGGGAGAAGGAGATCGATTGGATGGCGCTCCACGGCATCAATATGCCTCTCGCCATAGTCGGTATGGAGTCGGCGTGGCGCAATATGCTCCTGCGTCTCGGATATACGGATAAGGAGGTAGGGGAATTCATAGCCGGTCCCGCTTTCCTTGCCTGGTGGGCTATGAACAACCTCGAAGGCTGGGGCGGTCCGCTGCCCGAATCCTGGTATGTACGTCAGGAACAGCTACAGAAGAAGATACTCTCCCGGATGGATTCGCTCGGAATGACCCCGGTGCTTCCGGGCTATTGCGGTATGATGCCCCACGATGCGGCGACGCGCCTCGGACTTGACGTGATAGAGGGCAATCCCTGGAACGGCTACGTGCGCCCCTCCAATCTTCTGCCCACCGACCCGAAATTTGACGAGATAGCCGATATCTACTACGATGAGCTGACCAGGCTCTACGGCAAGGCACGATACTATTCGATGGACCCCTTCCATGAGATGAACGATGTAGACGTGGACTACGGCGAGGCGGGCGCGAAACTGATGAAGGCCATGAAACGCTGCAATCCCGATGCGAAATGGGTGATCCAGGGCTGGACGGAAAATCCGCGTCAGCAGATGCTTGAGGCTCTTGAGCCGAGCGAACTGATCATCCTCGACCTCTTCTCGGAATGCCGCCCGATGTGGGGCATTCCCTCGGTCTGGAAACGCGACAACGGCTATGACGGCCACACATGGCTCTTCTGCATGCTTGAGAATTTCGGGGCCAACGTAGGGCTGCATGGCCGAATGGACCAGCTTCTCGACAATTTCCGACAGACGAAGACCAACCCCCTTGCCCGCAATATGAAAGGTATGGGTCTTACCATGGAGGGATCAGGCAATAATCCCGTGATGTTCGAGCTGATGTGTGAGCTGCCATGGCTTGGAGACGACATACCGACGAAGGAGGAATGGCTTGACGGCTACGTGAAAGCCCGCTACGGCACAGAGGATCCCGACATCCGCGCTGCTTGGAAGGTGCTGGCCGACGGCATCTACAACTGTCCGGCAGGCAACAACCAGCAGGGGCCTCATGAGAGCATCTTCTGCGGCCGCCCATCGCTCAATAACTTTCAGGTGAAGTCATGGTCGAAGATGCGCAACTACTACGACCCCGCCACGACCCTTGAGGCCGCACGCCTTATGGCGAAGGCCGCCGATAGAATGCGTGGCTGCGACAATTATGAGTATGACCTGGTAGACTTCACCCGTCAGGCGCTTGCCGACCAGGGTCGCCGCCAGTATCAGCGTGCGATGTCGGACTACCGCACTTTCTCGCGCCGTGACTTCGAGGAGTCGTCAGGTAGGTTTCTCGATATGCTCCTGATGCAGGACCGACTTCTCGGTACGCGTCCGGAATTCCGTCTCGGAAGCTGGACGGAGGCTGCACGGAGCTGCGGCGCGACTTCCGCTGAAAAGGATCAGTATGAATGGAACGCCCGCACTCAGATCACTACCTGGGGCAACCGCGAATGCGCCGACCGGGGCGGCCTGCGCGATTACGCCAATAAGGAATGGAACGGCCTTTTGCGCGATTTCTACTATCCGCGATGGAAGGCTTGGATGGAAGCCCTGGCAGCCCAGATGGCGGAGGACTCCGGTCCGCGTCCCGATGCGCTCGGTGGCGGACCAAACGCCAGCAAGACATCTTCCGAACTCTTCGCGATGGCTCTCCCCGCCGCTCCGGAGATAGACTGGTATGCCATGGAGCAACCTTGGACCCTCCGGACCGGCGGCTACTCTCCGGCTCCGGAAGGCGACCCGATAGCTGTATCGCTCGAAGTACTCGACTACCTGTGTAGATAATGCATTAAGTAGCTCGCAAAAATTAATTATATGATAAATGTGAGATAATCTTGAGTCAGCTTGGCTGCGGAGCGAACGAGCTTAGCGAGCTAAGTGAGTGAGCGACAATGCCAAGATGGCCAAGATTAGCCGCATTTATCATATAAAGATTTTCCAGACTACTTTGTATTAATATTATCGTTTAATTT
>CAMWMK010000167.1 GCA_947175295.1 uncultured Porphyromonadaceae bacterium
TCTATAAACGGTCCGGTGGGATTGTCGGCCACCGCCACCGCAAGGCAAAGGCCCAACCCTGTTCCGGTCTTTACCTCCGGATCAGGTTCGGCTGAGTAATACATATAATACCTGTCATCATGTCGGGAAACATGAGGTGCCCAGAAATTACGTGTGGAACTCGCCCACTGTGGCTTTTCAGGCAACGCATCGCCAATGTGGTTCCAGTGAACAAGGTCGGCAGAACGAAGTATCTGGATATTGCACATCACGCTGTCGGGGCCTATGCCCTGAGTAGCGTAGACATAAAAGAAGCCGTCGTCAGCGCGTACGACGGCAGGATCCGCTACGGGCAGATGCCATACCGGATTGATATAAGTGGATTCAGACTTTTCAGCATTTGCAACAGAAGCTATAGCTCCCATTGCCACAAACAGGATAGCTTGCAATATTTTCATATTGCAAAATTACCGCCTTCCATCCAAAGGCCCTACCACTATCCTGTCAAATAATTGTAAAATGCACTATGCTCCCTGTATTTTATTGGGGGAGTTGGCGGTTTTTGAGGTTGGGGAGAAGGCAGGCTACGATGCCTAAGAGCGGCATGTAGGCGCAGAAGTCGTAGATGGCTTCTATGCCGTAGGTATCGGCGAAGTTGCCGAGCACGGCCGACGCAATTCCTCCTACTCCGAAGGCGAAGCCGAAGAAAAGTCCGGAAATCATGCCGAGTTTGGTAGGCAGGAGTTCCTGGGCATAGAGCAGGATGGCGGGGAAAGCCGAAGAGAGCATGAAGCCTGCGCAGAAACTTAATATGGCAGTGAGCGGGAGCGAAACGTGGGGAAGAAGCAGGGAGAATGGCGCGGTGCCGAGAATCGAGATCCAGATCACAAGCTTACGTCCATACCTATCCCCTATCGGACCGCCGACAAGCGTGCCTGCTGCGGTAGACACGACAAAGATGAAGAGGAAGATCTGCGACATCTTCACTGAGACTCCGAATTTCTCCATGAGATAGAAGGTATAATAGCTTGACAGGGAGGCCATATAGACGTATTTAGAGAATATGAGCACCATGATGACGCATATGACGAAGATGGTCCTGCCTTTGGAAAGCGGAAGCTTGAGGCTTTTCGTGTGCGATTCAGGATGCTTCCTGACATCGTTGAGATAACCACGATACCATTTCACGATGGGACGCATGGCAGCAAAGGCAAGTGTGGAGAAGACGAGAAACCACAACACATAGTGTCTGCCATGAGGCGCAACGATCAGCGCGACAAGAAGCGGACCTATGGAACCGCCGAAATTGCCTCCAACCTGAAACACCGACTGAGCGAATCCCCGGCGCGCCCTTCCGGCAAGCGATGTGATGCGGGAAGCTTCGGGATGAAGCGTGGCGGATCCGATTCCGACAAGAAAGACCGCCATCAGAATCCTGGCTATCGTATTGCAATATGAGAACATTGCGATGCCGACAGATGTGGAGACCATACCCATCGGCAGGGAATAGACGAACGGACGCTTATCGAACGCATAGCCCACAACGGGCTGAAAGATGGATGATGAAATCTGATATACGAGTGTTATCAGACCTATCTGCGCGAAGTCGAGGCTGAGTTCTTCCTTAAGCATGGGATAGACAGCGGAGATGACCGACTGCAAGAGATCGTTGAGCGAATGAGCGGCACTAAGCGCCAACAAGACCGGGAAGGCGGGCATGGCCATCAATTCCCTGATTTTCACCTGAAATGATTTGTTTTTACCTGAAATATCCATAAAAAGCGTTAATTTTGGAGTGCAAAATTAACGCTTTTTCCGTTATCGGCCAAATACAATCATACTATTTCCCGATTTTTACAAGAGGGCGATGAGGGTCGCTACATCCTCTTCAGTTGTTGACCAATCGGTCACGAAACGCACCACCGAGGCCTGCTCTCCTCTTGGACCCCAGAGTTCAAACCCGAGGCATTCCGACAGACGATCGATCATTTCATTGGACAATATGAAGAACTGCTGGTTGGTAGGCGAATCTATATACTGACGATAGCCTTTCTCAATGAGTCCATCCTTAAGCTTCATTGCCAAGCGGTCGGCATGACGTCCTATCCGCATATAAAGGTCATCGGTGAATAGAGACAGGAACTGAACGCCCAACAGTCGCCCTTTAGCCAGCAACCCTCCATGAAGCTTGACCAGCGACATGAAACGGGGAAGCATGTCGATATGGCGGGTGACTACAGCCTCTCCAAACAAAGCGCCGCATTTAGTGCCTCCGATGTAAAATACGTCTGCAAGCCTTGCGATATCATGGAGAGTGACGTCAGTTCCTTCCGCACATAGTCCATAAGCAAGACGGGCGCCATCGACATATAAGGGCATTCGGTATTTTCGGCAGACTTCAGCCAAAGATTCGAGCTCACTGCGGGTATAGAGTGTGCCGAATTCCGTAGGATGGGATATGTAGACCATTGCCGGACGCACCATATGCCCGTTGGTGTCGTCTGCATAGAAATCCTCCATATACTGAAGCACATCACGGGCCTCCAGTTTGCCGTCGAGTCCCGGCAATGTGATCACCTTATGGCCATCGGCTTCGATAGCTCCTGCCTCATGCACGTTGATATGGGCGGTGTCGCTGCAAAGGACTCCGTCGTTTCTTGAAAGCAGACGGTCGATCACAATCTTATTTGTCTGCGTACCGCCCTGAAGGAAAAATACCTCCCCTACCTCAAGGCCGCAGGCATCAAGTATGGCTTTCCGGGCATCGGCCGTAAATGAATCAAAGCCATAGCCTACACTCTTTTGGAGGTTAGTCTCACACAAGGCGCCGAGCACTTCGGGATGAGCCCCCGCCATATAGTCGCAATTGAAATATACCATAATCTGTTATGTGATAATGCATAATTCATTATTCATAATTGTTTGTCGCTGAATTCCAGTCGAAAACATTTTTGTAATACCATGTATTTAATTTGAACAACTTCTTATCTTCTATTATCAGCCTTCCTTTTTCGGATAGATGAAGCGGGCGAGGCCGTAGATGTAGCGGCGGAATCCGGGGCGGTAATCAAGCAGGCGATCAAACCAGTGGAGATGCGGATTCACCAGTTTCACTACATAGCCGACGTAGAACATGGCAAAGAGCGTGCCGGGACCCACTACCGTCCAGGGCCATCGGCCGAAGAAGCAGAAGCCTGAGATGACTGCCAATATTACGAGAGTGGTATCCACCATAATCTTCACAACCGGAAAAGGTTTGCCTGTCACCTGTGCGATAGCCACCTGAATGCCTTCGCCAGGCATAGTCACCGAGCCACAGCGTATCTCTGTGGCAACGGCACAACCGAGAACTGTAGCACCTAAAAACTGCGCTATGATCTGGATAGGCAGTGTCTCATAGGAGGAAAACAATGACGTGATCCACATGTTGACATCAAGCAGGAATCCGAATACGAATCCTATCAGGAGCTGGAAGAGCTGAATGGGCTCAAAACGGCGACGAAGCACGAGAATCTGGGCTGCCACCAGAATCACGTTCATAATGTTGGTGTAGCCGCCTATCGTCCATCCCGGGGCGAGTCCGGCCTCTCCGGCAAGACTGAACGACATCGGTATAGACGATATCACGCCACTGCCAAGATTGGAACGTACGCAGAGTGCTACGCCGAAAGTCATGAAAAACATAGAGAGGAGCAACAGGATATGTTGCCATACGAATCCAATTACCTTTTCCTTTTCAAGTTTCATTATTGTCATCAGTTATTTTCAATCAGCTGTGCTGAATTATTCTGCAAAATTACAAAATTTCAGTGAGATTCACAAGATTTAAAGGCACGAGGGACTTAGTAATTGAGGGCGGTCCCCGCCCGTCAGCGCGCGGGGGCGGTTTGGGGAGGTAATATATTTTGAATAGGGCTTGGAAAAATCTGCGCCGGAGGATTTGCGCCCCGCAGCCATTCAGATGAAATAAATAAATTCTGAGATAATCTGCCGGTTCTGGGCTCTCTAAAAGAGTTCTGGGCCTAATTTATATGTTCGGGGCGGCTTTCGGTAACTCCTACCCATGGACATTACCGTATGCTGCTCCGAACAGGGAGGTTAGGCGCAGAACTGTAAGACAGCGCGGAACTTGCAGATGGAACGCAGAAAAATAATTGAGATTTAGGGCTTCAGACGGTTTTATGGAGGCGCTGATCTTTCAGCTCGGAAGTGAGGGGAAAGCCTCAGAAGC
>CAMWMK010000168.1 GCA_947175295.1 uncultured Porphyromonadaceae bacterium
GCAACGCCATATGCGTCTTCACCGCCATCGGCATGTGCTGGAGCGGCTATCTGAGCACACATACCGCCATGCTCGACTCGCTTGGCTACCGCAATCTGACGTCCAAGGCTATCCTGGCCCACACCATCGGAGGCCTTGTGGCAGCTGTGGCAGCCCATCTCCTTGCGATGCTGATCCTTTGACCACGCGGCTGAAATAGCCTAAAAAATCATAAAACCGACTGCATTACTGAATCCACTATTGTAAGATAGTGGATTTTTTTGTAATTTTGCGTCGGCTTCGGACTGTATTTCCGATTGCTTCCGGACTTTCCGGATTTTTATGAATCACCTTTGATGATCAGAAATAACATGAGAACAGAAGAAGAACTCGACGGAGTCACGCTCCTCGGAAACCAGGGGACGAAGTATCCCACCGACTACGCTCCGCAGCTGCTGGAGACATTTGAGAACAAACATCCGGAAAATGAATACGTAGTGCGGCTCGACTGCCCGGAATTCACCACACTGTGTCCGAAGACCGGACAGCCTGATTTCGGACATATCAAGATATCCTATATCCCCCGCACCCGAATGGTGGAGAGCAAGAGCCTTAAGCTCTACCTCTTTTCCTTCCGCAACCATGGCGACTTCCATGAAGACTGCGTCAACATAATAATGAAAGACCTCCGGGCCCTTATGGATCCCCGCTATATCGAGGTGAAGGGGCTTTTCATGCCCAGAGGAGGCATATCGATACATCCTTTCGCCAACTGGGGGGATTCCGACCACGAAGAGATGGCACGCAGAAGAAGAACCGAAATGCTCGATTTCTGATATGAAGGATTCAGTGATTGTATTGAGCGGAGGAATGGATTCCACCACTCTTCTGCACGAGCGCCAGGAGCAGATAGCCCTTGCCGTGACATTCGACTATGGCTCCAAGCATAATGAGAGGGAGATAGAGTGCGCGCGAAAGAACTGCGATATGCTCGGCATAGAGCATATCGTGATTCCACTGGAGTTTATGGGCAAGTATTTCAAGTCGTCGCTTCTGATAGGAGGGGAGGAGATTCCCGAGGGTCACTATGCCGACGACAACATGAAGTCGACCGTAGTTCCGTTTCGCAACGGCATCATGCTTTCCATCGCGGCCGGACTCGCTGAAAGCAGGGGCCTTAAGAAGGTGATGCTGGCCAACCATGGAGGTGACCATGCGATATATCCCGATTGCCGCCCCGGATTTGTCAGGGCTATGAGCGAGGCCATAAGCGAGGGCACCTACGATGGCGTGGTGATCGACGCTCCCTACACCGACATCACCAAAAGCGACATCGCGCGCATCGGAAAAAGAATAGGAGTCGACTATAGCCTTACCTACTCCTGCTATAAGGGAGGAGAGCGGCATTGCGGTAAGTGCGGCACCTGCGTGGAGCGCATGGAGGCCCTTCGCGACGCTGGAATTGAGGTTACAGATTAAGGGTTAAGGGGTTAAGAGTTAAGATTTTATTTAGATGTACTACGTTAAGAAAAGACTTGAGATATCGGCGGCCCATAGGCTTTGCCTGCCTTATGAGAGCAAGTGTACCAATCTTCATGGCCACAACTGGGTGATCACCGTTGAGTGTCGTGCACGCGAGCTCAACGAGTCGGGGATGGTAGCCGATTTCACTAAGATAAAGGAACTTGTAGCCGGCACGCTCGACCATGCCGTGCTCAATGATGTGTTGCCGTTCAATCCTACGGCCGAGAACATAGCCAGATGGATAGTTGATTCCATTCCTGAGTGCTACCGCTGTGAAGTGCAGGAGTCGGAAGGAAACACGGCTGCATACGAGGAGGACTGACCATGAGGAAGATCAACGAGATATTCTATTCCCTTCAGGGGGAAGGTCATCATACGGGTTATCCCTCGGTATTCATCCGGTTTTCGGGCTGCAACCTCCAGTGTCCGTTTTGTGATACACATCACAACGACGGCGTAGCGATGTCGGATACCGATATCGTGCATGCCGTGAATCTATATAAAGCGGATTGGGTGGTGCTGACCGGAGGCGAGCCATCGATGTGGATAGACGCCGACTTCATCCGTCTGCTCCATCAGGCTACAGGAAAGAAAATAGCGATAGAGACCAATGGCACCCATCCTCTTCCGGAAGGCATAGACTGGATCACCGTGTCTCCTAAGACCGGCATTGCCGATATGATCGGCAATCCGGAGATCATGGTGGAGAAGGCCGATGAGATCAAGGTCGTAGACACAGGGCAGCCGCTCGATGGCTATTTCAGCCTTCCGTGCAGAGGGGAGCGTACGCTCATGTATCTTCAGCCCTGCTATGTCTCCGATCCGAAGAAGAGGGAGGCGAATACCATGCGTACGGTGCGCAGGGTGCTTCAGGATCCCCGCTGGACCCTCAGCCTTCAGACCCACCGCTATCTCGGCATTCCCTGAGGATGGATCATAAGGGGAAACGGCCATACCTGATGCGTATGCCATCCCAGTCTTGAGGGATGAAGGAAATCCTTTGGCG
This sequence comes from uncultured Porphyromonadaceae bacterium, assembly GCA_947175295.1. Classification (GTDB taxonomy): domain Bacteria; phylum Bacteroidota; class Bacteroidia; order Bacteroidales; family Muribaculaceae; genus Lepagella. The sequence goes on from CAMWMK010000168.1 coordinate 2,510, forward strand.
GATTGTCGCCTATGTAATGAAACTCACTTGCCCCGGCATATTTCTCCATCACGCGGAGGAATACGTCGGGGTGACTTTTGTCGTGGCCCGTCTCCTCTGAGATGAAGATATCCGAATCGTCGAAATATTCCTCCAGTCCGGCCGCCTTTATTTTGTTTCGCTGTGTGGCGCTTCTGCCGTCGGTGATCAGCACGGTCCTGACTTCAGGATCTTTTCTTAGTCTGTCCAAGGTCTCGATCATGGAGGGAGCCGGGTGATATATGGCCGCATCAGGCATATGGCGTCTGAATTCGGCTACAGCCGATGCCATGTCGATGGCGTCGGAAAGTCCGTATTCCTTCAGCAGACGCTCAAGTGCGGAATAATGGTTGCAGCGGGTGCCGATGGCGGTCAGCATGCAGGAAAGGATGCGCAGCTCTGGAAGAGCGGGATGCTTCGCGTGAAGCCATCGGGAGATATGGTAGGATCCGCTTTTCAGGAATAGCGCCTCCGCCACGAGGGTGTCGTCGAGATCGAAGCAGACCACCCGTGTCATTGCGCTATGCGTATGATTCGCGCTCCCTGTATTCGCTTTACGTTGCGCTTCACGTAGTTTTCGAAGGGAAGCTCTTCAAGCGTCACTGCCTCTTTCGAGGGTGATTGCTGGATGATCAGCAATTGGTTTCCTTCCCTCACGAGGATACCCATCTCGCGGCTGTCGAGGTTGAAGTCGGGGGTAAGGAGGAAGAAAATATCGCCGTCTTTGGCCTTGGGATTGAATCGGCTGCTGTTCATGAGGTCGCCGTTAGTGATGTAGGGAATCTGATGGTTTCTGAATCCCATCTCCAGCATCTTCAGGCGTTCGAAATTGGTGGAGTCGGCCAGGGCCTTGATGGCGTCCCTGTGATGGGAGATGTAGTCGATGGATTTCTCTTTCTTCTTGGGGTTGAGTCCGTCGAAATACATCGTCGCATCCGTGACATTTCCCCTGAATATGTTGTCGGAGATCCAGTCGGAAGGATATAGGAACCTTGATACGAAATCAGTAGCCACTCCCTTCTTATACATTACGTTTTCGAATTTATCGGCGAAATCGCGCCAGTTGGGAGCCGACGACGACTCATAGGCCTGAGCGAGCGCGATGCAGGTGGAAATAAGGCTCAGCGGAGTGAATTCATGGATGTTGACGGTGAATTCATGCGATTCCGCGTCAAGAATCTCAGTCCGCAGTGAAGAGGGCGAGCCTACCAGCTTCTTTGCGAAAAAGGCTACCCGTTCTCCCGGAGCCAGACTGTTCAGTTCAGGGCTGGCAAGCAGGGTGTTGATAAGCACCGTGTCTTTTTCGCAATGAAATGCGACGCTTTCATAGGCCTTCGCGCTGAGCGAAACCATGCATAAGAGGATTATCGAGATGAAAAAACCTTGAAGTTTCATATTGATTGACGTAAGTGTATGTATAAAACAATACAAAGTTAGGAAAAAAAGTTGGATTTGGCAAGTGGGTAATGACAAAGAGGACAATAATAAGGCCGGAAGCGTCAATAAATCGCTTCCGGCCTTGTGGAATCCAGAGGATGCTTTTTCCTTACTTGGGGAGATTGAATACCGTGGAGATTTCGGTCATCTGCTCATCAGACATGCCTTCGGGTTCGAAGCCCATGTTGCATGCACACATGAAGATGTTGG
>CAMWMK010000169.1 GCA_947175295.1 uncultured Porphyromonadaceae bacterium
CCGCGACCCCGACCTTGGCAAGGTCGTGCTCTACCAACTGAGCTATTTTCGCATTGCTTTGGGGTTGTCCCCGTTTTGCGAGTGCAAAGTTACTGCTTTTTTTTGAACTATGCAAATTTTTTCGCCATTTTCTTTCGTCAAACCCTGATTTTTTTTGTCAATCCTGAATTTCAGTGGGATTTTCAGGCTTTGAAACGGGTGTGGAATCATTTCTCTCCACTGTCAGCCCTTTCTTTGAAGCAGCTTCCACCGCCTCCGACCTAACCGCATGATGGAAGAAATCCTCGATTGAAATCACGGATGCCTTCTGCTCGTTGTCGTGGTTGATTGGAATAATGAGCGACAGCCCTACAGTGAGGATGGCTACGAGCATCGCTGCGGCATGCACAGCCCGCTTGCTGATGGTGAAGACATATCTATCCGCCTTCACGCGTATGGTGCGCATGCCGTCGTCTTCATCCGTGGCCTCTTCAGGAGCCACATCTTCGGGCATGGGCGCCACCGACTCGGGAGCAGCCTGGAGCGAGGCGAGGCGGACATCCTGCATTATGTCTGACAGGATGGCGGAACGCCTGGGCTGGAACGAAACGAGTCCTTCCTGATCCTTGACAAGGCGTCCGGTCATTCCAATCGAAACCTCCCCTTCGTTCTGAAGGTCGGCAGCCATCCTTTCAGACATGACGGCTACGAGCCTACGCGCGTCTTCATAAGAGATGCGCTCGCGTCGCGCGATGGAGTGGGAGAGGAGTCCGTCGTCGGTCACGACGCTGCTGTTGAAGCTTACCTCGCGACGGCGCGGACGGACCACGCCCCTTTCGAAATCGATATATGCTTCCTGCTCGGTGGCTATGAAGGCTCCGAGGCCGGGGACTATGACGCAGTCATGGCGCGTAAGCAGATATTCGATATGTAAGGGAAGTATATCCATCATTAAGCTGTTTTTGAGGTTTGCGGGTGCAAAATTAATAAAAAAATCCCATGCCGGAAAGAAAAGCCGTCAACTTTTTTCAGCGGATATCGGGAAAGAAACGAGAAACGGTCTGGAAGTCAACGCCGTAGTCAATGGCGAGTTTTTTGTCCGCCTCCGCCTCCCTGTGTAGGAGCAGGAGTTTCTTGATCCAGCCGCGCAGCAGGTAGAGCCGTCCGTCGTTGGGATGCTCTCCTATGGCCTCCTTGGCCGCTGAGAGGGCGTCGGAAAGCCTGCCGAGATGCCCGAGGTTTTCGATCAGTCCCAGCTGAAACTCCACGCGGTCTTCATCGTTGGCGGAGGTAAGGGCTATGGCATCGGTGTAATATCCGGCTGCCTCCGAGATATAGCCCTGCATCTCCATGCATTTTGCAAGTCCGCCGGGTCCCCAGGTGTTGAGCGGATGGGCCTTGGATAGCGTCTTGAAATCGTCGAAAGCCTCTTTGTAGTCGGCCTGGCGCATCCTCAGGAGTCCGCGTGTCTGCAGCGGCCATTCGGCGAGGCTGTCGAGCGAGAGAATCCTGTCGAGCGTCTCCATCGCGCCCTCGGTGTCGGCTGCCTGAATCTGGATCTTCGCCTTGGAAGTAAGCACCGGAATGCTCTTAGGGGCCCGGGAGAGGGCGATATCGAAGCATTCCATTGCCTCGCCTATCTTTCCCTCCATTCCGGCTGCCAGTCCGAGGTTGCTGAAGAGCATCGGGTTGCCGGGATTGGCGGGTTCGAGGCGCAGCGCCTCGCGGGTGCATCGGGCCGCCTCGCTCCATTGCTCCTTGGCTATGTGATAGCGTGCAGAATCAGCAAGCTCAAGATATCGGGTATATGTCGGGTCCGGCTGCCTGTCGGCGTCAAAGGCAGCGGCCTGCGCCATCGCGCAGGCCGCCCCCATGAATATCGCCGTGAATGAAAACACTTTTTTCAATCTATCATTCATCACGGATAAGTCGTCATTTCTTATTGTAGTTGTCAAGTCCCTGCTTGAGGAAGCGCTTATAGCCCGGAATGTCTTCCTCGTATACGAAGGCCGGAGCGAGGGGATTGCCGTCGTTGTCTACCAGCACGTGGAAGGGCTGTGCGTTGGCGCCGAACTTCGAACGCTGCAGGTAGCTCCATTTGTCGCCGTAGGTGCGGAGGGTGCGCTGTGTGCCGTCTTTCTCAGTCACCTTGATTGGTTCCGGAAGAGCCTTCTTTTCGTCGACCATAAGCGTTACGAGCACATAGTCGTTGTCGATGGTGGCCTTGATCTCGGGGTCGGTCCATACGGCGGCCTCCATCTTGCGGCAGTTGACGCAGCCGTAGCCTGAGAAGTCGAGCATTACGGGTTTTCCGAGCTTGCGGCCGAGTTCCATGCCCTCCTCGTAGTCGTCTACTACGGCGTGCACGTCGCCTTCATAGAGTGAGAAATCCTGCGTGTAGGTAGGGGGAGCGAAGGCGCTGATGGCCTTGAGGGGTGCGCCCCAGAGGCCGGGAAGCATATAGACCGCGAAAGCGAAGGAGATGCAGGCGAGCATGAAGCGTGTCACTCCAGTCTTCTCCACTTTGTCGTCGTGAGGGAATGTGATCTTGCCGAGGAGGTATACTCCAAGGAGGGCGAAGATCACGATCCAGAGGCTTACGAACACCTCGCGGTCGAGGATCCTCCATCCGTAGGCGAGGTCGGCTACGGAGAGGAACTTAAGCGCGAGGGCAAGCTCGAGGAATCCGAGCACCACCTTCACTGTGTTCATCCAGCCGCCGGACTTCGGCATGCTGTTGAGCATGGTGGGGAACATCGCGAAGAGCGTGAAGGGGAGGGCCAGGGCAAGTGAGAAGCCGAACATGCCTATGGCCGGCGACACGAAGTTGCTTGTAGAGGCCGCCTCCACGAGGAGGGTGCCGATGATAGGGCCGGTGCAGCTGAACGATACCAGCACCAGGGTGAAGGCCATGAAGAAGATGGAGAGCATGCCGGTGGTGGCATCCACCTTGGAGTCCATCTTGTTGGTCCAGCTCGAAGGAAGCGTCAGCTCGAATCCGCCCATGAAGCTAATGGCAAACACCACCAAGAGCAGGAAGAAGATGATGTTGAAGATGGCGTTGGTAGCGAGGTTGTTGAGCGCCGATGCTCCGAAGATGATCGTCACCGCCAAGCCGAGCACCACATAGATCACTATGATGGAGCCGCCGTAGGTGGCTGCCGCTCCGATCGCTTTCCTGCGGCTCTTCTTGTTCTGCTTCAGGAAGAACGAAACCGTCATCGGGATCATAGGCCACACGCACGGAGTCACAAGCGCGATGAGGCCGCCCAGAAATCCGGCTATGAAGATATAGAGGAGGCTGCTGGAGGCCTCGGGAGCGTCAGTCTCGAAGGCGCGGAGCTCTGCCTCCACGTTGGTCCACCATCCTTCCTTGGTCACGTCGCCCTGTGTCAGCGCTCCGGGCACGAGGGGGCCGTCGGCTTTATGGAGCGAATCCACCGCCTCCGCTATAAGTTCGGCTTTTTCCTCAGCGGGAGCCTCTTCCGCCGGCTTGGCTTCCGGAAGTTCGCTTACAGCCGCGGTTGCCGGAGCCTTACCGGAAAGGCTCTTTCCGCCGTAGACCTGGGTGCATCCTGTGTCGTTGCAGGCCTGACCCTTTATCTCCACGTCTACCGTATAGCTTGCCGCCGTCGGTTTGAGCTTCTGGGTGAAGGTGACTTTATTGGTGTAGAAATGCTGGTCTACTTCAAAGGTGTCGTCAAACTCCTTTGTGTAGGGATGGTCGGCTTCGGGGGAGCCTACAGTCTCGCATCCCTTCGTGTCAAAGTAGAAAACGAGAGGATTCGATCCTCCTGCCGGATTGTCGATGGAGTAGAGGTGATAGCCCGGGTCGATGGAAGCGGTAGCCACGACTTTCGGCGAGTCGGTGCCGTCTCCAACGAGCTTTATATCCCATTTCACGGCATCCGCTGCGAATCCCGCCAGAGCGAGGACCATGGCATACACAGCCGTCATCATCGAGATGGTCAGTCTTTTCATAAGATGGAATGATTCAAAAATTCAGTTATTCTAATTTAATAAGTAGCTAACAAAAATTAAACGACATATTTAAATCAAGCAGCTGATTTGGTCTTGATAGGATAACTGCGGCTAATCTTGGCCATCTCGGCCTTGTCGCTCACTCACTTAGCTCGCTAAGCTCGTTCGCTCCGCAGCCAAGCTGACT
>CAMWMK010000170.1 GCA_947175295.1 uncultured Porphyromonadaceae bacterium
AAAAAATCCCGGGCCGAGGGGTCCGGGATTCGTATGATGAAATGGAATCGTGTGTTTTAGTTTGCAGCGTAGGGCTCTACGTTGATAAACTTGCGTCCTTCCTTGCCTGTAGAGAAAACTACGATGCCGTCTACGAGGGCGAAGAGGGTGTGGTCTTTACCGATGCCTACATTGAGGCCGGGGTGGTGGGCAGTGCCGCGCTGACGCTTAAGGATGTTGCCAGCCTTGCACTTTGATCCTCCGGAGATCTTCACTCCAAGTCGTTTGCTATGTGATTCGCGGCCGTTCTTAGAACTACCGACACCTTTTTTATGTGCCATATCTTACGAGGATTTTTGAGGATTATTTTTCGATATTCTTAACTAACACTTTGGTAAACTGCTGGCGATGGCCGTTGAGGCGACGATAGCCTTTGCGACGTTTCTTCTTGAAGACGATCACCTTGTCGCCCTTTACGAGGGGAAGGAGAACTTCGCATGTTACCTTTGCGCCTTCTACGGCAGGCACACCGACAGTCACGTCGCCGTCGGCGTCAAGAAGAAGGACTTTGTCGAAGACTACAGTCTCGCCTTCCTTTACTTCATCGCCGAGATGGTGCACATACAGATACTTGCCTTCTTCGGCTTTGAACTGCTGACCTTTGATTTCTACGATTGCGTACATTTTAATTTATTGTATTATTGGTTGTTGCGTTGGGCGCGGAGTCCTGTTCGGCTCCGTCTTGAAGGGCCTTGGCGCGAAATGCAGTGCAAAATTATAAAAAAAATCCGACCTGACAAAGTTTTTTGTGTTAAAATCAACAAACTGTCTGCTTCGCACGGTGTTTTATGGCGATGCGGCGTCGGGTCCGGAGGGTCAGTTGCCGAGCATGATGCGGTTGAGCTGCTCGTGCTCTACGAGGAAACCGTCGTGTCCGAACTCCGATTGGAGCTCGAAATATCGGGCTCCCTCTATCATTGAGGCCAGCTCCCGCATCTCGCCGGGAGTGAAGATGATGTCGGTGGTGATTCCGATCACGATGGCAGGGCATTTGATGCGTGCGAGTGCTGAGGCCACGCCTCCGCGGCCGCGGCCGGCATCGTGGGTGTCGAAGGCGTCGAGGATAGTCATATAGGAATATGCGTCAAACCTTCTTACCAGTTTCTCACCCTGATAGCGCTGATAAGTGCATGCGCGGTGCGACTCCGGTATTCCTTCGGCAGGCGGATCCTGCTGGGTGATGTTGTAGCCCCATGGGCCGCGGTAGGTAAGCAGTCCGATGGCTCGTGCCGCCGCGAGTCCGTCGCGCCCGGCGTCCGGGCGCCGCTCGCCATATGTCCTGTCGCTGAGTATCGCCATTCGCTGCGTCTCGTCGATGGCGATGCTCCATGGGGAGGCCTTCGGCGACGTGGCGATGAGTATGAGGCGGTCGAAACGTTCCGGTTGCTCCACTATCCATTCGATGGCTTGGAAACCGCCTACCGAACTCCCCACAAGGGTATGTATGCGGTCGAGGCCGAGGGCGTCCGCAAGCAGGATATGGGCGTTTACCATGTCGCGGATGGTGAGTTTCGGGAAATCGCCGTAATAGGGTTGGCCGGTAGCCGGATTGATGGATGTAGGTCCCGTGGAGCCATAGCATGAACCGATGATGTTTGCGCATACCACAAACCATCGGTCGGGATCAAGGAAGCATCCTGCCTCTACCGTGTGTGGCCACCAGTCTTTGACGTCGCTGTTGGCCGTCAGCGCGTGGCATACCCAGACCACATTGTCTTTCCTTTCATTGAGAGTGCCGAAAGTGTGGTAGGCTATATCGATCTCCGGAAGTGTCTCTCCCGATTCGAGATGAAAGGGAGCGGGGGAGTGGAAGGTATTCATTAATGTCTTTGCTATGTTTTGCGTTGTGCGTTTTTTGTTGAGCGTCTTGCGAAGCTTGCGTTTTCGGATGCAAAGTTAATGTATAATTTCTGATTGAGCAACTAAAAAAGGCGCGGGAGTGAAATTTATGGGGGTTGGATTTGGATATTTGCAAATTCGGTTGTAAATTTGCGTCATGAACCGGATTGGAAAACTATATTTTCGCTATGGCACCATGGGGTCTGCAAAGACCGCCATGCTGCTTACTACAGCATATAACTTCGAGGAGCGCGGCATGGCCTATATGTGCCTCAAGCCTGTCATAGACACGAGAGAGAAGAAAAACGTGATCCGCTCCCGTATCGGCATAGAGCGTGAATGCAAGTGGATCTATCCTGAGACCGACCTCTACGAGATGGTGAAGGATATTTTCGAGCAGACCCTCACCGTGCCCGACTGGGTGCTTGTGGATGAGGCTCAGTTCCTGACGGAAGAGCAGGTGGATCAGCTTGCCCAGGTAGTGGACGACTATGGATGCAACATTATGTGCTATGGACTCCGCACCGACTTCAAGACTCGCCTCTTCGAAGGGTCGCGCCGTCTTTTCGAGATCGCCGATTCGATAGAGGAGGTGAAGTCTACGTGCAACTGCGGGCGCAAGACTATCGTCAATGCGAGGATCGACGGCAACGGAGGCATCATCACCGAGGGAGAGCAGGTGGAGATCGGAGGCAACGAGCGCTATATCGCTGTCTGCCGGAAGTGCTGGCGCAATAAGCGCATCGAGCAGGCCCATAGGGATACGCTGCCTTTTGATGTTTAGGAGGTTTAAGGGGTTTAGGAGGTTTAAGGGGTTTAGGAGGTTTAAGGGGTTTAGGAGGTTTAGTAAGGTTTAGGAGGTTTAGGATGTGATGTTTAGGGGGGTATGTATAATTCTTTTATTTTATGGAGAAATCACTTCGTCAGCAGATCATAGATCTGATAAAGCGGGAGGTAGTGCCCGCTGTGGGATGTACCGAACCGGTTGCCGTGGCGCTTTGCGTGGCAAAGGCTACGGAGACACTTGGTGTAGTTCCCGAGAAGATAGAGCTGTTCCTGAGTGGAAACATCATAAAGAACGCCATGGGTGTTGGCATACCGGGTACCGGCATGATCGGCCTTCCCATAGCTGTTGCCTTAGGGGCGCTCGTTGGGAAATCTGAATATAGCCTTGAGGTGCTTCGCGACGTCACGCCCGAGGCTGTGGAAGCGGGCAGGAAATATATTGAAGAGGAGAGGATAAGCATCAGTCTTGAGCCGGATGCTCCCTCCAATCTCCACATAGATGTCAAGGCGTATGCCGGCGGTCATTCGGTGAGGGCGATAATCTCCGGCTCCCATACCAACTTCATCCTGCTGGAGAAAGACGGAGTCCTTCTTTTCGAGAAGAACGCGGAGTCGGAAGGATCCGATTCCAGGGATACTGCTGATCCGGAGCTCAATATGCGCATGGTCTATGACTTCGCGCTGACGGCTCCTCTTGAGGAGATAGCCTTCATCCATGAGGCGAAAGACCTCAACCTCGCTGCTGCTAATCATGCCCTCAGCGGCAACTACGGACACTGCCTCGGATCTACGGTACGTAATTTTGGCGGGAGGTTTTTCGGCGACACTCCGGTGGCGCATGCCATTACCCTTACTTCTGCAGCGTGCGACGCCCGCATGGGGGGCGCGCTGGTGCCGGTGATGAGCAACAGCGGTTCGGGCAATCAGGGCATTACGGCCACTATGCCGGTGGTTTCGTATGCAATAGACATCAATGCCACAGAGGAGCAGACCCTCAGGGCGTTGGTGCTGAGTCATCTTACATCGATCTACATCAAGCAGTCGCTTGGCCGTCTGTCGGCGTTGTGCGGATGTGTAGTGGCTTCTACCGGCGCAGCGAGCGGCCTCGTCTATCTGATGGGAGGCGACTATAAGCAGGTGTGCGATGCGGTAAAGAACATGGTGGCCAACCTTACGGGTATGATCTGCGACGGTGCCAAGCCATCCTGCTCGATGAAGATCTCGAGCGCCGTGAGCACGGCCATGATGTCGGCGATGCTTGCCATGCAGGGATTTGCCGTGACGTCGGCGGAGGGCATCATTTCCGACGATGTGGACGCAACCATCCACAACCTTACGAGCATCGGACGCGACTCGATGCAGGCTACCGACAAGCTTGTCCTTCAGATCATGACCTGCAAATGACCTTCTGAATTCATAATGCTTAATGCATAATTCATAATTGG
>CAMWMK010000171.1 GCA_947175295.1 uncultured Porphyromonadaceae bacterium
AATTATGCATTGTGAATTATGCATTTCCACTTATTATTATATCCTCCCCCTACAATAACGCATTGACCATTGCGTTATCAGAATATGAAACTGTCTTATATCATACCTATAGCAGCATGCCTGGTCGGGATGGCGTCGTGCGGCAAGGACGACGGACCGAAGGCCGACAAACAACTGATCATCGCCCAGCAGTATATGCCGGTGTCGATGACATTCGACAGCACCGACGAAGCCATCATGCAGAAATGCCGGGACTGGAACAGAAAGGTGGTGGTCGTGAACTCCAACGACCAGCTCCCCGACGACCCCATAGGATTCTCGGCGTCTTTCCAGCATCTCAACCTGCAATACCAAACCCTCCTGCTCGCCTACCGAATGCAGGTATGGAACGTAGAATCATACACCAACACCTTCATCCGCTCATACTCCGAAAACTGCTACAAATGGACCGTAAGCACCGGCATCTGCGACTTCTTCGATGAAGAGGACACTACCCGCAACTTCACCCGCTACGCCATACTCGTCTCAAAGATTCCGGACGGCGCCGATGTCAAGATGTATTGGAACGAATCAATTTCCGGATGGGACTGGGATTGGGACTGACTTAATAAATCAGATAAAAAAGACGAAAAAATAGGTTTTTTCGTCTTTTTTTTGTAACTTTGGGGCTGTATCGCAGTCTATGATACAAGACGGCGTTCAATAAGAAAGCAAAAAATGCGTTTTATTATTGAATCGCTGTTCAATCGACAGCGTAATACACATTTTTTGAATACAATAACAACACTAAACGATATGATCAAGAAACTCCTACTTTCGGCATCTATCCTCGCCGCAGCCTTCAGCGCTGACGCTGCCCTCCCCCAGGTGCAGCTCCGAGACATGCACGGTAACTCCGTAGACACTTCCACACTCAGCAACGACGGCAAACCCTTCGTCATCGACTTCTGGGCCACATGGTGCAAACCCTGTGTGCGCGAACTCAAGGCTATCGCCGACGTCTACGACGAATGGGTGGAGGAGACCGGCGTGAAGATCTACGCCGTGAGCCTCGACGAAGCCCAGAACGAACAGCGTGTGAAACCTTTCGTAGAAAACAAAGGCTGGGAGTATGAAGTGCTCCTCGACCCCAACGGCGACTTCAAGCGCCAGCTCGGCGTCAGCGATCCACCGCACGTTTTCGTCGTTGACGGCGAAGGCAATATCGTATGGAACCATCAGGGCTACGTAGACGGCGCCGAAGAGGAAATCATCGAAGCCGTAAAGAAAGCCATGAAGTAAGGCCGATAACCTATCGAATGGCTCAATAAAAACGAACCTACATAACAATGAAAAGAATATTCATTCCTTTCTGCGCCCTGATGCTCGGATCTCCGGTCGCATTGGCCGACAATGAGGCCAACACAGATTCCGAGGCAGAGGAGCAATTGCGAAACACCTACACGGAAGGCGAGACTCGCCTTCCGAACACCTATACGGACGGAGACTCAAAACTCCCTTCGACATTCATCGAAAACCCCGACAACGGCAACAAGGATTCCTGGTGGCGCAAGATACGCGCTACCGGATCCATTCAGTCGGAATTCCTCATCCCCTACAACTTCAAGGGCGACAAGACGGGAGAGTATGAGAAAGACGTGCTCAACAACACATATTTCGACTTCACCGTCAATGCGCCATACGTATCGGTGGGCGCCCGCTTCCAATGGGCCAAATGGCCGCTCCCCGGCTACGATAAGGGATTCGGAGGATGGGGCGTACCCTACATATGGGCTACCGGCGGCTACAAATGCTGGCAGGCTACTGTAGGCGACTTCTACGAGCAGTTCGGCTCCGGCCTAATCCTGCGTACATATCAGGAGCGCTCGCTGGGCGTCGACAACGCCATTCGCGGTGGACGCATCAAGGTGAATCCGGCTCCGGGTGTGCATCTCACGGCCCTCGGAGGCAAGCAGCGCCGCTACTGGGAGTGGAACTCCTCATGGCTCTGGGGCGCCGACGCCGAGTGGAGCCTCAACGAGACCTTCAAGAACAAGTTTAAACGAAACACCGGCCTTACCCTCGGCTTCTCCTACGTAGGCAAACACGACAAGGAGGAGCAGCTCAAGGTCACTCCCTCGGGAAGCCTCGTGCCGGACCCAACTCCGGGCTACAACTACTACCTCAATTTCCCGCAGAACATCGCAGCCTTCGACGGAAGGGTAAAGGTAAGGGCAAACGACTTCAACTTCCTTCTGGAATACGCTACGAAGAACAACGACCCCAACTCGCTCAACAACTTCACCTACCGGCGCGGACAGGCCGTGCTGCTCTCCGGAACATACTCCAAGAGCGGATTCTCGGCCCTTCTGCAGGCCAAGAGAAGCGACAACATGGATTTCCGCTCGAAGCGCGTGATCGATGCGGAATACATGCTTAGCTCGACCGTAAACCATCTGCCGGCCTTCACGCTGACGCAGACCTATGCGCTGGCCGCCATGTATCCCTACGCCACTCAGGCCGACGGAGAATGGGCCTTCCAGGCCGACCTCCGCTATCTCTTCAAGAAGAAGACTCCCCTCGGCGGAAAATACGGCACCAACGTGCGCCTCAGCGCAAGCTACATCTCAGGCCTTGACTACAACAAGCCAGCAGGAGCTCTGGCAAGCGACCGCGAACCCGGCACCAACCAGTATTCCTCTCCCTTCTGGAAGATAGGATCGCTCTACTACGCCGACCTCAACTTCGAGCTCAACAAGAAGCTCTCGCGCAAGTATCAGATGACGTTCTTCTATATGTTCCAGAAATACAACCAGACCATCGTGGAAGGCCACGGCGGAATGGTGACGAGCAACATCTTCATCTACGAAGGTCAATGGAAGATGGCGAAGAAGAGCCAGCTGCGCTTCGAGGCCCAGTATCTGCAGACTAAGCAGGACAAGGGCGACTGGATAGCCGGACTCGTGGAGCTTTCGTTCGCCCCTCACTGGATGGTCACCGTGACCGACACCTGGAACAGCGCGCGCAACGACAACTACTATTCATTCCTCGTGACCTACAACCTCAAGGCAAACAGATTCACCCTGGGCTACGGCCGGGTGAAGGAAGGCTACAACTGCTCGGGCGGCGTATGCCGCTGGGTGCCGGAGACGAAAGGTTTCAACGTAACATATAACTATACTTTCTGATGAAAGCATCTTATCTATCATTAGGACTGGCTCTCCTCGCCTCACTTGCCGCCGGATGCGACAACATCGGCGAGGACGAACGATACATAAAGGTGGAGAAACCGGTGGTCGACAATCCCCGCAACCTGCTGATAATGGAATTCACGGGCAACAGCTGCCTCAACTGCCCTACCGGCGCAGCTACCGTAGAGCAGATCAAGGATGAGGAGGAGCCTGGAAGAGTGATATCGGTGGGGCTGCACCCCTACGGAAGCCACTTCACCGAACCTGTGGCCACCATCCACACTCCTTCACGCCGACAGGACCTACGAAGCCAGGCGGCTACAGCCATGTTTGACTATTACCAGCCAAGCGGTTTTCCGGCTGCGGTATTCAACGGACTCAAGTCGTCGCTTTCGGGTTCGATTCCGGATTGGATCCAAAGGGCCTCGGAAGCCCTTACGGCCAATACCTACGTTTCGATTGACGCCACTTGCGACTATGACTCCGAGACACGCAACCTGACAGTAGACTACACCGTAGACTTCCTCGACTACATCAACCGGAAACTCAACGTGACGGTATGGCTCGTGGAGAACAAGATAATGGGCACCCAGACCATGCCTAACGGACGCCCGGACATGAACTACGAGCACAACCACGTGCTCCGCGCTTCGCTCAATGGCGACTGGGGCGAGACGCTCGGCGAGTCGTTTGCCGACGGAAGCAGCAAAAGCGGACAGGCTTCCATGACGCTTCAGGAAGACTGGGTGGCTGAGAACTGCGACGTGGTGGTCTACGTCTACAGCGACTCTAACAAGGAAGTGGAACAGGCAGTTTCCGTAGGCGTCGGAAATCCGTCCGATATCGAGGATTGATAAATCCATAAGTAGCTGACAAAAATTAATGATAGGATAAATGCGAGATAATCTTGAGTCAG
>CAMWMK010000172.1 GCA_947175295.1 uncultured Porphyromonadaceae bacterium
TTCAGTTTGCCGAGATTGTCGGCATCAAGCACAGGATATACCTGGTCTTTGCTGTCGATCGGCTCCACGTCCGGCTCAGCGGCATACTTCACGTCTGCCTCGGGAAATTTCGCCTTGACATAGTCATAGACCTCATCCCTGATATGCTTGAATTCATCACTGTTCCTGAACTCTTCGATGCTTCCATCGAAAGGTACGCTGTATTTGTCGGACGCTCCAAAACTTACAGCATATGCTCTGTCTGATTTCATAGTAAAGTTATGTTTATAAAGTTATATACATTCCTACCTTATAAACGTCCTCCTACGGATGTTGGTTCATCAGTTACTCATTGGATTTCATACTCGATTAATGTGTGCCTCTGCTCTTCGTCAGCAAACAGCTCCAGCATCCTTGCAAGATCATTATCTGAAATGTCAAGCTGCTGGGAAGGACCATTCTTCGGATAAATATCGAGAAATACAACTGTTTCGCTTATTTTAGAAACAAGATATATAAGCCGGTATCCATCTTTTTTTGACAACCTTTGTTTTTTGTCAGGCAGTCGCAACTTAATCACGATGTCATCATCTGTCAGTAAAATCATATCTCGGTTGTTTCTTATTTCCTCGATAGATTTGGCGTTGAATTCCCTTGATATTTCACTGCATACATTCTTATATACGCCTCTTTTGATCTTTAAGAGAGACTCAATCCTATTCCTGAAATATGAGATGGTAAGAAAACGTATCATCTTATGTTTTTTGATTAGAGCCTTTTCATTGCAGCCGAAGCCTTTTTGAGTGCACTTGAAAGTGCCGGACTCATTTTCTTTACCCTGAAATTCTTTATATCACTATTCAATTCATATATAGCTGAATAGTTTCTGCCAAGAACCTCTATTTCCTTTGACAATCTATCAGAACTGTGGATTTTCTTATATGTGTTGCATAGTCCTTTGAGGGTGTTCAGCAGCAAAAGCAACTGTGGCTCGATGATTTTATAGTCATCCGGTGTAATCTCATTAAACTGATCGTAAACCATCTCATAAAGCCGATTCAAAGCGTTATTTAGCCTTACAAGTTTGGTATGAGTAGTGCCTACGCCCGAAACAGCTTCAAGATTCCTTTCAAAGCTGCGAGCGCTCAATCTCGCTATATTCCTGGATATCAATGATGTTTGACACATAAATGAATTATTGACAATTTAACAGTTACTCATTCAACATTGGGCTGACTACCCAGCGGAAGGCGTTGACGAGGAGCAGATTCTGGGTGGCGTCGGTGAATTCCTCGTCACCGTGTCCGATATTGAGGTAGATCATACGGTAGTCGCGGTTGGTCCAAACCACGGGGAAATCGCCCCATTCTATGATGTCCTTGATGCCTATGGGATAGTTCTTCGGCGAAAGCGAAAGGAGAATGTCGACATTCCTGCTTTCCGACGGCGACGGCTGCCACTGATACCATTCGCAGGCGGGTGCTACGAACTCCGATGGAAGGTTCTTTGTCACCGTATGCATACCCGGAGCCACTTCCATCAATGCCGGCTGCGGAGGCCACGTATTGCAGTAGAACTTTCCGGCACCGAGAAATTCATTAAACCATGGCCAACCCGTATCCTTGTCGTTGTAGCCGGCGGCGTGAAAACCCATCCAGCCTCCACCAGCCTTCATATACTCCTCGAAGGCCCGGCGCTCCTTCTCCTCACGCGGCATATTGTTGAGACATACCACCACATCATATTCCTTCAGCCTGTCGGCATAGGGGGCAAACGACTTCGCCACAGTATAAGTGAAGCCTTCTCCGTAGGAGAGCTTATGGATGAAGCCTACGGCCTGCTCCGCAAACTGGCGGTGGGCCTCCTCCACATCCTCGCTGTAGTAGATCAATGCGTTAAACCTCGGAGCTGCCGCGTAGCGTGCCGGATACCCCTGGTGCATGATGGCGTCGGCGACTGCCTTCCGGAGCTCTCCCTCCTCATTGTCGCCTGCATAGTCCCAGTACATTGCTCCCAACAGACCCTTCTCTTTGATGAAGTCGCATTTCAGCGCGATCGAGCGTGGATTCTCATATCCGAGCACCAGTTTGCCGTCGCTATCGGCGATATAAGGCGCGCAGGCCACCGGATCCCACTTATCCGAGCATCCCTCTGCTATCTTAAGGTTGCGGTAGTCGGTGAAGTTGCTGTAGGGGCCGTTGCCTCTGCCGTAGAAGGGAAGGCCGAGTGTGAGTTTTTCAGCCGGCACTCCGGCTTTGAGATGCGCGTTGACCGCTGACTCCGCGCTGCTTGCGCCAAGAGTCTCGGAGGAGTGGAGCGGACTGTGGTGCTTCGGAGGCGACGCCATGTCGTAGGCCATTATGTTGACGAAATCCACATACGGCATGATGGCCGGGAAGTCGATGAAGTTGGCGCTGCTGATAGTGGCCAGAGTGAGGAGGGCGTCCTTCGGAAGGGCCTTGCGCAGGTCTTTCATCAGCAGGGTGAAGTTTGCAGTGTCGTCGGGCGAGGATGATATCCCTGCCGCGTTGCTCGTAGGGTATTCCCAGTCGATATCCACGCCGTCAAGCCCATACTCATCTACCACACGGCGGCAGTCTTCCGCAAATTTCCTGCGGAGTTCCGGATCGGCCGCCATCTCGCTGAAGCGGCCGCTGCCCCATCCTCCTATCGAAAGCTGCACCTCAAGGTCGGGGTTCTCCCTTTTCAGCTGCGCTATTCTTTTAAGGCGGGCGGGATTGTCGATTCTGACGCCGTCAAACGTGTCGTTGACATGTCCGAAGGCATAGTTGATGTTGGTCATGCCGAAAGGATCGGGCATCACGGAACTCCAGGAAGTGACGTAAGCCACTACCCTTCCGCCCTTATCGGCATCAGTCTTCTTTCCGGCAGCCCGGGCATCCAGCCCGAGCGTCATTACGATCACTCCCATCAAAATCCACCATATCCCCTTCATCGATCTCTTATTCATATGTTGCTAATTGGTCTGTTAATCCATACGCGAAGATAAGCAAAATAATCCACATCCACAAAATTTCAGCCAAAATTAAAAAACTTGAAAAACAACATCGACAGACTAACCGACCGGGTCGTCACGTTATCAAGACATGGATTCGCTTATCGCAATTTATCGCAATTTATCGCAAATTGCGATAAATTGATTTTTACAGCATTGTCTATAAATAGTTTATCCTATAGCATAAGAATCATAATCATCCATTGATTTTGTATCCATCATGACCAACAGCAATAGAATAAAACAGGAGAAGAAAGTCATCGCACAGATGATCGCAATCTACTGCCGTCGTCGGCATAGGCCGTCGGATGGCGGCCTATGTGCAGAATGCGATGCGCTGCTAAATTATGCCATGGCGCGCCTCGACCGCTGTCCGAAGGGCGAGGCCAAGTCGAGTTGCCGCAAATGCGACATCCACTGCTACGCGCCTATCCAGAGGAAGCAGGTAAGGGACGTGATGAAGTATGTGGGCCCACGAATGCTCTTCATCAATCCAGCAGCCGCCATCCGCCATCTCCTCAACGAACTTAAATAAAAAATGCGTATCAGGAAATATAACTCCCTGATACGCATCAATTCCTTACGCGCTCAGCTATTCTGCCACTCAGCGTGATGCTCAGAAGTCAAACTTCTCAAGAGTAAGCGTGGAGTATTTCTCCAGTTCCGGCACGAGACGCTTGAAGTGGTCGGAAGCCATATGGGCCTTCAGGTCTTCCTCCGACGCCCATGTCTCCATGATCAGATAACGGTCGTCGTTGGTAGTCGACTTATACAGGTCGTAGCCGATACAGCCCTTATCCTTAAGCGAGAACTCCACGAGTTCGGTAGCTTTCTCGACGAGTTTGTCACGGTTTTCGCTCGTCTCCACAATCATTGATACATTAAGTCTTATCATTTCTATCTATAATTTTATGTTATGAATTGATTATACAGGGAGCACAATCACTCCACCACTATAACGTCCCTCTCCCCCCGACGGGTGGTCCCCCACCGTCCGCGCCCCGCCGACGACGCCGGACTCGTATAAACATCGGACGCGGACGCCCAAGGGAGAGGTGGGGAGGGCGGGGGG
>CAMWMK010000173.1 GCA_947175295.1 uncultured Porphyromonadaceae bacterium
TTCATATCCTAAGGGTATGTGTGGAATTTGTATTCGCTTACAAAATTAATAAAAAATTGAATACCTAACGTATTTTGCACGCGAAAATACCGCGTACGCTATGATAACACGCCACGCCCCCTCTTTGTTAAGTTGTGTTAATGCTTTTTCATAGGGTGAAGTCTACCGCGACAACCAGCTCACGCCCCCGCAGGCGATAGTCGTAGGAGAAGCGGTCGAGGGCATTCATCACAGTGTAGGAATAGCTTTTCCGGTTAAGTATGTTGCGCACTTCGGCGGAAAGGCGGATCTTCCTGATTCGATATGTCGCCTTCGCATCAAAAAGCGCAAGCTGCCGGTAGCGGTCGTCGTCGATCTCCTTCCGTATGAATGATGACTTAAGCTTCAGCTGCAGCCCCTCCAGAGGATAGAATGATATGCCGAGGTCGTGACGTTGCGAGCTGAATGATTGCCGGCGGCTGAGGTAGCGCGAACCGGTAGTGGTCAGATCTCCTTCATAATCCAGCTCAAGCCAGTCAAGGGGGCGGCTCGATATGCTCGGACGCACGTAAAGGATGTCTGCGCGGTAGGCCACTGTCTTCCCGTTCTGGTCTATGCTGTTGCGGGTCGTGCTCCATCCTCCCTTCAACGACAGTTTGGTGCCTGCGGAGCGGATGTTTTTTGAGATGCCGAGATTGCAGCTTATCATGTAGCTGCCATGCGGCATGATGGAATCCGATGTCCCGATCAGTCCGCTCCCCACTGTCTGGCGCGATATGAGGTTTTCCCTTGTACCGGTATAGGAGATGTCGGCGTTCATAAACCAGAAACTCAAAGGAAGCTTGAAGTCGTAATGCAGGGTGGAGTTGAATGTATTCCTTTTCGAAAGCATTCCAGAGCGGTAGCGCATCGACATGTAGTCGCGCATCACCGGGGCTGTCAGTAGGTCGGTGAGATCACCTATGGTGTTGCTGTAGCTTGTCGTCAGTCTGGCTGTTGACTTGGCGGTGAACTTATAGTTGATGTATATGTTCGGTTCGATAAGCAGATGCGCTCCTTTTGCATCTGAGTGTCGGCTGCCTGTATTGTCCCAGTCTATATACTTCAGTGTCACAGGTATTACGGCTCTTACCACCAGTCGGTCGTAAGGTGAAGTGTAGTTGTATTCAGGATGTAGGCCGATATTGAATGTCTTTCCTTGAATGTGATTTCTGCTTCCGTCTGTCTCCGCATTCCTTAGGCCCTCTTCTGTCAGAGGCCGATATGCAAGCGATGTCTTTATTTCCGACTCGGAGTAGCCGATCTTGATTGGAACGAATATGCGCGACCGTCTTATCTCACGCATCGCTTGCAGACTTTCCTTTATTGACAGCGTACGGCTGCTGCCTTCCTGCAGGAGATGCCTGTCATCGTCGGTGCCTGCCGATGTTGCCGCATGGGTTTCCGATATGTCGATGTATACCTCCGGTGACGAGTTGAAATCCAATGAAGTGGTGGACGACCAACGGATTTTGTCTCTGTTCCAGCTGATATCTAAGATGTCCTTGAAAATGAAGTTTGTCATTCGCTCCTTTTCCCTGATTTCCGCAGATGATGTGCTTGCCGTAATGATGTCTGTCGAAAAAGTACCGTTGCCTGATAGATGGTTTGATATGTAAAGGCCTTCTTTATTGAGCCTGTATTCCGCGGATAGCGAAGGCTTGTGGCTCCATGTCTCAGGTGTCGACAACTGTTCCATCACTATATAGTCATTCCCGTCGAAGTATGCACGGGAGTCGGAGTAGTCATATTCCGTCTTAAGGAAAGCATAGCCGATATCGGCACGTAAGGTAGCGTCTTTACCCGTCTTCTTGATGAAATTGCCGGTAGCGGAGGTGTCTACAGGTCTTATCCATCTGCTTCTCGATAGGGGAGGGCTTGAGGCCGACAGCCTGCCTAATATCTCCGTGGCATAGTCCCGGCTGCCTGATTCGCCCCTGCTGATGAATCTGTTGTGTTCCCTGTCGGAGAATTCGCTTATGTCGCTCCCTTTCAGTGTAATTATCGACTGGAATCCTTCGCGAAACAGCATTCCCGCTCCGGTTGCCGCGAGGGGAATGGGATCGCCCCATCCCGCCGAGGCGCTGTAGGTGCCCGTAGGCCTGATCTTTGCCTTCGGTTTCAGCCTTACGTTCAGGGCTACGTTGTCTGAGAATATGTCGCGGTCTATTTTCCGGTCCTTATGGTGGTTCAGGATTTCGATGGCGTTGACGTAGGATGCAGGTATGTTGGATGTGGCAAGGTCGTATTTCCCTCCCATGAGGTCCATCCCCTCGATATAGAAGTTGGATATCTTCTTTCCGTTGTAGCTGATTTCTCCGGATTGGGACACCTCCACTCCGGGCACTTTCCTCAAGGCGTCTTTCAGTGATATGTCTCCTTTGCCGGCAAAAGCCGACAGCAGGAAGGAGACCGTGTCGCCGCGCAGTCTCACTTCCGGATTGCTTACCGTCACCTCCGGAAGTGATGTCGCGCTTTTCGCCATGGTCATGTCAAGACGCTGCGTCTTGTTGTCTACAGTCTTCTTTTCCTGTTCGTATCCGAGTTTGCTGAAGCCTACGCTGACCGTTGGCTCCTCCGATTCGATCCGCAGCGCATAGGCGCCGTCAGCATCGGTCATGACCATCGGTCCGCTTTTCCCGTTGATGGCAGCGCGTACCATTACTGAACTGAGAGGTAGCCCGATATCGTCTCGTACGATGCCGGATATGATGGATGCGTCTTCCCCCCTGGCCGTGAAGGTCAGCAGTGCGGACAGACATAGGATCGCAATCAGTCTCCACATATGGGCGGTGGGTTATGGTTCGTATGTAGCCTTCTTGATGTCACTTCGGTGCAGAGCCGACTCCTACCACTTCCATTCCTTCGAAGACATCGTTTACGGTCTTTTTCCTGGATTTGGATGGCTCTTTTTTCGTTCCGTTCAGTTCCGCTTTCGAATACTCCAATGGAATGGAGCCGTTGCTGTGCATACGTATTCTGACTCCGTTCACCTCGATATCCCCTCCTTTAAATACTGTGATGCCGCTTATGCTGTTTGGATCGATGTGTTTCATGGGAGCTTTGTCGTACTCGTTTTTAAGTCCGATGAATTTATCATGCGCTATTGAGATCTGATTGGGAATTTTAGAAGGTTCAAACTCACCCTTGCCATGGCGGAAAGCTATGGCCTCGAAGCTATGGTTGCCTGTCTCGTCGGTTGCTTTCAGTACAAGTCCGGGCAGTCCGCCGATCTTCCAAGGACCGAACGGCACCGCTATCTCTTCGGCATACCAGGCCTGCCATTTCCGGCCTCCATATTCTCCGGTGGCTTTTCTGCATGTATAGCCGCATACGGTAGCTGTCTCATCTGTCTCTTCCCAGGTAATCAAGGGGAGTTCCTGTCTGTACTTATATCGTTCGGGCGCCATATTGCAGAATACGGTGAGCGTATTGTCTTTCAGGGAAGAATTGATTTCCTGGTCGAAGTATGATGCGCTCTTCATCTGTTCCGTATGGAATTGCTTTACGACTTCATCCGCCACTCCCGGTATGGCTGATACTGAGTCAAGGCGGAAAGTAGGGTAGTCGTAGAATTTTGATTCTTCCCCTCCTATGATGAGGATGCAGTCAGACGTTTCGTTGATTTCTTTCTCACCGGAACTTCCCTTCATGTCGTAGCGGTAGATACACTCGTAAAGTGCCGGCGAAGAGGCGTAGGCAGAGCCTGCCGCCATGATTATGGCGGTTGCAATAAGGTGCTTCATAATTATTTGGTGTTTATTGTGGTTTCTTTATTGTTCCGTAGCTGACTACTCGTGTTTCTTCGGTTTCGTGAGGGCTTTCGGTGTTGCGGATTCCTGTCCCGGGTTTTGTCTCGATTTCAAGGACTCCATAAGGGTACTCAGGCTTATCCTTCCATACAGATATGCTCTTAATGGAGTTAGGGTCTATATCGCTCATTGATTCATATGGTATGGGTGTGCCATCGA
>CAMWMK010000174.1 GCA_947175295.1 uncultured Porphyromonadaceae bacterium
GAGCGGTCGAGATGAACGTAGATTTCGGTGGTCTCGAGCGATTCGTGGCCGAGCAGTTCCTGAATCACCCGCAGCGAGGCTCCCCCTTCGAGGAGATGGGTGGCGAAGCTATGGCGCAGCGTATGGGGCGATACGGTCTTCAGTATTCCGGCTGCGGCCGCAAGGTCGCGTATGATGTAGAATACCATTACCCTCGACATCTTGCCTCCGCGGCGGTTGAGAAAGAGAATGTCTTGCGAGTCGGGCTTTATGTTGAGGTGGGCCCGCTGCGGAAGATACTCCTTGATGAGGGAGATGGCCACTGGCGAGACCGGCACGATCCGCTGTTTGCTGCCCTTGCCCTCCACTATGAGGCAACCGTCGTCGAAACTCAACCTCGATATGCGTGCGTCGGTAAGTTCGGACACCCGCAGTCCGCTTCCGTATAGGGTCTCGATGATTGCGTGGTTGCGCAGCGATTCCTCCTTGTCGGTGGGAATCTGCTCTATCATCATGTCGATTTCCGTTGTGCTCAGCACTTCCGGCAGATGCCGTCCGAGTCGTGGGGATTCCAGAAGGTCGGTGGGATTGCTTTCGATGGCTCCCGTCAGTTTCAGGAATTTATAGTAGCTTCGTATTCCGGAGAGTATACGTGCCTGGCTTCTCGGTCCGATGCCGATGTCGCGCAGGGTGCATATGAAGCTATGGAGGTCCTTTTCTGTAGTCTCGGTAGGATTGATGCCCTCGTCTTCCAGATATTCAAGCAGATGGCATACGTCGGAGACATATGCCTCGCATGTGTTGCCGGCCATGCCTCGTTCCAGCGAGAGGTAGGCTTCGAAGTCCTGAAGGGAAGTTGTCATCGTGGGAGGTTTAGGAGGTTTAGATGGTTTAGGAGGTTGGGGAGGTTTAAGTGGTTTAGGGGGTTACATCGTAATATTGCTTTTGCATGCCGATGCGCCGAAGCAGGATGTGAAATTCCTTTCCGTCGATCTCCAAGGAGACGTCACTGTCCGGGCAATCAGAATACTTACCGAAGAGCAACATGCCACATTCCTTCTGGCTATCCATCCTTTTCCACAGGGAGGCAGTGTCGCTGCAGGCGGAACTGATGATGAAGTCGGTGGTTTTCGGGCATTCCTTCTGTGTGGCCACCCGCATCTTCGGCATTATCATCCTTATGGCTTCCACTGTCCGCTTGTCGGCGTCCGGCATCCATACATGTGTCGGGCGCAGCAGGTTGAGCAGTCGGATTGTCAGTCTGGCGTATCGCAGTCCTCGACGGTTTCCGTGATATTCGAATTCGAGATACTCGTCGCAGTAGAAGCCGTAGCGGCTGTCGGGACGTATGCACTCCTTCACGATGCGGAACGCCAAAGGAGAGTGAACGCCATACCCTCTGGTATGGCGCCATCTCCTAATATAGTTTAATGCATAATTCATAAGTGGGAATGCATGATTCACAATTCAGAATGCATAATTCATAATCCTTTTTCTCAATGCGGGATTATAATTCCATGTACAGAGACTGACAATTATGCATTTGCCTTATGGATTGATTTGAAGATCCAACGGCCTACGGCTCCTAAGGCGAGCAGATAGATGAGTATCACGGCAGCGATAGACACCGCATTGGCCTTCTTTACAGGTTCCGGATCGAACGTCATTACGATCTCCGAGTCGCCTGCCGGAAGACGGAGGGCGCGGAGCACATAGTCTGCCTGGCCGATCGGAGTCTCCTTGCCGTTGACGGTGGCTTTCCATCCCCATGGGAAGTAAACTTCTGAGAAGAGCGCCACGCCGCCCTTGGCGCTGTGTGCCTTGTAGGTGAGTTTGTTTGGCGCGTAGGATGTCTCGTAGATGGTGTCGCCTTCCGATATCGGGAGGGGAGTGCCTATCACATCGGCGAACTTCTTATCCGCAACGGCGGTGTTTCGGGCTGTCAGACCGGAGAGGGCCTCCATTTCCTCCTTCGAAGAGCTTACATAGGTCAGTGTATCCACGAGCCACGCATTGCCGAACGCATCCGGATTCTCGCTGTAGCCTCCGTCCGTAAGGAAGTATTTTGCGTTGAGCATGTTCAGCACGAAAGGATTGCCCTTGCTTATCTGGTGCTCGATGAGGTCGTTGTAGCGCGTCAGCTTCGCGGCGTGGTAGCCGCCGATGGTCTTGTGGAAGTAGCTGCTGCGCGCCGAGGAGAATCCGGGAATGTCCATCACCCGGTAGTTGCTCTTATCCTGAAGGATGGCGAGGTCTGCTTCTGTAGGTACGAATGCAGCTTCGTCGCTCTCGGCTGTCAGGAAGTTGTCGGAGTTTACATATCGTTTGTCTACGCTGTAGAGGTCGATGACTACGAGGGCCGCCAGGCAGCAGGCCCATACGGAGGCGTTCCTGATGATCTTCTTCTCCCAGAAGAAGAGGAGAGCGCAGCCGAGGAGGATGAATATCAGCGAACGCATCGCGTCGGTCGACACGAGTCCGAGGCGTCCTGCCTCTATGCCTTTCATCACGTTGGCATAAGCCGGATTGGAGAAAGCTCCGGCCTCTTTGAGGTAGCCGAGTTCTGACGCCGACCATGGATCGCCGAATATCGACGGAGACAGCCATCCGAGCAGGCAGACGGCGGCTCCGCCTCCCATGACGCATATCACGGTCCATTTGTTGTGCTTGAAGAAGCCTTCGGTCTTGATGATCTGGCGAATGCAGAGGGCTGCGAGCAGCGGGATGCAGAACTCAGCCACGACGAGGATCGAGCTGACCGTGCGGAATTTATTGTAGCCCGGGAAGTTGTCGATCATGAAGTCGGTGAGGGCGTTGAAGTTGTGGCCCCAGCTGAGCATGATGGTGAATATGGTGGAGGCGAAAAGGGCCCATTTGGTAGGTGTCTCCCATCGTCCGTCGACCACAAACATGCCTAAGATTGCAAGCAGAAGCACGAAGGCTCCTACGTAGACGGGGCCGTTGGTCATCGGCTGGTCGCCGAAATATTGCGGAAACTGGCCTACGAACTGCATCTCCTCCGGGCTCAGGTAGCGGTCGGCCCCGAGGTCGGTCTCGGCTACTGTGAGCATCCTGTTCTGTCCGGCGGTCGGCTTGAGCGTGGCTCCGCCCTTCACGTTGGGAATAAGCAGGCTCCATGTCTCGTCGATTCCGTAGCTCCATGCGGTGATTGCCTCCTTGTCCATTCCGGCAGCTGCGGGAGCGTTAGGGTCGGTTATGTCGGTGGCGCGTCCGCGCACTGTCTCCTTGCTGTATTCGAGCGAGCTGTAGAGGCTCGGCGAGTTGGCGGCCACTCCGATGAGTCCGCATCCTGCGAGGATACATGTGGCGATGGCCCATTTCCCCACTGTCTTCTCCTTAATCGCGATCCAGAGCCAAGCCAGGGCGAGGGCTGCCATCACGATGAGGAAGTAGTAGGTCATCTGCGGATGGTTGCTCATCAGCTGCATGGCCGTGAATAGGGCCGTGAGCGCTCCGCCGGCGAGCCATTTGCCCCGATAAGTGAGGATGATGCCTCCGATCGTAGGCGGAATGTAGCATAGCGTGAGGAACTTCCATATGTGTCCGGCTCCGATGATGATTATGAAGTAGGATGAGAATCCCCATGCCAGCGAGGCGAAAAGGGCCACACTCCATCTCATCTTCATGCACAGGCACATGATGAAGAACCCCAGCATCATGCCGAAAAGCAGGTTGGCGGGAGATGGGAGTCCGAGGAAGTATACGCTCTGTATCCAGCTCAGCAGGTCGTTGGCCGGATATGAGGGAGAGATCTGGAAAGTAGGCATTCCGCCGAATAGGGAATTGGTCCAGCGGGTGCTTTCCCCGGTCTCAGCTTTGAATGCCTGCTGCTCGTGGCCGTTGGCCAGACCCTGCTGTATGTCGTGCTGCTGCAGCACCCTCCCCTCCATAGCGTCGGGGAAGAAAAACATAAAGGCGACCACTGCTAAGAGCAGAGCCGCCACTATGGTGTAGATGGTTGTCTTTTTATTTTGCATCGTCTGTCTC
>CAMWMK010000175.1 GCA_947175295.1 uncultured Porphyromonadaceae bacterium
AATATACTGAGCCATTGCCAAAATACGCTGTACTCGACAAAGATACAATAAAAAAAGAGATTATACCCTATCTGAGCATTGCCAAAAGAGGATTCACCAGTAAATTCGACCTTTTGTCGATTGTTATGGCTATACTTTTCAAGCTAAAGACCGGTTGTCAGTGGGTGCATCTGCCGATATGTCATTTCTTTGAGGAGTTGCTTTACAGAGGCTATTCAGTAGATGTGGGAGTAGTGGAGAAAGTTAAGAAAGATGAAAACGGGAAATCCATAAGAAAACAGTTTGAAGTGGATTTTGTAGCCAACGATTCAGATTCCAGATATTACAGACAATCGGCATACGCGATTCCGGATGAAGAGAAAATGAATCAAGAAACCTACTCATTCCGCAATATAGATGACTTTTTCAAACGAGTGCTTATTGTCAAGGAAGATACAACACCGTATCGTAATGATGAAGGTATTTTGGTCATTGGGCTGTATGATTTCCTGTTGAATAATGATTTGATGGTAAAAGGATAACTTAACGTGGTTATGATGTTATCCTGACTCAGTGACTAATAAGATGTAATATTATTAAGTGAATAGGATAGAAGGCGTAGAAGCCGTATTTGGCTACTGCGCCTTTGATGTTTACTCTTGTACCGGCATATAGAAAGATCACTATTGATGCAAGTATCGCTCCGGATCGCAATCGTAGTCCACAAATTCGATCACACCCTCCCAAGGTAACTACTCCGACAATATGACAAACATTATATAAATCACTTCTTTCCGTATTTGCGTTCGAAAATATCGAAATGATCCTCGCCCCATTTGAGCATCTGGTCAATGATTGGCACGAGAGACAATCCAAGTTCTGTAATTTTATATTCGGATCGGGGTGGAAGTTCAGGATAGATTGTCTTTTCTACCAGTCCGTCTTCCACCATTTCCTTTAGTTGCATATCGAGGACACGAGGTGCAGCTTCCGGCAGACATTTATGTATTTCGCTCGGTCGCCGGGGGCAGCCATCTCTAAGCTCATCGATGATACAGGATTTCCATTTTGATTCTATAAGGCTCATCGTAAGCCTTAGCGGACAGTCAAGATCCACCGGAATTTTTTTTTCGTATGCCATAGTTTCAGTTTTTTTCTTTCGGACTACAAAGTTAGTCAGTAACTTCCTAATTTCCATATACTGAAATTTTTTTCGGTATATGAATAATTTTTCGGTACTTGATTTTGAGATATTATCATTATAATTTTGCATTCAGAAAATCAAATAAATATATAAAGATGAGAGACACGATCAAAGAATACGAAGCAGTAGCTAAGGCTGCCGAAAAGTTTGTAAAGAGTGTTGCCGAGGGCAACAGTGAGTATGCAAAGACTCTGTTTACCGAGGATGCCGTGCTGTTCGGTATACTTAACGGAACAGTAGAGCGCGGTTCAATCGAGCAGTTCTACCATAATGTGGATACCGTTGGCGCAGGTGCCGAGTTCAAGGCCCGTATCGACGTGCTTGCCGTTGAAGAGACCGTAGCCGTTGTGCGCGTGCTCGAGGAAGGTTGGGGTGGCAGTATCGACTTCACAGACTTCCTACTGCTTCTGAAACTCGATGGCGAATGGAAGTGTGTCGCAAAAGCATATAATCAGAACTCAGACACAATCAGAAAATGAAGATAACTGTAATCACGGGAAGTCCCCGCAAGAACGGCAACACGTTCGCTATGGTAGATTCCTTTATAAAGGCCGCTAAAGACAAAGGCCATGAGGTAGTACGCTTCGATGCCGCCATGATGAAGATTGGCGGTTGCCATGCCTGTATGACCTGCTTCAAGACAGGAAAGGCTTGTTCATTTGATGATGACTTCAATATAATCGCTCCTCATATTCTTGATGCAGACGCGGTGGTATTTGCCATGCCTGTGTACTGGTATTCTATTCCTGCGCAAATCAAAGGAGTTATTGACCGTCTGTTTTCATTCTGCGTTGCAGAGAAACCTATACAGGGCAAAAAGATGGGTCTTATCTGCTGTTGCGAGGAACATGATATGGCAGTGATGGATGGAGTGAAAATACCTATGGAGCGGACAGCAGCTTTTCTAAAATGGGATGTGGTAGACGAAGTGCTTATTCCCGGAGTATTCGTTGAGGGCGATGTCAACAAGACTGACGGTTGTGCTCAGGCTACAGCTCTCGCAGAAAAATTCTAAAGGATAAAAAGTTATAAAGACTATGAATAAAATTATGATTGCAGGATTGACCGCTATTATTGTAGGACTTTCGTCATGCTGTGGCAATTCTGCAAAATGCGAAGCGGATGCGGCTGCCAAATGCGACACCGTATGTGAGAAGCACACCTGTTGTCAAGCTACTCCTGATGAGATTGAAGGAATAAGGAAAGCACTCGGATACTATACCGAAGCAGCTATAAAAGGAGACAGCAAGATAGCCATGCGTGGATTCGCTCCTGCAGCCACGATGTCGTATGTCGATGCCGATAGCCTTGTGACTGTACCCATCCAGTCTCTCTATGATTATTACGACCAAACAGGACCTCATAATGCGACATACGAGATAGCTGACTGTAGTGTGGCCCGAGATGTTGCTATGGTACGTATCGAGTCCAAATTCGGAGAAAATGAGTTCACAGATATGTTCACACTCGTCAAAGATAATTCAGACTGGAAAATCGTAAGCAAAGTATATCAAATAAAATAAGATATGCTGCCGATTGTTACTTTTTAAAGTATGATATTTTAGAAAAATGAAGGCGATAGAGCATAACGCTTCATCGCTCTTATTATTGATATGACATGAAATTGACAAGTCATTTTAGGTCACTCTCTATGTTGTATGCGTTTTTAAGTAAGTAGCCGTTATTAGAATGAAGTCATCAAATAAAATAAAAGTAAATGCATCGGATAAAAGGCGTAGAAGCCGTATTTGGCGACTGCGCCTTTGATGTGTCCGCGTGTGCCGTCGTAGATGAAAATGACTAATGAGACGAGAATTGCTCCTGCCATGCCGTAGTGCATCATCAGAGGGAAAGTAAAGATTATCTGGCGTATTGCTTGTGAGGGGAAACAAATTTCATAGCGATCACTCCACGGTTCGATGGTCTGGTGCCTGAGCATATAGAACAAGACTATCATCAGAACTCCGCGCCAGTCATAGTCAACTCCCATCCAATAAGCCAGTGCCAATAACAGTGTGATAGCAATTACACATAATGTTTGGTGCTCACATAATCTATCGAATATGGCTAATGCTGTCACTCCTATGGCAAGCGTAAACATCACGTTGTGAGTACCGTCATAGCCATTGAGTAAGAACCAGGGAATTTCGCTGATAATGGCGAAGCCAAGTATTGTAATAAAAGTAGCGTGCCCGATTTCTCGTATGGGCGAATCCCTCAGCTATCAGGAAGGCGAACACCGTGAAGACGATGCGTCCGAAACATCGCATGACTCCATATAGAGGTGTACCATGTTCCATGTGGAATCCATATTAAAGCCCTTACCACGTTGATTATCAATAGGGTTTTATAGAAATGGATACGTTGGAGGAACAAATTTTGAGAATATGTTGTGAAATTATGTTCCCTTGGGTAAGTTGTGTGTTTTCAGGTAGTTAGATATATATGGGCTACATTAGGTTTTTCTACTTTAATACTCCCCTTCTATTAAATTTATTCTACTTATATTTATAATATCTAACTTAGTAAAATAGGGTGATTTTGGGTGCTGAATAGGCTGTAGAGCCAATTTTGGCTCTTGCTAATTTCTGAAATCGGGTCGAGGGGTTTCCCCTTGCAAGGGTGTTTTTGTCGGACTAAGCAACCTCGAATGTCGGACAAAAACACATCTTACAGAAACGATTGAATTGTAAGAACTATAAAGCGTTACATTTTAAGCAACCTTGTGGACAGGTTTTCACACACATGTTACATCCGATACAGTTGCGATAAGTTATCATCGCGTGTTTGTGCCAGAGGA
>CAMWMK010000176.1 GCA_947175295.1 uncultured Porphyromonadaceae bacterium
ATGTTTGCTTATATCATGAAGAAGAGGCTTTGGAAATGGTGGATATCGCTCTATTCCCTCGCGGCCGGAACGGCAGGATGCATCGTGGCCTTCCTCGTCTTCTGCTCGGAGCATGAGGCTACGTCGCCAAATATCCTTATCTGGTGGCTCAATCCAATGCAGCTGCTGATCGCGGGCGGAATATGGTGGAAGAGCTGGAGAAGGCCCGTCGTCCTGATGGCTTGCTACGACCTGATCATGTGTCTGGCGCTGACCTTCCTTATAGCTACCCACATAGCGGACCAAAGGGTGAATCCGGCCACATGGCCTATGCTCCTCAGCATCCTTCCCCTCGCCGCAACAATCCTCCTCACTGCAAAACGCAAACCGTAAAACTAAAAAAAACGTAAAACGCATATAGCATGAACAAACTGCTGACATCCGTGCTCTGCGGTCTCGTCGGTATTTCGACGGTGGCGATGGCAGATCCCACCCGGCCGAAACTTGTGGTCGGGATAATGGTGGATCAGCTGCGCACCGACTATATAGAATTCCTGAGCTCACGCTTCGGGAAGGAGGGCTTCAACCTTCTCCGCAACCGAGGGCTCTATCTCAAGAACGTGGACTACAACGTCAAGGACATCGACGTGGTGAGCTCCACCGCAATCGTATATACGGGCAACTATGCCTCAGCATCAGGCATACCCGCCGACAAGGTCTACGACCCGGCTACGAAATTCCCCATTCCCATCCTTCACGATCCGGCCACTCTCGGCAACTTCACCAACGAGACCTTCAGCCCTGCGGCGCTGCGCCTCTCGACCATTAGCGACGAGCTGGCCGTAGACGGAGTAGGACTTGGCGCCATCTACAGCATAGCTCCCGATCCCATGCAGGCCATAATAATGGCCGGCCACGGAGGCAACAGCGCATTCTGGATCTCTGACGAGAGCGGGAAATGGGCCACATCGACCTACTATAAGGATGTGCCTTCCGGCATCAGCCAGCGCAACTACAAGTCGCCCCTTTCGGAGCGTCTCGACACCATGGTGTGGACTCCAAGCAAGGCCCTCGACACCTACGACGGAGTGCCGGCTCAGAAGAAGTATTTCCCTTTCCGCCACGCTTTCCCGAAGAAAAGCAGCGACAGATATGTAGACTACAAAGCTTCCGCCCTCGTGAATACGGAAGTGACCGACGTAGCCATAGACTATATAAAGAGCCTTCAGTTAGGGCAGAGGGGCGACGTGATCGATATGCTCAACATCGGCTACACCGTAGCCCCCTTCAAGAAGAGCGGCGACAGCGACATGCGCCTTGAGATGCAGGACAGCTATCTGCGCCTCGACGGGCAGCTGGAGCGACTGATGACGGCGATCAACGAGAGCGTGGGGCTCGACAATACACTTGTCTTCCTCGTCTCGACAGGCTACTACGATGAGGCCGCCGAGGATGAGCCGCGCTATAGGATACCTTCCGGCAACTTCTCGATGAAGCGGGCTGTCTCGCTTCTCAACTCATATCTCAGCGCGAAGCACGGCAACGACCAGTATGTCGACGGCAGCTTCCGCAACATGATCTATCTTGACCACAAGACCCTGGAGCGCCACGACCTCGACCTGGCCGACACGCGCCGCGATGCCCGCGACTTCCTTGTATTGATGAGCGGCGTGGCCGACGTCAAGTCGCTCTCTGACATAGTAGGGGAGACCACCCCCGAACTGCGGGGCATAAGCCGAGGGCTTGATCCCAAGACGGCGGGCGACATCCGGCTTGAGTTCGCTCCCGGATGGACGGTCAATGACGATGTGCGCCTCCCTGTCGTATCCTGGCAGGTGCGTGAGGGAAATCCGGCTACCCCCGGCTTCATCATGGGGCCCGGAGTCCCCGTAAAGGTGGAGACCGGCGAGGTCAACGCCACGGCCATAGCGCCCACCGTAAGCTCGGTGATGCGCATCAGGAGTCCCAACGGAGCTGCTGACAAACCCCTCCTTTGGTAATCAATTTATCAATTGGAGGAAAATTATGCATTATGTATTATGCATATTGAATTATTTTCACTATCTTTGCACCTTAATATAGAATATAAATTTAATTCTCATTGAAAATGGGATTCAGCAGCATACTTAAAGCAATATTCGGCGATCAGAGCGAGCGCGCAGTGCGTCCTCTCTGGAATCGCCTTCAGAAGGAGATCAATCCGATTTCCGAACAGATCCGCGACATCTCCGATGATGAACTCCGCGATAGAATCAACGTAATCCGCGACGATATCCGCGGAGAGGCTCAGACCTACAAAGACAAGATGGCCGATATCCGCGCCCAGATCGAGACTATGGAATTCGACAAGCGCGAACCCCACTGGAAGGAAATCGACAATCTGAAGGAGGAGATGTACAAGATGTATGCCCGCAAACTCGATGCGGCCCTTCCGGAAGTCTTCGCCGTAATCAAGGAGACGGCGCGCCGCTTCGCTTCCAACGACACAGTCACCGTGACAGCCAGCGACTACGACCGCGAGCTCGCCGCCGAAGGCAAGGACTTCGTAAGAATCGACGGCGACAAGGCCATCTACAAGACATCATGGGTAGCCGGAGGCAACGAGATGAAGTGGGATATGATCCACTACGACGTGCAGCTCATCGGCGGCATGGTGCTCCACGGCATACTCCAGGGCGACAAGACCTCAAACAACATCGCCGAGATGGCTACCGGTGAGGGTAAGACCCTCGTGGCGACACTCCCCGTATTCCTCAACGCCCTCACGGGCGAAGGCGTACATGTGGTGACCGTCAACGACTACCTCGCCAAGCGAGACTCCGAGTGGATGGGACCGCTCTATCAGTTCCATGGCCTCTCGGTGGCCTGCATCGACAAGACCGAACCCAACTCGCCCCAGCGCCGCAAGGCATACAGGAGCGACATCACTTTCGGCACCAACAACGAGTTCGGCTTCGACTATCTGCGCGACAACATGGCCACTCAGCTGACCGACCTCGTGCAGCGCGAAGACCACTACTACGCCATCGTCGACGAGACCGACTCCGTGCTTATCGATGACGCGCGTACGCCGCTCATCATCTCCGGTCCGATTCCGAAGGGCGACGACCAGATGTTCAATGAATTCAAACCCAACGTAGAGAAGGTGGTCAATGCCCAGCGCAAGCAGGCCCAGGCCCTCCTCCTCGAGGCTAAGGATAAGATCTCGGCCGCCATGAGCGGCGATCCCGAGAAGATCAAGAAATTCGATAAAGGCGACGGCAAGAAACCACTCACAGCCCAGGAGCTCCTCGAAGACGGCGGCCTCGCCCTCTTCCGTGTCTACAAGAGTCTTCCGAAACACGGTCCCCTCATCCGCTACCTCAGCGAGGAGGGTATCAAGCCCATCCTGCTCAAGACTGAAGAGAAGTATATGCAGGACAACAACCGCGAGATGCCGATCGCTGTAGAGCCCCTCTACTTCGTAGTAGACGAGAAGAACCACAGCATCGAGCTGACCGACAAGGGTATCCAGGTGTTGACCGACACTACCCAGGACCCCCACTTCTTCGTGCTCCCCGACATCACGTCGCAGCTCTCCGAAGTGGAGAACATGGACGCTACCGACGAGGAGAAGGCGCAGCGCAAGGACGATCTCCTGCAGGAATACAGCGTAAAGTCGGAACGCGTACACACAGTCAATCAGCTTCTCAAGGCCTACACGCTCTTCGACAAGGACATCGAGTATGTGATCGACGACAATAAGATCAAGATCGTAGACGAGCAGACCGGCCGCATCATGGAGGGACGCCGCTACTCCGACGGCCTTCACCAGGCCATCGAGGCCAAGGAAGGCGTGAAGGTGGAAGCCGCCACGCAGACCTATGCCACCATCACGCTTCAGAACTACTTCCGTATGTACCGCAAGCTGGCCGGCATGACAGGTACGGCAATGACGGAGGCTGGAGAGTTCTACGACATCTACAAGATGGAGGTGGTGGAGATTCCGACAAACCGTCCGG
>CAMWMK010000177.1 GCA_947175295.1 uncultured Porphyromonadaceae bacterium
GGGGCAACCCCATCAAATGCCTGCCGACGACCCCGCCACTGAAATCACAGCCAACCCGACGGATAATTCCGCGACGGAGACAGCCACAAGACCGACTTACGAAGCAGCGACCGAAATAGCCGCCAGACCGACGGCAGCTCCCCTCACCGAGACCACAGCCCCACCGGCAGACGAAAAAAACGGCGGAGCGACCGCAACCCGCAGATACAGCTGGCTGTGGTTTCTTGCCGCCGTAGGAGTTGGCGCCGCAGTGTGGCTTTTCATGGGGTCGAGAATCCACACAGATTCCTCTCCCGCCGAGACGATGGAGTATGAAACCACCCCTCCCGCCACCGCCGAGGACCTCGACCTGCAATCTCCCCTGGAGACACCAAAGACCACAAACGGCGGGGACCTGACAACTTCTATCTCCACCACTCCTTCCCCTTCCTCCAATACACAACCGGCGGAGGCCAACGCCTGGACCGCACCCCTCCCCTCCACCGCCGACCCGCAGACGCCGCTCCCCTCCACTGAGGAAATGGCTGCCTTGGGAGCGGAGGCTTACAGGAGAAACGCCTATTCGGAAGCCCTGCAATGGAGCGGCCTGGCGGCCCGTCAGGGATCGGCCGACGCCCAGATGATGCTCGGCGACATATACCTTTACGGGAAAGGAACCGATGAAGACCACGCCGAGGCCGCGCGATGGTATCGCAAAGCGGCGGAGCAGGGCCAGACCAAGGCTCAGTTCATCCTCGGCACCCTCCTCTACTTCGGCGACGGAGTGAAGCAGGACTATCAGGAAGCCTACTCGTGGGCCCTCAAGGCCGGCGGGAAAGGGGACGCCGGAGCCCAGCTGCTCCTCGGCGAGATGTATAGCAACGGCCATGGAGTGAAGGAGGATATCGAAGAAGCCGCCAAATGGTACCGCAAGTCGGCCGACCAGGGCAACGCCGCCGCCCGGGCCGCCCTCTCCCAACTCCCCACCCAATAACCCAACAAAGACAACAACCAAACAAGCAGACAACAATATGAAAGAAGACAACAAAAAGGAAGTAAAGAAACACGTACTGGCAGGCGCAGGCACAGCCGCCGGAGCCACCATCGGAGCAGTGATCGAAGACATCGTGAAGCCCGCAGCCGCAGAAACCGAGGCCGACGACCAGCCCATCATGGCTGAGGTGGTGGCAACAGCCGACGACGTGCAGGCAGAACCCGCAGTGGAGTATGCGGCCGCGCCCGTAGAACTCGACGAGGTCGTAGTCACCGCCCAGGCCCTCTCCCGCCCTCATGCAGCAGGCGCCCCGGCCTCACCCGCGCATGCCTCCGCTCCCCTCGCCGGGGATGACGACGAGCCGCTGATGGCGGAAGTATTGGCTCCCTCAGCCATCGCCGACGACTTCGATGACATAGTAGTCGTAAGCCAGGGATCGGATTTCAATGCCGGAGCGTTTGAAGTAAGCGCCAACATCACGGCTCCCGCTCCCGGCGCCCCACACGTACGCACGGAGGCTCCCGCCCACCCGACGGCCAACAGCTCCGGAATGCCCGACTATCTGGCCGAGAATGACTTCGACGTGAAGTCTGACGGCTCAGGCATCTCGGGAATAGACGGCATCGACATGCCTGACTACATCAACAACGCCAATATCGACTCCTTCACCGATCCGATGTAAGGAAAAAAACACCCCCAAGGAAGATGAAGAAAAAGGTGCTGCTGTTTTCATTGATGCTTCTCGCCATGTGGCTCACGGCCGGGGCGAAGACCTATCTGGTCAGCATCGGAGTGTCTGACTACTCCCACTATCCCTACCGGACGATGAGCCTACGCCTTCCGACACGCGACGCCAGGACAGTGGCCGACATCTATGCCGTCAACAGGCAGAGGATGGCGGTCAACGGCGGCCTCGACTACGTATTGCTCCTCGACTCCATGGCTACAAAAGACCGTATCGTACGCGCCATGGGCAAGATCTACCGCCAGGCGAAGGAAGACGACATAGTGGTATTCTTCTTCAGCGGCCACGGCTACAACGGCGGCTTCTGCGCCTACGACGGGGATGTGGAATATTCCGACATCCGCAAGGCCATGGCCAAAAGCAAGAGCCGCCACAAGATGATCTTCGCCGACGCCTGCCGCGCCGGCGGCCTTCGCGGCGACCGTTCGCATTCGGCAGAGTCCAACGACTCTACAGCAAAGAAAGCCAATGTGATGCTTCTGCTTTCATCGCGCACTAACGAGAACTCCATCGAGAGGTCGGACATGAAAAACGGTTTCTTCACCGAATACCTCCGCAAGGGGCTCAGCGGCAACGCCGACGCCAACCGCGACAGGACCATCACGGCCAAAGAACTCTTCGACTTCGTAAGCAAGGGAGTGGCGGAGATCTCCTACGATAAGCAGCACCCCGTGATGTGGGGCAATTTCGAAGACACCATGCCGGTGATGAAATGGTAAGCCGGACTACTAATCACAACGATATGAGCGACCTGATTCAGATAAAATGTCCTTTCTGCGGAGCCCTGCTTTCAGTAAGGAACCTTCCCGGCATCGAGAACAGAAACATCACTTGCCCCGTATGCAAGCAGACCAACAGGTTTGGCCAATACCGCACCGGCTCGGCGGCTGCCCCCGACCAAGGGGGCAGGATGCCGGGCGGCTTCGGGGGCGCCGACGAGGCCACGCAATACGGCCCTATGAACTTCAACATCGGCCGGCTACGCCTGCAGGGCACCGCCATCAGTTTCCAGCTCCGGCCGGGGAAAAACGAGATAGGGCGCAAGACCGCCAACAGCACCGTGGATTTCCAGATCGATACGGGCGAACACCGCAGGATGAGCAGGCGCCATCTGGTGGTGGAAGTGGTGAAGGAGCCCCACAAGGGTTTCGTCCACTACGTGTCGCTGAGCAAGGAGAACGTGAATCCCACGACGGTAGACGGCAATCCGCTGCATTTCGGAGTAGACAGGGTGATATTGCGCCATGGAGCCCTCATAGGGCTTCCGGATGCGGAACTACGGTTTGAACTCCCCGACGAAGACGCCACAGAACTGAGCTGCCCATGAAGTACCGACTCAAAGCCTACAGCATAATGGAGTATGGCCGGAGGAAGGACTCCTCGGGCCGCCCCCACCAGGAAGACTGCATCTATCCGCCAGAAGGGCTGCTCTCAGACAGCGACCGGACATTCATACTCTGCGACGGCATGGGGGGCCATGACGCGGGAGAGGTGGCGAGCGCCAGCGTGTGCGACGCTATGGGGCGTGCCGCGGCGCATAGCTCTCCTTCCGGCGACGGAATCTTCACGCAGAACGATTTCGAGGAAGCCCTCAACGCGGCGTTTCTCGCCCTTGACGAGAAGGACACCCATGCTGCGAAGAAGATGGGCACTACCCTCACCTTCCTCAGGCTTCACGATGGAGGGGCCTTCATCGCCCATATCGGCGACAGCCGGGTATACCATATACGTCCGGGGAAGACCGGCAAGGAGACCGTAATACTCCACGAGACTTCCGACCATTCGCTCGTAAACGAGCTGATAAAGGCCGGAGAGCTGACGCGTGAAAGCGCGCGGAAATCGGTGCAGAAAAACGTTATCACCCGTGCGTTGCAGCCTAATCCCGTAAGCCGGCCTAAAGCCGACATCTACGAGACGTCGGATATCAGGCCGGGAGATTACTTCTATCTCTGCAGCGACGGAATGCTGGAGCAGCCGGATATGGAAAACGGCACTTCCCTCAAGAACATTTTTTCCCGGAAGGGTGGCGCGCCGGCCGACAAGGTCAATATCCTCAGGAGCGTGACCGCCCACAACAAGGACAACCATTCAGCCATCGTCATCCACATCGAGGATGTGATGGATAAGGACAAAACCGGCAAGGCATGTGAGCAGCGAGACACGGATAGAAGCGATAGCGATAAGCTCCGCTACAGAAACAAGTCGATAGTCATCTTCTGCATCGCAGGCCTGATAGCCGCTATCGCG
>CAMWMK010000178.1 GCA_947175295.1 uncultured Porphyromonadaceae bacterium
GTAGCCGAAGTCGCTTCGTCGATTCCGGGATTGGAGTTGCGCGGTGTCCGTCTGGGCTCCATCGACGTAGAAGGAACTCCTGCGGAATCCGACATAGAGCTTCTTGACTCCCGGCTGAGGGATGAGGGGTTTGAGGTGATCCGCTCGCGTGAGGAATCCATAGTAGCCGGGATAAAGGTCAGGCTGCAGCAGCTTTCGCGCGGCGGAGAGGGTATGCGTGCCGATATCGCCTCCGAGTTGGAAGACGCGCTGCATCTGTCGTTCCGGACCCTTTCGCGCACCTTCGCCGCAGTAGAAGGACGCACCATCGAAAACTACTTCACGGCCCTCCGCATCGAGCGCATAAAAGAACTTCTGCTCGATGGAGAGCTGTCGCTGAGCGAGATAGCCTACGTCACGGGATTTTCCTCCGTTCCGCATCTCAGCAACCGCTTCAAGCAGGCCACCGGCATGACCCCGACGCAGTTCCGCTCCATGGGCCAGCGCACGCTCCTTCCTGATGTGTAGGCGCAGAATGATTTTTTTAGGGGTGGATGCAAGAATTGCGGTATGGGTGTGTTTTTATGAAAAAACAATTAAACATAACCCATAAAAGATATCCATATGAACAGATTCTTCTCAGCTTTCGTAACCGCCATCGCGGGTCTTATGATCGTATCATGTTCCGGAGAAACGGTTGATTACTCAGAACCGCCAGTGACAAAACCGGACCCATCCGAACCGTCGGAACCATCCATACCCTCGGAGCCATCCGTAGAACTGCCTTCCGCGCTTCCGGAGGTGGCTTCTCCAAGCACCGCAACGGCTCCGCTCAGTTCCATCCCACATGAGGCTGTAGAAGGATTCAATGACTTCGCATGGAGGTTCTATCTCGCCAATTCCGCTCAAGGACATGAAAACGTTTGTGTCTCGCCGTTAAGCGTGGGCGCAGTGCTCGGAATGATAGCCAACGGAGATGACGGCGCAGGGCGCAACGAGATACTTAAGATGTTGGGATTTGAGGAAAGTGAAGCGGGTCTCAACGCCTTAAACGAATATTATCAGACTCTTCTGTCCAACCTTCCCAATATCGAGGAGGGAATCACCTGCGATGTGACCAACACTCTCTGGTGTGATCCTTCGATCCTTATCAGACAATCGTTTATGCAGACCATAACGGATAGCTATTATGCATATGGCATCGGAATCAACCCAGGTGGCGAAAACGGCCGGAAAGCGATAAACGAGTTTGTCGACAAGAATACCAACGGCCTGATAAAGAAATTCCTGAGCTCTCCTCTCGATGTGAGTCTGGCTTTCCTCAATACCCTCTATTTCAAAGCGGGATGGACTGTAGGATTCGATGAATATGCCACATCGAAGAGGACGTTTCTTAATATCGACGGTAAGGAAAAAGAGACAGACTTCATGTTCAGAGGCGAAATGATGGAATATGCCAGGACGGAAGACGGCACTGAGGCCGTCAGACTGAATTATGGAACTCAAGGGCAATTCTCAATGACGTGCGTACTTCCCTCGTCGATGATCAATCATATTCCGCTTGATGAGGCGTTGGATTCCGACAACATCAAAAGCCTCAACAGAGGCATGAAGGAGGAGTATGTGATGATGTGGCTTCCGAAATTCGAGATTGAGTCAAACAATCCGCATACCATTGATGTACTCAAGCACCTTGGACTTGAGAATGTAGGCAGCGGGTCACAACCATTCGGATTGATAGCGGATCAGGAAAATTTTTATCTGACATGCTTCATCCACGCCACAAAGCTGAAAGTGGATGAGAACGGAACAGAGGGTGCCGCTGTGAGCCTCGGAGGAATGGATAATTCCGCTGGTCCTGGCGGTGAGGAGCCCTCTATACGTGAAATAGTCTTTGACCGCCCGTTTATATTCTACATTCAGGAGAACACTACCGGTACGATCCTATTCATCGGCTCTGTAAAAACCTTCTAATGAACTCCTGATGATTGTCAGCCGCGATAAAGAACGGGATATCGCCGACCTCATAAGAAAGGACAGGCAATCGGCGACAAAGGAGATATATTGCGCATATGCCGGCTATGTGGTCGGCATATGCGCCCGTTACTTATCGTCGGACGACGACGTCAAGGATGTGGCGCAAGACAGTTTCGTGAAGATCTTCATGTCGGTAGGGTCATTCAGATACTCTGGGGATGGAAGCCTCAGGGCATGGATAGGAAGAATCACTGTAAACTGCGCCCTCAATTACCTTCGCGACAACAACAAGCTGCGTTTCGCCTCCGTTTCGTATGAGATTCCAGACATGGAGGAGGATCCTCCTGATGCGGAAAGCCTGACAGGCGATGAGCTCGCCGCTTTGATCAGGACACTTCCTGATGGATACAGGACGGTCTTCAACCTCTACGCGATAGAAGGGAAGAGGCATAAGGAAATAGCCGGACTACTCGGAATCAAGGAAAACAGCTCCGCCTCCCAGTATCTTAGGGCGAAGGCCCTTCTGGCCGCGAAAATCAAAGAATACCTTAACACTAAATGATCTCGCATTGTATGGATGATAAATGGATTGAAAGCATAAGAGACAGCCTGATGGAATATGAAGCAACTCCACCGGATGGCCTTTTGGAATCCGTGCAGGATGAGATCCGGCTCCGGAGAAGGGGGAGGATATGGATTTTCGGCGCGATCGCCGCCTGCATTGCGATCGTCGTTTGCATATCTTTAGCTCTGCTTCCGGATATGAGGGAAGGTGCGGATACTTTGGTAGCGGAGGAAGTGGCTTTAGCTGAGCATACTGCAGCAATACAGGAATCAGTAAATGGCGAGACCGCTTCAATCATGGAGCAGCAAATTCCCGAAGCCACCGCACATCCTGAACCCATATATAGCCATGACGACACTCCGGAGTATATCGAGGATATGCCCCATGAGAAGGCGGAACCTTCCCGCAGACCCAACCGGATTGACGACGACCTATGTGCGGAATATGCATCCTCGATAGAAGACGTAGAGCCACATCGTTCGGCTCAATCTCCTATTTCGGTGGGGATATCCTCTTCGGCCAACGGACTCGGCGGTATGTTGGGAGAAGATGATCTAAATCGATTCCGGCCGCAGGCTTCCTCTGCCATGCCGTTGACAAGAATGGGGGGAGGGGCATTGACGAATTCTCCAGAGGAAAACCGGCCCATGCCGACATATGTCGAAGTATTCGACCATCGTCTTCCGGTCAGGTTTTCGGTCGATTTCTCATGGCCTGTATGCCACAACATAGCGGTAGCCACAGGACTGACCTATTCATATCTGAAGTCTGACATAAGGTATGGGTATTCTGATTCAAGATTATCCAAAGCCTCCCAGAACCTTCATTTTCTTGGAATTCCAGTCAATCTGAGATATACTCCTTGGAGTGTCGGAAGACTCGACATCTATGCATCAGCGGGATTTATGG
The DNA here is from genome assembly GCA_947175295.1 of uncultured Porphyromonadaceae bacterium. Lineage (GTDB taxonomy): Bacteria > Bacteroidota > Bacteroidia > Bacteroidales > Muribaculaceae > Lepagella. The sequence goes on from CAMWMK010000178.1 coordinate 3,431, forward strand.
CGGAGAAATGCATTGCCGGCGACATAAGGGAAGACAGCTCTTCCAATGCCGGTTATCGCTATAGTGGCTGTGATGAGCGTCCTTTCCAGTTCTCATTCAATGCTGCGGCCGGACTGCAGTACGCATTGGCAGCCGGATGCTCGGTATTTATCGAGCCGGGAGCCGGAATCTATCTGAACAATGGATCGAAGCTCCGTACCATATATTCGGAAAGGCCTGTCACATTCAACGTCAATGTGGGATTCCGTTTCGGACGTTGAAAAAAACAGCCTCGGAATAGCTTCCGAGGCTGGCGTATATATAATGCTCTGTGATGGTTTCTTTATTTGCCGAAGAGCTTTTTGAAGAATCCTTTGGTCTTCTGGAATACGTTTTTCGAAACCTTTACCGTTCCGTCTTTCGCATTCTCATAGATCTCGGCCGACTTGTCGCCAACCTT
>CAMWMK010000179.1 GCA_947175295.1 uncultured Porphyromonadaceae bacterium
TTGGTTAGAGCGACGGATTGTGGTTCCGTAGGTCGTGGGTTCGAGCCCCATCTTCCACCCGCCTTCAGAGACTCAGGAGCGGCTCCACGCTCGTGGGTCTCACTTTTTAATTAGACCTCTTAAACTCCTTGAACGAAATGCAATATTACATATATATCAACGGCAACGCGGTAGGGCCCATGAGCGAGCAACAGCTCTTCGCCTACAGCATAGACCAGAACACCAGCATCAGCACCGACGGCGCCAACTGGCGCCCGCTCTACACCTATCCCGAGCTCATGGTAGCCCTTCGACAGCGGGGAGGGGGCTATGCCGGCACCGAACTGGCAAATAAAAAACTACTCTGCGGCCTGCTGGCAATTTTCCTCGGCACTTTCGGAGTGCAGTATTTCGTGCTCGGCAAGACGTGGGGAGGCATCCTCACCATCCTTCTTTCATGCATCACGTGTGGCGGCTGGGGCATAGTCATGCTTATCCAGGGCATACTCATGCTCTGCATGAGCGAGGCGGAATTCCAGCGCAAATATATTGACAACCCGGCTACAATGCCCCTGTTCTAAGCAATCCCGGATGTGAAACACGAAGATCTGAAAAGACTGTGCCGACGTGTGGAAGAGACCTTCGGGAAGGAGGTGCTGACTCCGCTGCAGTTCGAAGCGCTTGCCGGCTCCATATTCAAGCATACCGGCAGGCTCCTGAGCCCTACCACACTGAAACGCCTGTGGGGCTATATTAACGAACAGCAGACTCCACGCAAGACGACGCTCGACGTATTGGCGGCATATTGCGGATGGCCGAGCTACGACGACTTCTCGAAGGGCGATACGCCCGAGGCAGAGAGCGGAGTCATTGGAGGAAGAATCATACGCGTCGACAAGGACATGAAGCGCGGGGACCGCATCAGGCTGATGTGGGCTCCGTCGAGGGTATGCGATATAGAGTATCTCGGAGAAATGAGATGGAAGGTCGTCGCCTCGGAAGGCACCCGGCTTTCGCCGGGCGATACGTTCGCCTGCGCCCTGATAGTATCCGGCGAGCCGCTCTATCTCGACGGTCTGCGTCATGGCAACGACCAACCCCGAATCTACGTATGCGGCCGCAAGTCGGGCATTGACTTCCTTAGGGAAGAGGATTTCAGTCCGTCTTACTGATTAGTCTACATGCATTTTTTTCAACTCCGCCGCCGCTTCATTTCTTGCGAGACGCGTCATCCATATAGTGTAATAGAAGCCAGACCAATAAGAGGAGCAATCCCTTATATCCCCGACTATCAACATAGAATCGACGTCAGCGAGTTCAGGGTATCTATGCAGATCGTAAGCCTCACGCGCAATCCTATCACACCTATCATAAAGCGCTTGAACGGAATCCCGGAATTCCTTTCCGAACTCAGCGAAACGAGGCATCTTATATTTGTCGAATGAAACATATTCGTTCTCTATTTTTCTGTATGCGTCGACAAAGGCCCTACGTCGCAGACCACGGTCGGTATTGGCCGAATATAAGGCTTTCAGGGAAGTTTCAAATTTACCGCGAGCCAAAAAAAGCTCCTCATCCATTTTGGCAACCTTTGCTGCGATTATCGCATTCGAGTCGGTCAATGAGTCTATCTGAACCTGCGCCACTGCCGTATCGGCTGAAACGGAGCGAATATGCAGCGACGCGACAATAGCCGCTGACGCCAGCAGCGCGGCAGCAATCCCCCACGCCACCAGTTTCGGACGCCGATCGGCCCTATCAAGCATCCTCGACAGTGCCGCCGTGTCTTTAGGACGCTTGCCGACGACACCAGTACATTTGGCGGCAATACGGGAATATTCCGGGTACAGTTCCTTCATGACCACACCCAGGCTGTATATGTCGTCGGTTATGCTCGTCTTCCTCTCCGAAAGCTGTTCGGGGGATATATATCCGTCGGTGCCAGCCGCCTGCTTAAGTTCGGCATAGTCGTCTGAGTCGGCGAGTCCGAAATCGATGAGCACTACCCCACCCCCCTTCTTCTTCACCATGATGTTCTGAGGCTTGAGATCGCGGTGCACCACCCCCGCGGAGTGCAGGTAGCCCACGGCAGACAGAATCTCCCCGAGGATACGCCTGCGTTCCTTCTTCGAGAGGGTGCCGCTGCTGAGAAGCCGGGCCAAAGTATCCCCTTCCACCCATTCCTCGACGATGCAGATTCCGAGCCCGGGAATCTCTTCCAGCGCCGTCACACGCACGATATGGGGATGCAGCAGCCGCGAGTGCAGCTCGAACTCCTTCTGCAGCATACGCCGCGCCGAGAGAGACTCCCTCATTTCCGGAATAAGACCCTTCAGCAGCCAGAACCGGCCGAACCTCCTGCCACGGGCTATGACGTTAATTCCGGAGATGGAGATTATCTCGACATCAGTCATTTCGGCACCAATGCCGAAACCGCCCGCTTCTTCTCCTATATATCCTGATTCACTTTCCTGCATATCATTCATCTCTATTGTACATTACTTACGGAATCATTTTTCTGCACTTTCTCGTCGTGGAGTTTGCGTGCCTTTGGCATCCAGACCGTCGTATAAGATGTGCGATAATTAAGACAATCTGCATACAGGCTGATAGTGAACCGAATACGGTCGTCTTCCGGGAGCTGAGGGAAACGCCCGACGGAGTACACATCCCTCGTCATATCCCACATGCGCCAATACAGCACGATGATCGAATCGAAGAAGACCGGCCGATCGTCTATCACCTGCGGAATCACATCCCGGTCATAGCGCGCAAGCTCCTTCCGGAACTCCTCGAGCTTTACCCGATGAATAGCTTTCATCTTCTCTACCATATCCTCTTCAGCCATCACCCCAACGGGGGCGGAGTCCTCCGTAACTATAGTCATTTCAAAGGTTTTTTTAAGCGAGTCGGCAAGTATGAGCATCCTTTCCTGATCCTGCGCGTGGACTTTACGGACATTCTCCAGTTCAGCCTTTACCCTTTCGGCCCTCGCCGTCAGGCGCCGGATGTGAAGGCCTGTAACACATATGGCTGCGAGCGCGGCGACTGCCACGGCTATGACAACACCTCTCCGCACCATCCGTCGGCGCTTCCGGCTACCGTCTTCCCCCGTTCCGGACAGGGAGGCCTCGTCGCGGCAGTCATCACGCCATTCCTCCACTATGCATGGGCCCAGACCAGTAACCTCCTCCATGCCAACTGTGAGAGGCGCACCGGGCTGCACGCTGCCAAACCGCCGGTCGAACTCCTCGCGGAGCCGGTTCAGACAATCGGGATCGTTTCTCTTCTCCGGGGGGAGGCCTCGAAGAAACCACATACGGCCATAGCGTTTCCCTTTCGCCAGCACGCGGTCAGGAGAGACGCGGATGAGCTCCACATCGGTCATCTCCGTCTCGACGTTGAATTCCGCAAAAACAGCGGCAGGATTTGTTCGGGTTGTCATCGCCATTAGAAGATTAATTTTTCTTATTTTTAATTGTTAGTAGCTGTTCAGATAAAAACGATACAATAAAAGATTGTGCTATGAACAGCTACTTAAAAATCTGTTTCGTGTTGCAAAGTTAATAAAAAAATTCGGATTACAATACAAGAATTCATGCTTCATCATAAAAAAGACACGTTTTTTCATTTAAGACGCGCGGGGGCGGGCGGGGACCGCCCTCTGTTACTTAGGGCAGATTGGCTCAGAATTTTTATTTTCATCTGAATGGTCAGCGGCTGCGGGGCGCAAATCCTGCGGCGCAGATATTTTACGTATTCGGGAGAGGTTACCTTACACGCGCGCGGGGGAGGCTGGAAGCCTCCTTTCCATGGGCTACGCACGAACAGCACCTTATTATA
>CAMWMK010000180.1 GCA_947175295.1 uncultured Porphyromonadaceae bacterium
CGCGGCCCGTCCATCTCTCAAGACAGGACCGCATAAAGACCCACTTCCTTACATGTTTCATAGCGATGGTGATACTCAAGATACTGCAGAAGAAGCTATCGGAAGTTTATGCGGAGAAGTATCGAGAGCATCCCCTTACAATCGACTCCATAATCGAGACATTGCGCGGATTTAAGTTCGGAACCCTACCCGCAATGAATTACCAACCCATGTTCTGTAGGACTGACCTCACTGACCAGCTACAGGAAATAGCAGGCATACAGGCTGATACAGAAATCATAACCCATCAGAAGATGATGGCCATATACCGCAAGGTTAAGAAAAGTTAAATCTATAACTGTGGATTTTAATTACTACATTTTTATAGCATCTAAGATGCTGTAAATTCGCATGTAAGCTCTTAAAAGTGTCAAACTCGGAAAATTAATAGAAAATATTGAGATAATGAAATTTTAGATTTAAAATTAAAAATCTGTAGAGCGGCTTACGTAGTGAATCCATTGTTTAAAACGAATGACGCGTAGGAATATACCTGACTGATGCAAAATCAATGAATGTAAATTAAGGATTTAATGTTGGTATATGGGAATTTATTCTTAAATTTGCATTAATAAAAATAACGGTAATATGAAGACTACAAGAATCATTATTTCTTCCATATGTCTGTCCCTTGTGGTGTTGACGGGTTTTTACGCATGGGGGCAACGCAACGTCACTAAACTTCGTCATGGTTCGGAGCAACATAAGGATAACTTTCCAAAACTTGCACTTGCATATGTAGAAGATTATAGGAAGGGTATTCCAGATGATGGAAATTTTACACATCTTATATATTCTTTTGTGGAGTTCAACGATAAGTGTGACGGTATAGTGATTAAGTATCCTGAAAAACTCCAGGCTATGGTTGACCTTAAAAGAGAGAATCCCGACCTGCAGGTATTGGTCAGTGTGAGCGGCTATAAAAGGGAAGGCTTCAGTGAGATGGCGCGCGACGGGAAAAAGAGGAAGGATTTTGTAAAGGCCCTGAAGCAACTAGTAGATTCCCTGCAACTCGATGGCGTGGATCTGGATTGGGAGTTTCCAACTACAGAAGCGGGAGGACACACTGCAAATCGGAATGATAGCCGCAACTACGTTACATTGGTAAAGAATCTGCGCAAGGCAATGGGAAAAGAAAAATGGATATCTTATTATTCCGACCACGGGGCTGCGTTTATCGATCGTAAGAAGATGGTGCCCTATGTGAGTTATGTCCGTGTGTCAGGATATAATCTCTCCATTCCTAAGGAAGGCAAACGGGGATACCATCAGAGTCCGTTGTATGCGAGTAGCAAGATCGGGGGTTGGTGTGTGAGCAAGAGTATCGCCCGGCATATCGATCTCGGCATTCCGAAGGAAAAGATTCTGATGGGGATTCCATTCTACGGTCGAGGTAAGACTCCTTTTCCCACATATGCTGAATGTCCGAGATTTGACTCATACAGTGACGGTACGAAAATAGTATGGGACAACGATGCTCAAGCACCTTATTATGCGGATGAGAATGGAGATCTGGTACTCGGGTTTGACGATGAGCGTTCCATAAAGGCAAAATTCGATTTCATTCGAGCCAACGGGCTTCCGGGAGTATTCGTCTGGAACTATGACGGAGACTACCCCGACAGAAGACTGAGTAGAACAATCGGACAACTTCGGAAATGATTTTTTGTCCCAATGAAGGATATTTTAAAATAAAAGCATTACCTTAAAGGGAATATCATGAAAACTAAGTTAATTTGTATAATGACTTATCTGTCATTGTTTCCTTCTCTTTTTTCCTTGGCTGGAGAAAATACACGCAATGATGGCGAAATACCTCAAATCATAGCCGAATCTCCGATTTCCATTGGAATAGACAGCTTGAATCATATAATTCTGACAGTTTCCGACCAGATGAAATTCGGAGCTTTTGTGTTTATGCCTTCGCTGTATTGGGTTAATAAGGATGGAAGTTTAGGTAATGAAGTCAGTGTGTGTAGACTGATTGAAGAGTCGGCAAGAGATAAGGACACATTGAGATTCAAGGTGCTTAATCCCCCAACCCGCAAAGGGACGTATGCCTTCGTCATAAAAGACAATTCATTTTCTGTAATTCTGGATAAAGTGGATATTCCCGAAAATTATGTGATGCGTAGTGAACCATTACTTGTGCAATCCCGGACATCGACCGGAGTATTTAAAAATTATCCAGTCGATTTATGCAGTGATACGTTGCGTATATTGCATATCAGCAACAGTTACGGAGAGAATCTGCTCCATTGTATCGATGCCCTTGTGAAGGCGGCGGAAATTGATATTAGTAAGATTTCGGTGGGGAGATTGATGTATTCGAATGGTTCATTTAAAAACTGGATTGATGTTGAGGATGACAAGAATCCTGATATGTATTGGTATTACAAGATGACAGGAGGGTTGAACGATGCTCTCTCCTATTTGGAAGGAGGAAAGTACGATGGCTCAAAGTTCAGGAGTGTACTTAAAGAAAATAAATGGGATCTGATAATTATAAATCAAGCCAGCAAGCATGCGCCATACTGTGAGAACTGGAATTCTACGGGCGATGGAGGTTATCTTCCTCATCTGCTGAATATTATACGCAAATATCAGCCGGAAGTGCCTGTAGGAATGCTTTTGATACATTCATATGCAGAGAAGTATAACGCGAACAAAGAGCATTGGTCGACAGCTGAACGTTGGGAAAAGATAAGGAATGGCATTGAATGGATAAGAGGAGAGTACGATATAGATTTTATAGTGCCCTACGGGACGGCTATAGAAAATCTGAGACTGACGGAATATAACAATTCAGATGAGCTCACCAGAGACGGGACGCATCTTGCAAGCGGACTTGCGCAATATACTGCCGGATGCTGTTATTACGAGACTGTTTTCAGTCAGCGTTCCACAACATCTATATATGGTAATTCCTATAGGATACAAGAGCAAGATATTCAATCTGCCGCCAAGGTGCCTGTGGATGATGCCGCTGCTGAGACTGCTCAGAAGGCGGCTTTTCTTGCGACTCACAATATGTTTGAGATAAGGAATCCTGATTTAGCCGACCTGAAGGATTATGTATATGGCGAGCCACTCAATCAGGACTGCTACTGCTTTATGTTTGATATGGAATGTAGCGGCTGTGCTCAAACGATTCCATACCGCGTATTCAGCTCTACGGGAATGTTGATAGGCGGCTCAATTTCGGAAGATGAGTGGATGCAGCTTCCAAAAGGACTATACATTCGCAATGGGGAAAAGATACTGAAGACCGATTAAAGACGCGGACGAGGCTGTGTCGTAATTGAACTGCACCCCAAAAGTTTTTTGTCTAACTTTTGGGGTGCAGTTCATTTTGACACAGCCTCATTTTCTTCATAGGTAGTTGCGGTTTTTAGGGATGTGCTTGCATATGTCAGATATTCTTGCTATATTTGTCGAAACTATTGAATATACCTAACATGAAAACGAAATTTCTCTTTTCTTTCGCCCTAATGGCGTCGGCGTGTATTGTTTGCTTCGGTCAGGATGCTACTGCCTCGCGTGCCCTCTGGGGCTCCGTATGCGGATTATCCAACGCTACCTCATATGGCAGTTCCCTCAACAAGGTGCTGGTCTCGTGGCGTATGCTCCCCGGAGATGATGCCGATACAGCCTTCGACCTCTATAGGAAAGTTGGCGAGAACAATGAGTTTAAGATCAACGGCAAGCCTATCAAGGCTACGAATTATGGTTCTTTCCTAATTTAAGTGAAAGTAAACGGAGGCATGACCATCTTTACCTTA
>CAMWMK010000181.1 GCA_947175295.1 uncultured Porphyromonadaceae bacterium
GCTTTCTCCCCGTCCTCTCCCGGCCCCGCTCTCTCCCCGTTCCCCGCTCTCTCTTACTGGTTGTGGCTTTAGCCACAACCCAAATGCTGAAAAGAAAAAATAGTTGTTCAAATTAAATGTATAGTATCATCAAAATATTTTCAGCTGAAATTCAGCGATAAATAATTATGAATTATGCATTCTGAATTACGCAATAACACTTACTGATAAATATATATGTTACTACCCATCTATCTTTACGGTCATCCCGTGCTCCGCGCCGAGACCGAAGAAATCACTCCCGACTATCCCGAGCTCAAGAAGCTGATAGCCGACATGTGGGAGACTATGTACAACTCCGAAGGCGTTGGCCTTGCCGCCCCACAGATAGGAAAATCCATACGCCTCATCGTGCTCGACGGAAGCGTCCTCGGCGATGACTTCCCCGAATGCAAGGATTCGAAAATGGTGCTCATCAATCCTGAACTCGACGTTATCGAAGACATGGCCCCCGTAAGCCGTGCCGAAGGTTGCCTGTCGGTTCCCGGACTTTCGGAAAACGTGAAACGCATTGAGCACGTCCGCCTTAATTGGCTCGACGAAGACTTCGTCGAGCACGAGGAGGAGTTCACTGGATTCCTAAGCCGAATCATCCAGCATGAATACGACCATCTCGAAGGTCAGGTCTATACCGACCACATCGCTCCCATACGCAAACAGTTGGTGAAGTCGAAACTCAACAACATCGCCAAGGGCAAGGTGCGTTGCGACTACCGCACCAAAGCCGCCGCCAAATAACAGGTAAAGGCTATACATTTTTAGCTGAAATTCAGTGACAAATAATTATGCATTGTGAATTATGCATTATGAATTAAACGAACAATGGCAGACGACAAAAAGATAATTTTCTCAATGGTGGGAGTCTCTAAGGTGATTCCCCCTCAGAGGCAGATCCTCAAAAACATCTACCTCTCTTTCTTCTATGGCGCCAAGATAGGCATCATCGGTCTCAACGGCAGCGGTAAGTCAACGCTCATGAAGATCATAGCCGGAATCGATAAGAACTATCAGGGCGAAGTGGTATTCTCTCCTGGCTACTCCGTAGGATACCTCGAGCAAGACCCGAAACTCGACCCCGACAAGACGGTGCGTCAGGTAGTGGAGGAGGGTGTGAAGCCCATCATGGACCTCCTTGCAGAATATGAGGAGGTCAACAACGCCTTCTGCGATCCCGAAGTGCTTGAAGATCCGGAGAAGATGGATAAGCTCATGGAGCGCCAGGCCCTCCTGCAGGATAAGCTCGATGCCGCCGACGCATGGAACATCGACAATAAGCTCGAACGTGCCATGGACGCTCTCCGCTGTCCCCCGGATGATCAGCCTGTAAGCCAGCTTTCCGGTGGCGAACGCCGTCGTGTGGCGCTATGCCGCCTCCTCCTCCAGCAGCCCGACGTGCTCCTCCTCGATGAGCCCACCAACCACCTCGACGCCGAATCAATCGACTGGCTCGAGCAGCACCTCCAGCAGTATCCCGGCACTGTGATCGCCGTTACCCACGACCGCTACTTCCTCGACCATGTGGCCGGATGGATCCTCGAGCTCGACCGCGGAGAGGGTATTCCATGGAAGGGAAATTATTCATCCTGGCTCGACCAGAAGACTAAACGAATGGCCCAGGAGGAGAAGCAGGCGAGCAAGCGCCGCAAGACCCTTGAGCGCGAGCTCGAATGGGTCCGCATGGCTCCCAAGGCCCGTCAGGCCAAAGGTAAGGCACGCCTTGCAAGCTACGACCGTCTTCTCAACGAAGACCAGAAGCAGCGCGAGGAGAAACTCGAGATATTCATCCCCAACGGTCCGCGCCTCGGAAATAAGGTGATTCTTGCTAATAATGTGGCGAAGGCTTTCGGCGAGAAGAACCTCTTCGACGATCTCAACTTCATGCTTCCTCCCAATGGTATTGTAGGCGTGATCGGCCCCAACGGCGCTGGTAAGACCACCCTGTTCCGCCTCATCATGGGCCTTGAGAAGCAGGATGGCGGTGATTTCGAGGTAGGGGAGACCGTGAAGATCGCATATGTCGACCAGTCCCATAAGGATCTCGACCCCGAGAAGAGCGTATATGAGGTGATTTCCCAAGGCGTGGAGTCGTTCCGCATGGGCGGCCGCGACATGAACGCTCGCGCATATCTCTCGAAGTTCAACTTCACTGGCGCCGACCAGGAGAAGAAGATCGGTGTCCTCTCCGGCGGTGAGCGCAACCGTCTCCACCTCGCTATGGCGCTCAAGGAGGAAGGCAACGTGCTTCTCCTCGACGAGCCTACCAACGATATCGATGTCAATACCCTCCGCGCACTTGAGGAAGGCTTGGAGAATTTCGCCGGATGCGCCGTCGTCATCAGCCACGACCGTTGGTTCCTCGACCGTATCGCCACACATATCCTCGCCTTCGAAGGCGATTCTAAGGTCACCTTCTATGAAGGCGGCTATTCCGACTATGAGGAATTCCGCAAGAAGCGCGACGGCATCGACGCCGAGACTCCCCATCGCATCCGCTACAAGAAACTGATGTGATGGCCGCTCCCATAGAGATTACGTCGGTCGACGATCCCCGGATCAAGGTTTTTGCGAAGCTGACTGAAGCTCAGCTTCGCAATTCTCTTAATCCGGAGGATGGACTCTTCATAGCTGAGAGTCCGAAGGTGATCCGTGTGGCTCTCGATGCCGGAATGGTGCCCGTAGCTCTTCTTTGCGAGCGTCGCCACATAGATGGCGACGCGGCCGACATCATCGCCCGCATTCCTGACATACCTTTATATACAGGTAGCCGCGAAGTGCTCGCCGCACTGACCGGCTACACCCTCACCCGCGGAGTGCTCTGCGCCATGCGTCGCCCCGCACTCCCGTCCGTAGAGGAGCTGTGTAAGGCGGCTGGAAGGGTAGTGGTGATCGACGATGTCAGCGACACCACCAACATCGGCTCCATCTTCCGTTCGGCAGCCGCTCTCGGCATAGATGCCGTCCTGATGGGCCCTACGGCCTGCGATCCCCTCAATCGCCGCGCCATCCGAGTGTCGATGGGCTCTGTGTTCCTCATCCCATGGACTCGCCTCGACGTCGGCCCCGAGGAGCTGAAGGCCTATGGCTTTAAGACCGTAGCGATGGCTCTGCGCCATAATTCTGTGGATATCTCCGATCCCGTGCTGAAGCAGGAGCCTAAGCTTGCCATAGTGATGGGCACGGAAGGGGAGGGCCTTCCCCTCGCCACGATCGACTCAGCCGACTATGTCGTCAGGATTCCCATGTACCACGGCGTCGACTCCCTCAACGTAGCCGCCGCCTCGGCCATCGCCTTCTACGCCCTTTCCGCCCGTTGAGGGAAAGGGGAGGGATTGGTTGATTATTTAGACTTAGTCTAAACTTTGTGTTTTCTTGAACCATCCATCATCCTCTGTTGTTTTAGTTTTGCTCTTACAAAGCAAGGGCAGCTATTAAAACAAAAATTTAAAATAAAAAAAAAGAAAAAGATATGGCAAAAGAATGGATCTGCACTATCTGCGGATATGTGGCAGAAGGCGAAAACGCTCCCGAAAAATGCCCCCAGTGCGGCGCCCCCGCTTCTAAGTTCAAGGAACTCGACCAGACTGAACTTCTCAAGTTCGTCACCGAGCACGTAGTTGGCGTAGCCAAAGACGTAGACGACGAAATGAAGAAAGACCTCAACAACCACTTCATGGGCGAATGCACCGAAGT
>CAMWMK010000182.1 GCA_947175295.1 uncultured Porphyromonadaceae bacterium
TCGCGCGGGTTGCGATGTAGGGGTTGTTGCGATATTGAGGAGTGTTTCATACGGCAATCAGGAGCGCCTCCTCGGTGTAGATCTCGCCGTCGATCTCCAGCGCGTAGCTGTCGGGAGTGAAGTTGATGAATTCAAGGAGGGCGCTGCGTACGTATTGCATCTTGCCCCGGCGTTCGCCGGAAGCGAACTTCTCGGTCACTACTGCGTCGAAACCCATACCGAAGGTGCAGAAAAACGGGCGTCCGTCGGCCACTCCGCAGTCTACGGCGCATGGCATGTTGCGGCCTATGATATCGATTGCCGCCTCGAAATCCATGGGGAGGCCGAGTGAGCGGGCGAGTCCGTTGCCGCTGCCGCAGGGTATGATGCCGAGGGCCGTGTCGGTATGCAGCAGGGCGGAAGCCACTTCATTGACGGTGCCGTCGCCTCCCGCTACGACAACAATGTCGGCGCCGCCTTCGGCAGCCTTGCGGGCGAGTTCGGCTCCATGGCCTTTATATTGAGTATGTGCTATATCAAGGTCGATTCCGGCGCCCTGAAGTCGCGTTGCGGTCAGGTCGCAGATTCCGTTCTTGTCGCGTGTCCCCGATATGGGGTTGATGAGCATAAGGGCGGAGGGCATGACTTATAGTTTTCGCGTTGATGGGTTTTAAATTCAGATTGGGAGCGCAAAATTAGCAAAAAAAACCGAAAGATTTGCCTGTTTGACGGATTTTTTATAAATTTGCACAATGTCACGCCCGATGCGTGGCCTATACGCCTTGAAATACAAGATTCACCGAGAAGGAACGAATATCCTTATAATGCTGGCGGTAGTGCTGCTGGCCCTCAACATACCGGTATGGCTTTTTCTGCCGCCATGGATTCTCCCGTCAGTGCTTTCGGCGCTGTCGGTGCTCGTGTATTCGTTTGTGTTTAACTTTTTCCGTTGTCCCGCACGTCATTATAAGGGTCCTAAGAAAGACATGGTGGTCAGCTCGGTCGATGGCAGTGTGGTGGTGATCGAGCGTGCGATGGAGAAGGAATTCATCGGCGGGGAGGCCCTGCAGATCTCGGTATTCATGTCGCCGCTCAACGTGCATGCCAATTGGTTTCCGGTAGAAGGCAGGGTGGCCTACGTGCGCCATCATGCAGGAAGGTTCTATTCGGCGTGGCTTCCGAAGGCGAGCACCGAGAACGAACGGTCTACCATAGGCATAGTGACGCCCGAGGGGCATCGCGTGACTGTGCGTCAGGTGGCAGGCGCCATGGCACGCCGTATTGTCACTTACGCCCGGGTGGGGGAGGAGGCGGAATTCGACGAGCACCTCGGTTTCATCAAGTTCGGCTCAAGAGTAGACATATATCTTCCCGTAGAGGCTGTGCCGCTCGTAAGGATCGGGCAGCGGGTGATAGGCGACCAGACTCAGCTCGCTACCCTTCCAGGCTATAAAGCGACTCCTCAAGCGAACAAACCGTGAGCCTTGCGAGTCTATACTAATGTAGATAACAAAGACCCATGAGCATCCTAAAGACAATCAGACATAACATACCCAACGGCATCACCTGCCTCAACGTGCTATGCGGCACGATCGCGATTCTGGTGGCCGCACATCCTCATCTTTCATATATGGGCCTTCGCTCCTGGCAATGGGGATCTCTTTTCATCGTGCTGGCCGCAGTGGCGGATTTCTTCGACGGGTTTGCCGCCCGCATGCTCCATGAGAGCCATCCCATCGGAGCGGACCTCGATTCGCTTTCCGACCAGGTGAGCTTCGGAGTGGCTCCGGCTGCACTGATGGCGTTCAATCTCTGGGGCAACGTCACGCCCTGGCTTGCCTTCGCTCCTGCCATCATTCCGGTGGCTACCGCCGTAAGGCTTGCGAAGTTTAATGTAGACACGCGCCAGACCACCGGCTTCCTCGGTATGCCGGTTCCGGCCAATGCCGTATTCTGGATCGGCTATGTGGCGAGCTATCTCGGCGGTGCTTTCTGGCTTGACTCTCCGTGGGTGCTGATTCCGGCCCTGCTCTTCATAAGCTGGCTTATGGTGTCGGAGGTGCCGATGCTGTCGCTGAAGTTCAAGACCTGGGGCTTTAAATCCAATCTGGCCCGGTATTTGTTGATAATAGGGTCGGCGGTCCTTCTGATCTGCTTCCAGCTTCGCGGCATGCTCTGGATCATAGTCTTCTATGCCGTCATGTCGCTGCTGTTTGCCCGCCGACAGTCATCATCAACCCATTAAAACGAAACCGCAATGTCCGGATTGCTAATACTTATATTGATATTCATCGGTGTGCCGCTTCTATGGAGGTGGCTGAAACCATATATCTTCCGCTGGGCGCAGCACCGCACGGAAGACTACGTCCGCAGCCGTATGGGGATGCCCCCTCGCGACCGCAGCGACTCCCGCTCGCGGCAGCGGCAGTCATACTCATCTTCGGATGAATATTCCGGAGAGGGCTATTCTTCGTATTCCAACGGCAATCGAAGCCGAAGACAGCGATACTATTCATCCGGCCCGCTGATTCCGAAGGAATACGCGGTAGACGTGGAATATACCGAGATCCGGTCATATTCCTCTGAAAACGCCGATAGGGTGAGATATACCGTAGAGTCGCAGGTAAGCGATGCGGAGATAATTGAAATTCGTAAGGATAGATAGCTATGCGCACCTTGTTTGTAACTGATCTCGACGGCACTCTGCTCGGCCCGGACCGAAAGGTGAGCGCCGAAAGCGTCGGCATGATCAATGAGGCCATTGCCGAGGGGGCGATGTTCAGCGTAGCCACTGCCCGCACCCCCGCTACTGTCGGTCCGTTGCTCGACGATGTGGATAGCCCGTTGCCGTTTATCGTGATGACCGGAGCTGCCATATGGAACCGTGAAGACAACCGCTACGTCTATGCCGCATTCCATCGCGAGGAGACCGCGAAACGTCTTGTGGAGCTTTACCGCAAGCATCGCCTCAGTGCATTCATATATATTCTTGGCGATGACAATGTGATCCATATCTATCATATCGGGGATATGAGCGATCTGGAACGTGAGTTCATGGAGGAGCGGCTGCATACTCCTTATAAGGATTTCCATATCCTTGACAGGGAAGAGGGGCAGCTGCCGGAGCGTCTTGATAAGGTGCTTCTTTTCTACAGCATGCGGCCCGAAGAGGAAGTGAGGCGAGTGTATGATGAGATAAAGGATTCTGACGATCTCCGGGCGGTGTTCTATCATGACATGTATGGCGATGAGATCGCCTTGATGGAGGTGTTCGGTCAGGAGGCTTCGAAGGCGAATGCCGTCAGGCGTCTGGCCGAGATGGTAGGAGCCGAGAGGATCGTGGCTTATGGCGACAATGTCAACGACATTCCGATCCTTGAGGTAGCCGACGATGCAGTGGCTGTGGCTAACGCCGTGGAGGCTGCAAGGCTCGCTGCGGGGCGCGTGATAGGGCCCAATAATGAGGATTCTGTGGCGAAAGACATAAAAAAGCAAACTAAAATGCTGAAAAATTTGGATTAATGGAAAATTCCAATTAACTTTGCAGTGTCAAAGGGCCGAGAGGCCAAAGATGATAAGCCCTGATGGCGGAATCGGTAGACGCGCTGGTCTCAAACACCAGTGGAGCAATCCGTGCCGGTTCGACCCCGGCTCAGGGTACAGGCTTCCTG
>CAMWMK010000183.1 GCA_947175295.1 uncultured Porphyromonadaceae bacterium
ATGATCAGGAATCGTAGTCATCGGATATCCGGGCTATCGGCACCGTACCGACGGCAATGGCGATTACTTTGGTGCATCCATTTTGATGAATGTTTTAATTCATGGAATATAAGAAATTAGAATCTGACACCAATAGATACATACATTCCGTTATAGGTATGTAAATCCTGATTTGAGAAATTTCTCAGGCAGTATCCGAATCCTACGGTAGGAGTCATACTTCTTCTATAAGGATTGGCTAACCAATATATTCCTATTTTGCAGTCAGTATTCCTGTAGTCTGATGAACCCAATGAGCGTGTAACGGAAGCTCTGACTTCAAACACACTTCGATTATTAATGTCTTCTGGAAGAATCTCAAATCCGATACCGCCTCCCAAATTGGCAGTCTGATTGTAATTTTTCGTAATGTTTTGCTTGGGAAGGAAATACGTTCCTTCCAGTAGGGTATGGATTGAGAAGCGTTTTATTCGGTAATTTACATCAAGTGCTGTGCCGAATGGCAAGATTTCTTTATGAGGAGAGGAACCGCCCATACTGACTTCGATATGAAGCGGCGTTGCCCAGGTGGCCTCTTTGGTTTCAGCATGCATCTGGATGGTTGTGCCGAAATACATTAGCAAGCATATAATAGTTAAT
The DNA here is from genome assembly GCA_947175295.1 of uncultured Porphyromonadaceae bacterium. Taxonomy (GTDB): domain Bacteria; phylum Bacteroidota; class Bacteroidia; order Bacteroidales; family Muribaculaceae; genus Lepagella. The sequence goes on from CAMWMK010000183.1 coordinate 640, forward strand.
CTTCCGGTAATTTCCATAATTGATAACTTGCATTTGCTACTATAATGGCATTCTGTATGTTTTGTCTTACAACAGATCTCATTGGAATAGTATCAAGTAATGCCAAAGCTTTATTTAAATATTCTCCATCATTGTTTGTGGGCTTGATATTTGAAAGTCCATTTAAGAAGGTTTCAAGTACTCTTATCAATGGAGCATGTTCTGGATATTGCTGTTGGAATCTTTCTATCATAGTGGCAATGTCCTCAGCTTCGTGGATATTGGGCATAATGTTTGTTGTGATCTTATCGAATGAAGTTTGATTGGCCTTTAGATTACTAATTATATCAGTTTTGCTTGTTTTGTAACTTTGGTAAGTCTCATCAGCTACTTTTACTATTATAGTATCTAAATCTAAGGTTCTCGAACTTATATCGCTATCCAGCGAAAGAAGGACTTTATTGTGATAATAACCGATGCTGTCTTCAATGGTATAGTATTTACCGTTGATCGGATTGGCAGGTACGAGATTATTTGCTAAGGAATAGCCTGCATTATTCATGCCTATTGTTCTGCCAGTTAGATATTCGTTGGTTCTGGTAAATATACCAATTTGTTCTACAGGGGTTATTACAGCGGCTAACGAAGCTGTAATGGCTGCAGTTGCAATCCCAACCGGACCTCCAACACTGCCTATTGCACTTCCGAGGGCATCACATGCTACTACAGCTAAGAATTTCTTAAAGAAACGGCTTAATCCTCTTGTGGCATCCTGCTCTATGAATGTCTGCTCATTAAGAGCTTCCAGTTTGGCTTGAAAGTCCATATATTCTTGCTCTTCAGAGTCGTATACGGTGTATTGTGTTGTAAGTTCCGTCTTTTCAGTGACGTCTGAGTTGCCACAGGAACAGCATAGAAATATTCCTATGGCAAAAAAAATTAGATACTTGATTTTTTCCATTGTTCAGTTAATTGTTTTATTTTTCCGACTCATTTCGCTTGGTCGGATTACGCGCCTGTTATACAGTGGGGTCTGTCAGATATATTGCCGGCTTATATCTTTTTTTACTTAGTATAGAGGAGAGTGTCAGATTTCGAGGCTTCCTGTCGCAGTCCATGAATCCGTATTGATCTCGATGGTGTAGAATCCGGATTCGGAGATAGAGAATGTGGTGCTGATCTCTGACGAGCTGTCGATGAGCTGTCCATCGCGATAGAGATTCACTTCTCCTTCGTCTTCTCCATAATATATGATGGAGATTGTGTCTGCCTCAGCATCATACCATGCCTCTACGGGTATGTGCATGGGAGCACGTAGAACAGTAGGGTTGGTATCATCATTGAGAGTATGAGAGGAAATGATAATTGATTTAGATGTAGACTTACCGTCTGATTCCTGCGCTGTCATTGGGAGCGCGAGCGCCATGAAGGCGAGGATGGTTGTGAGAATTTTTTTCATTTGTTTAGGTGTTTTTTGTTGTTTTCGATGTTGCAAAATTACAATTTCAAACTTTCATGCTCCAAATAAAAAGTTTCATATTCTGAATTTTTTAAAATTTACAATTAATTGGGTATTAAATAAATATAATTTTAGCAAAAATTAATTTCTGCGCACTTCCCTTAAAACTTTCATCTACTCCCGCTTTTCAGGCCATTTATAGCGAATCTACGACCAATCCCTGCGTTCCCACCCCCTCTGCGGCCTTTGCGTGAGGCCCCTATTCAAGTATTGCGGAATTGAATAAAATTGTGTAAATTTGCATCATGAAGAGAAACATCGACCTACACATATGGCGGATATTGCCGATACTGCTTATCTCATCCATACTTTCCATAGCCGGATGCAGAGACGCTTCCTCTGTGAGCCGTCGGCTTGATGCTGCCGACAGCCTGATGGAGCTCCGCCCCGACTCCTCGCTGATCATCCTTGACTCAATTCAGCCCTCTGCCCTGAATGAGAGGGGTCTGAAGGCCCGATATGCTTTACTGAAGTCAATGGCCCTCGACAAGAACTATGTCGATACCATGACCTTCGACGTCCTCCAGCCGGCAATCGACTATTACCTGGAGAACGGAACTCCTGACGAGAAGCTCCGCACCTATTACTACCAAGGACGGATATACCAAAATAAGAATAATAGGGACAGCGCGTTATATTCATATATGAGGGGAATGGATATTGCTGAAAATTGTACGGATTCGTTGACGATAGCCAGAATTCTTGTCGCGCAAGGAATAATTTATCAAAGTTTTTATGATTACGACGGGTACATTTCTAATTATTTGAGAGCAGCGAAAATCTTTCGTCACAAATATCGTAAGGAATATGAATTCGAATGCTTGTTGAATGCTCTTAACGGCATAAATATATTAGGACACAAGGAGCGAGCGGACAGTGTAATCAAGTTACTTAACAATTTTACATCCTTGAGTGATGCCCAGAAACAAAGATTACACACCCGTATAATGACATATGCTTTTCAATTCGGATCAAAACAGTATTTAAAGGAACTGATAGAAAGTGACAGCCTAATACATGATGTCAATGATATCCTAAATCTCGCACGGGCATACAGTAGACTCGGAGATAACAGCGTGGCATTGCAGCAGCTTGACTATCTGGATGAAGTCAGTGTCGGCTATGACACCTTGAAATACCTGGCGATAAAGTATCCAATTATGGAGAAGCTGAAAAAACAAGAAGAAGCCCTTGGTCTCTACAAAGATTTCGTTGACAGACTGGAAACCATAAACTCAGCGAAGTTCGAACAGAAGAGCCGGTCTATGGAGGAGAAACACAGAGTGGAGTTGCAGTTTGAAAGGGATGCCGAAAGTCACCGTAAGGTAATATTGGTATGTATAGGTGGACTGGCTTTTATGACCATGGGATTAGTTATACTTATCCTGCTCATGCGGCGCAACAAGATAAAGAAAGAACTGGCTTTTCAGCAGGTGCGTGCTGCGGAGGCGGAGAACAGGAGACTTAAGACGGAAAATGAGCTGACCCAGGAACGTGCCCG
>CAMWMK010000184.1 GCA_947175295.1 uncultured Porphyromonadaceae bacterium
ACAGACCGTCGCTCGTCGCTGGCCAGGAAGATATTCGGAAAGAAAGCCGACACCCATTCCCTCGACCGCCTCATACTTCGGCTGTGATGGAAAAACGCTTAGATGTTTATATCCATGCGGACATCATATACATAAATCTTATTTGCATCTTTTTGCAGATTTTATTTAGACTTAATTTGGCTAATCAATAAAATTTTACTATCTTTGCTGAAAATAAAAAGTTATGGCAAGACCAATAAAAGAAACTCCGATTTTATTCGGCGAAGAAGGACGACGCTTTGCTCAAAGGATGCAGAATCCTCCCAAAGAATCAGCATCAGACAAAAAACGTCGTGAGGCAAATTATCAAGCAGCAATCCGCATGTTCGTGAAATAAACATGAGTACTGAAGAAATTGCTTCCCTATTTCAAATTCGAAAGCTTAAGAAAGACGAAATCGTATCTTCTTTTGATTGTGGAGATGAAGATCTGAACGACTTCATTTTGAATGAGTCCCAATTATATAGAAAAGCTCGTCTTGCAGTGAGCTATGTTATTGAAAGAATCGACAACAAACAAGTCATTGGCTTCTTCAGCTTAGCCAATGACCGTGTTTCTATTTCTGATTTTGAAAGTAAAACAGAATTTAATAAATTCAGGAAAAAACGATTTGTCAATGACAAACGAATCAAAAGCTATCCTGCTGTAAAAATATGTAGGTTGGCCATTGATCAATATGCTAAAGGCATGTCTCTAGGAACTTTTATCCTTGACTTTATTAAAACATATTTTGTGGTGGATAATAAAACGGGATGTAGATTCATAACGGTGGATGCTTATCTTAATGCTGTACCGTTTTATTTAAAAAACAATTTCTTACCTCTAAGTCAAGATTCCGAATCAGAGCACACAAAATTATTATTCTTTGATTTAGAAGAAATTGAAGAATGATAAGAAAATCCTTTCAGTACGGATTTCGGTGATGAGGGGAATATCCGTACCGGAAAATAGTGGGGAAAGGCTGGAGTATATATAACTTTGCATCCGTAAACCAAAAGATATCATATTATGAGATGTAAGTTATTTTTCACGATCATGTGGTTCATTGCCATAATCGCAGCCTTCTCAGGGTGCTCTCAGAAGGCTGCGGATGCAGATTCCGACATACTGCTGCCCGGCATCCGGACCGGAAATTTTGTAGAGAAGAAGATCAATCTTTCCGATATCCTCGGTGAATACTCGGTGATTCCGCTTGAAACAACCGAGGAAAGCCTGATCGGAGGATTCTCCATCAAGACAATAAAGAAGGACGGACATTTTTTCGTGAAGTCAAACAATGAAGTCCTGATGTTTGACGAGACCGGAAAGTTTCAATGCAAACTCTCAAGGGTCGGAGGCGGACCGGAGGAATATGAGAACATATCCGATTTTGATATTGTGCCTGAATATGGTGAGATATGGGTCTCTGGAAATAAAAGGATCTCAAGGTATAAATATCCATCTATGGAATACAGCGGCCATATTGCATTGGATTTCTTTGCATCACAGTTCAAATATCTTGGCAGCGATACATTCATTGCCGACACGCCAGAGGAGATAGTATACAAAATAGTTTCCATCGACGGAAAGGTGCTTCAGGAATTTTACGATAAGGATCTGGCAAATTCCGCCTCTTTTCCGGTGCAGTTTGTTGAAACAGGCTACTACGTCGCAACCCAACTCGGCGATTCAAATTCAGCTGTCTGCTACGATCCAAAAACTGGCTCCTTCTCAATAAAGGACATACTGCCGCCAGAAAACGACCACCTCGCCACAACAGAGATAAACAGGAAATACTTCGATCTGTATGGATATTTTGATTTCAATGACAAGGTGCTTCAGGATTATGCGACTGTAGGATGGTTCCGTCGACATGGAGATCAGGCGCTCGTAGCTATGAAGTATCCCGGAGAACAAGGGATGGAACAAGCCGTCATATTCAAAGACGGAGACAGAGTCAACGAATACATGGTCTGGCCGGAGAATAAGAGCATGGTCAGAGATGATATATTCGGCTCTTCCTCTACGAGGTTTCTCGTTACATTCGGTGCCTGCGAGAGCGATGATTCATTCATCTTCATCGTCGCCGATGAGGACGGCGATGCCAATCCATCACTTCTTGAAGTCAGGAAATTATAGTGCAGATAGTTACCATATGCCAATCCTTTCAGTACGGATTTTGGTGATGAGGGGAATATCCGTACCGGGAAATAGGGGGGAAAGGCTGGAGTTTATATAACTTTGCATCCGTAAACCAAAAGATATCATATTATGAGATGTAAGTTATTTTTCACGTCGATGTGCGCTTTTACAATGATAACGCTCTTTCCCTCCTGCTCCAATAAGAAGCAGGACACTGACAAGCTTTCAGCCGTAACCTTGGGGAAAAACGGATTCCCGGAGAAAAGGACCATTACGGTAGATTTCGATGGCGCGGAGCCTATCGCCAGGCATCTCGAGAGGGTCGGCAACGTGGTCTTTGACGAAGACACAGAGGAAATCATCGGGGGCATACAGCAGATGGCGGTCAGGGGCGACACTATATTTGCGGTGGATCCGGCAAAGAACCCCGGACTCTATGCCTACCTCAAAGACGGCACCCAGCTCTTCGCCTACTGCAACACGGGAGGCGGACCGGAAGACATTTCCTCTCCTATGAGCCTTTCCGTCAGTGACACTGAAATTGTGGTCTTCGATATGGCCGGTACGAAACTCACTCATTTCTCCAAAGACGGCAGGTTTCTGAGGAACATAGACCTTCCGGTGTTCGCGCTGTCGGCTATCGAAGATCCGGTGAAAGGAATCTGGATTGATTATTCCAACCAGGAATATGAGGATCTGAAACTCGCATGGAAGGCAGATGAGGAAAGCGAGCCGGTGCCTGTGCTCGGAGTGCCGGACCATCTGAAGGGTATGACAACCGTTGAGTTGGTCAATATGCGGCAGTTGCCCGATGGTGAGGTGCGCTATCTCCCGAGTCTCGAACCTCTTATCTACGCGCTTCGCGACGGAAAAGCCGTAGAGGCGTATGAGCTCGACTATAAAGGCAAATGGCCGTCGGAAGAGTATTTCAAGACGAAAATTTCCGGCAACGACTGGGCCGTGAAGATCATCAGGGAGTTTCCTATTAATCTAAAAGGATTTGCTGAAAACGACCGTTGGGTAGCGATAGGTAACGTCCTCAACCGCGACAAGACCTACGTCACGGTCTACAATAAGCAGACTGGGGAATCGACCACTTACATAGACGCCGACAGAACATACTATAATCCAGCCTACATCGACGGTGACGATTTATATATCCAACGGACTGACGATACCATTGACATCCTCCGCCTACGTTGATAATGAACGAGATGTGTTATCGTTCAGTCAGAAAGAAATGAGCGTTTTCAGTGGCAGACGAGCATTGTCGAGCGCGGACGCACGAGCCGTGCGTCCCTACGTTCCGATGGATAGCCGCATATTACATGACACGAGAATGAAATTCACAAATATAGTTTCAATGCAAATTATCAAAGTGCAGTTTTGCCCGACTGCGTTGCCCATGGAAAGGCGGCTTCCCAGCCGCCTCGCGCCGACAGAGGTTACCATATGC
>CAMWMK010000185.1 GCA_947175295.1 uncultured Porphyromonadaceae bacterium
GTTAGGGGAAGGACGCGCCGGGGCGCCTGGGGACCAGGCTTTATTACATAGGGAGGGCGGTTTGTTGCGATGGGGAGGGTACGGAAGGTGTGGAAATTCTTAAAAGTAACTAATATTGGGGTGTACGCTACGTGTAAGTTATTAATTTATGTAAATATTTATTTTATTATGTTAAAAATTGTATTTAAATTTAACTTTTTTACATAAATTTTAGGAACAGTAGAATATTTTATTTAAATTTGCAGGCACGAACTTAACGAATCCATTATCGAGTGAATGCCGGAGGAACCAACTCGTCCGCCATTGAAGGAGATAACGAACAATGAAAATATAACTAATATTAACCTAATAATTTAACCAACATCAACTTATGAACTACCGCAAGGAAAGTTCAGGATTCGCGGCGATATGCCGCAGATTCCTGTTTGTAGCCCTTATGGCAGTGGTAAGCCTTTCGGCTGCCGCTCAGGGCAAGACGGTGTCAGGTAAGGTGATCGACCAGGCAGGCGATCCGATGATCGGAGTCACTGTAATGGTAAAAGGCACCACCAACGGCACAGCTACCGACTTCGATGGCATGTATGAGCTAAGGAATGTCTCACAGAACTCAACCCTCGTATTCAGCTATGTAGGCTGTGTGACAGAGGAAGTAAGAGTAGGCGGACAGTCAGTGATCAACATGACGATGAAGGATGACTCGGCGATGCTCGACGACCTCGTAGTGGTAGGCTACGGCGTGCAGAAGAAGACCGACGTGACAGGTGCCCTTACTCACATCAGTGCCGAGGAGCTTGAGAGCCGTCCCGTAAGCAATGCCTTCGAGGCAATGCAGGGTAAGGCTCCCGGTGTCGACATCACATCGAGCGAACGTCCTGGTACCATCGGTACCATCCGTATCCGTGGCGAGCGTTCTCTTACTGCATCCAACGATCCTCTATATGTGGTCGACGGTGTGCCAATTATGTCGGCTTCCGGCATCGAGACCATCAACCCCCGCGATATCGAGTCAATCGACATCCTTAAGGATGCATCTGCTACTGCTATCTATGGTTCACGCGGTGCCAATGGTGTAGTCATAATCACTACTAAGCAAGGTAAGACCGGACAGTTCAGCATCAACTACGCAGGTTCCGTGACATTCCAACACCTCGTAGACCGCAGCCCTTCGATGAATGCAGAACAGCTGATCAACTACCGTCGTTGGGCAGCGTATCTCGATGACCCGACAAAATACGCCGATCCCCGCAATCCGACCCAGGAGAGCGATGCCCTCCTCTTCGGTCAGATCGACGACCCCACAGGCTATAACAACGTTATGAGCGGTTGGAAGTCCGGTAGCTGGAATCCCGCCGACGTATATGACTACGACTGGACCGACCAGTGTCTGAGGACCGGTTTCATTCAGGAGCACACAGTGAGTGCTTCCGGTGGTGTGGAAAAGATGAACGCCTATGGCTCTATCAGCTACCTTGACAACAAGGGCACCCAGAGGGGCCAGCGCTATAACCGATACACAGCACGTGTAGGCTTGAACATCAACGCCGTGAAATGGCTTACCTTCAGCCTCTCGCTCAATGGTTCGCGCGAGTTTCAGGACTACGGTATGTCGAGCACATATGCGCCTTCGACTACCAACTCCAAGGCTGCGATTTACGAGCTATACAAGAGCTGCTACCAATGGGCCCAGCCTTACAATGCAGAAGGCGAGCGCATCAAGTATCCGGGTGGTGACAACGCGTGCTACAACCCGATCGATGAATGGAATCACAATATTTCGGAGCGCGAGACCTACCGTTTTATGGGTAATTTCTCCGCTACCCTCCACCTCGGTGAGATCTGGAAGCCTCTCAAGGGTCTTGACTACAAGTTTGCCTTCGGTCCGGACTACCGTCACTACCGTCTAGGAAACTTCATTCAGGATGACTCTGCCTACAAGTGGAATAACGGCGGAAGGAACCAGGCTAAGTGGGAGACACGCCGCGACTTCTCCTGGACCCTCGACAACATGATCACCTACAACAATACATTCGCTGAGAAGCACAACGTAGGTTTGACCTTGCTGCAGACCGCTTCCAAGTGGAACTATGAGACCGCATCCATGCAGTTGACCGGTCTTGAGCAGAATATGTATCTCTGGAACGCCATGGGCTCCCTTGACATCAAGGAAGAAAGGAACGGAGCAGGCATGAGCACAGGACTCACCGAGCGTCAGCTTGAATCATACATGGTGCGCCTGAACTACGGCTTCGACAACCGCTACCTTCTGACCGCATCAGCCCGCTGGGACGGCGCATCGCAGCTTTCCGCAGGCCGCAAATGGGCCTTCTTCCCCTCTATGTCGCTCGGATGGAGAATCCAGCAGGAATCATTCCTCCGCGAAGTGGCTTGGCTCAACGACCTTAAGATCCGCGCAGGTGTGGGCACGACCGGCAACTCGGCCATCGACCCCTACTCTACACTCAACAGACTGCAGTCGATCTTCATCCCTACCGGTAACGGTTATGACAAGGTCTACCTCCTCAACGACCCTGCCTACGTGGATCCTAAAAATATGCCTGTAATGGCAAATCAGGAAGTGGGATGGGAGAAGACTACCCAGTGGAACGTCGGTATCGACTATGGCTTCCTTAACGGACGTATCAACGGTGCCCTTGAGTTCTACTTCTCCAAGACCTCAGACCTTCTTCTCAAAATGTCTGTACCGACAGTCTCCGGTTACGCAGCCACTATCGCCAACATCGGTAAGACCTCCAACAAGGGTGTTGAATTCCTGATCAACGCCATCCCGGTTGAGACCCACGACTTCTCTTGGAACACCTCATTCAATATCGGCTGGCAGAAAGACCGCATCGACGAACTCGCCAACGGCAAGGAAGACGATATCGCCAATACCTGGTTTATCGGACAGCAGATCGGCGTATGGTATGACTATCAGGCCGACGGCCTCTGGCAGGACACTCCCGAAGACCGCGCCGAGATGGAGGAATGGAGCAATCACGGTGTTAGATTTAAGCCAGGTATGGTCAAGCCTGTTGATCAGAACGGTGACTACACTATGGACGATAAAGACAAAGTGATCGTGGGCCACAAGCGTCCGGCAGCCACCGCAGGCTGGACCAATACCTTCAACTATAAGGGAATCGAACTTAGCTTCATGCTCTACGGACGTTTCAACTATATGGTTCACGCTCCCCAGTATCTTACCGGCTACGGTAACCTCGGAACAGCCGTCGACTACTGGACACCCGACAACACAGATGCAGAATTCCAGGCTCCTCTCTTCACAGGCAGTGTGCAGACAGGCACCAAGGACCTGTTCGCAAGCCAGCTCGGCTACAAGAAAGCCAACCTCATCCGTATGCGCAACATCTCGCTCGGCTATACCCTTCCGAGCAATCTGCTCGAGCATGTCGACTTGAAACATCTGAAAGTTTACGCACAGGTTATCAATCCGTTCGACCTTTGCCAGTCAGTAGCAGGCCTAGATCTTGATACCGGCAACTCATACTACAACCGCAGCTGGGTATTCGGCGTTGAACTCGGTTTCTAATATTCAAACATAAAACAGAATTCTAAAAATGAAATTCAATAAATATATAGCAGCCGGTCTTAT
>CAMWMK010000186.1 GCA_947175295.1 uncultured Porphyromonadaceae bacterium
ACGGTCCGGCCCAATTTATGAGTTTCTACAGGTAAAAAATCTTAAGGTAAAAAGATTGTTTAGATTCTGAGTGCAAAGATAAGGCAAAAAATCCAACTGACCAAATTATTTTTGACAAAATGTCATAAATGTGTTGCATAACATATAAATGGTCCTACATTTTGACATTTACACCTTAAAAATCCCTGCAATTTTATCAAAAATATGCTTTACAACATAAAAAATTAAGTTGTCAGCATCGTCAGCGTTGTCGGCATATTCATCTGATCAAAGATCCGCACCGACAATATCATTCGGAGCGTAGATGGTCGATTGGATTGCTGCGCGCCACGCGAAGAGTGTTGACTGCGACCACACCCATTATCAGTATCAGCAATACTGCGAGGCAGGCTATCATGCTCAGAGGCGAGAGGGAGACGCGATCGGTAAACTGCGACAGCCATCGCTGACCGACCACCATAGCCAACACTCCTCCTGCCAAGAGCGAAGGCAGGGCCACCTTCAAGACATCGAGGCAGAACAGCCTCACGATCTTCCATGCATCCGTACCGTTGACCTTACGGATAGCGATTTCCTTGGCACGGCGGTTCACCTCGTCGGCCACATATCCTATAAGTCCGATCAAAGCTATCAGGATGATGGCGATACCGACCACCATAACCGACATACCGAATTTCCTGATGCCGCTTCGTTTAGCCTCGATCTTCATCCTGTAAGGGGTGATGTAGATTTCGTCGCCGTCATTGATTGAGTCGAGAACCTTCTGGGCAGCTGTAAGATTCTCCGGAGTAAGTTCCGTAAACCGTATGAAGACATTTCCCCTGACCTTGCTTGAAGGAAAGAACACAGCCACCCTTTTATCCGCGTTCTCGCTCTCAAATCCTCCACGGCGAAGATTGCCTACCACACCGACTATCGTATTCAGCATACCGCCATCAGCATGTCCAGTAATGTAGAATGTCTTCCCGATTATATCTTCATCCTCCTCTCCGAAGTTTTTTTGAAACACCTCCACCATCCTTTCCTCCACGATCACCTCGTTGACAGTGGAGTCTGCATTGGCGCCGAAACCTCTTCCCTGCACTAACGGCATACCCATTACATCAAACAGCTCCGGATTGTTCCATTCCATATCGGCTACATTTACCTCGTCTGCTTCCCTTCCTTCAGTCCATATGTTGTTGCCGCTCGCCCAGTCGGTAGGATGGACATCAGCACTCGCCACTCCCTCTACGAACGGGAGTTTCTTAAGTTCATCCATCACCGTACGGGTCTTTTCATCCGACATCGGATAGCGGTAGAACATCGCTACGTTCTCATAGTCCAAACCGATATCCAGATTTCCGATCATGCAGTACTGACGTCCGACGAGCACCAGCAGACACATCACCATACCAGTAGCCATGAACTGCACGGCAAGCAATATAAGTTTCCATACCTTTCTTCCATGCGTTGCCGGACGGAAGGCCTGAGCCACCGGAGTCCGGCTATATATCACTGATGGAATGATTCCGGTGAAGACGAGCAGTCCGACACAGACCAAACCTTCCGCAATCCATACCTTACCGGTGGAAAACAGTTCCTTCGGTGAGTATCCAAGCAGATCCCTGCACAGATCGGAGAAGCAAAAGGCGAGAATGACGGCAAGCCCCAAGGAGACCAGCATAAAGAACAGACTCTCTCCCATGACCATGAGGAAGATGGATTTCCGATCCGTTCCGAAGCATTTCCGGATGGCCATCTCTTTCCCTCGTGCCGATAACTGGCCTATGACGATAAGCAGATAGTTCAAGCCGGCACACATCAACATCACTACAGCCAATATTCCGAGCATCCATGACATTGTCTTCACTCCGTCCTGGCTGCTATAGGCGCCCGCCATCGGACGCACCCACATCCTGAAGTCGTAGATCGTGAATGCCTCCTCATCTATTACGGTCTTGAGATGCTTCAACATCAATGCGCTTACCTCTTCCGGATCCACACCCTCCGCCAACAGGGCATAGCTTGAATAACGGTCGTTGCCGATCAGATTGTCGCAACTTCCTTCCCACATGAATTTCCTGACCGTCGGCATCGAGAGGTAGACGGCATTTTTCCGGGTGGAATTCAATGGATAGTCTTCGTAGACGCCACCGACCGTCATTTTATAGGAATCACCCCAGTCCACGACCGAAAAACGTTGTCCTATTACGTCTCCTCCAATTTTCTCAGCCAACGAACGGGGTATCATCACCAGATCCTCCACTGCCAGGACCTCATGGGGATCTCCCTCCAGGATGGAAGTCTTCAGCACATCGAAGCAGCATGTATCTGCCAGCGTGACATCCGCCACACCTATCTTCCTGCCATCCTCGAGTTTCAGCACAGGATCTCCGTTGGTAAGAGTCGTAAACCTTGTGGCCTTCTCTATCTGAGGTATGTGACGTTGCAGTTCCGGAGCCGAACCTCCGGGAGTATTTTGATATTCCTTGTATTCTCCGTTTTGTACTGTACTCTCCGTGATCCGGTAGATTCTGTTGATATCCGGAAAGAAGGAATCGTAGCTCTGCTCGAAATATATCTTCGCCACAAGCAGGAATCCCACAGCAAGACCTATGGAAAGGCAGAGTATCTTTATTATGTTCCGACGAAGGTCGGACGTAAAAAACTTCATCATGGCGTCATATTGTTTGGAGTCTGTCTACGATCTGGCCGTCGTATAGGTTTATGATGCGGTCGGCCACGGCCGCGTCCCTGTGGGAATGCGTCACCATCACTATGGTGGCTCCTTCCTTATGGAGTTCGCTCAGCAGCTCCATCACCTCAGCACCATTTTTCGAATCAAGGTTTCCGGTGGGCTCATCGGCAAGTATGAGTCCCGGTCTTCCTACGATAGCCCTCGCGATGGCGGCTCGTTGCTGCTGGCCCCCTGACAGCTGCGACGGATAATGCTTGGCGCGGTGGGCTATCCCCATTCTTGCGAGGGCTTCATCTACCCGCTTGTTCTTCTCATCGCGCGAAAGGGAAAGATTGTTGAGGGGAAGCATCACGTTGTCGCGAACCGTCATTGTGTCGATAAGGTTGAACGACTGAAAGATGAATCCGATGCGCCCTTTGCGGTAGTCCGTACGTCCGCTCTCCTTCAGATGTCCCACTTCCTTTCCGTCGAGCCTGTAGCTGCCGGAAGTAGGATTGTCGAGGAGGCCGAGGATATTCAGCAACGTCGACTTGCCACACCCCGAAGGGCCCATTATCGCTACAAACTCGCCGTCGCTGATCGCGAGCGATACATTGTTGAGCGCTACGGTCTGCACCGTATCAGACCGGAATATCTTCTGTAGGTTTTCGATTTCTATGTTCATTGTTGTTGAGTTTAGGAATTTTCAGTTTTTATGTTTGTTTTGGTTGTCAGTTTTCTCATGATATATCGTGTTGAATCATAATGCAGCATGATGTATCGTGTTGAATCATGATACAGCATGATATATCATGATTCTGATCTTTAATATTTCGAGTTGAATCATGACGCAGCATGATATATCATGAATCTGATCTTTAATATTTTATCTTTAATATTTTATCTTTATCCTGTCCGCTTCCCCGAAGTCGTCGTAGGAGCT
>CAMWMK010000187.1 GCA_947175295.1 uncultured Porphyromonadaceae bacterium
GGGCAGGTAATGTTCCAGCAAAGTGCCTGGACCGGTATTTTATTTTTGATCGGCATCTTCTGGGGTGCCTATGAATGCCATACGCCTGCTGTGGCGTGGGGCGCTGTGGTGGGGCTCGTAGCCTCCTACATAGCCGGAGTCCTTCTCGAGCCCGACGGCAAGGGTGGAGCCGCAGGCCTTTGGGGTTTCAACGGCATACTTGTGGGCTGCGCTTTCCCGACATTCCTCAGCGATACCCCGCTGATGTGGGCGGCCCTCATTTTCTGCGCGATGCTCTCCACATGGGTGCGCACCGGCCTCAACAACCTCATGGCGCCCTTCAAGATCAATTCGCTTACCTTCCCGTTCGTATTGCTGACATGGATCTTCCTGCTCTCTTCCCGCATTCTCGACGGCATTGCGCCCGCATCGCTCTCCACTCCGGAACTGACAGGACATTTCAGCACGGAACTCTCCACTTCCTTCGGCGACCTTGTGGTCTACTGGCTTAAGGGAATCTCGCAGGTGTTCCTTATCAATTCATGGGTGACGGGCATACTCTTCCTCGTGGGGCTCGCCCTCTGCAGCCGCTGGGCCGCGGCATGGGCAGCCATAGGCTCGGCCATCTCGCTCGCGCTCGCCATCCTCTTCAAGGCCGACGGAGCCGACATCGCGAGCGGCCTCTTCGGATTCAGCCCGGTACTGACGGGCATAGCCATCGGCTGCACATTCTATCAGCCCAACGTGAAGTCGGCCGTATGGGCGGTGGTGGCCATCATAGCCACATTCTTCATCCAAGCCGCTATGGACGTATTCATGATGCCATTCGGCCTCCCTACCCTGACCGGCCCCTTCTGCATCACGACATGGCTGTTTCTGCTGCCGCTCTACAAGTTTAAGAAAAACGTCGACACACACACCGAATGGGACTCGGCCTGGGACGGATTCGTAGCGAATCTCCGCGACGACGAAGCCGATAAGAAATAAGCAATTCCTACTCCTCCTAAACCCACAAAACCGCCTAAACCCGTTAAACCTCCTTAACCAAGACCACCATGCACATGGCAGACGCGCTCGTGTCGCCGGCCATAGCCGCCGGCGCAGGAGCAGTGGCGGCGACCCTCATAGCGGTCGCCGCTTCAAAAGTGAAAAACATACGCCGCGACGACATCATCCCGCTCATGGGTGTGATGGGTGCCTTCGTATTCGCAGCCCAGATGATCAACTTCTCGATACCAGGCACCGGCTCGAGCGGACACGTGATAGGCGGTATCCTGCTCAGTGCCGTGCTCGGCCCCTGGGCCGCCTTCATCACGCTATGCTCCGTTCTGATCATCCAATGCCTCGTATTCGCCGACGGCGGCCTGCTCGCCCTCGGATGCAATGTCATCAATATGGCGGCCACGTCGTGTCTCATAGCCTATCCGCTTGTCTACCGCCCGATAGCAGGAACGACTTTCAAGCCCTGGCGCATCTCGCTGGCAGCCGTAGCAGCATCCATCATAGCGCTGGAGATCGGAGCCTGCGGAGTGACGCTGGAGACGGAACTTTCGGGCATAACTGCGCTTCCCACCTCCACTTTCCTCGCCTTCATGCTCCCCATCCATCTCGCCATCGGCGCGATAGAAGGAGCAGCCACAGCGGCGGTGCTCTGTTTCCTTGCGAAATACCGTCCTGAGACCCTTTACGGAGAATATAGCGCGGCGCCCTCAGGCGCCGAACGGAATGCAGCCGGATCAAGACGTCTGCGGCCAGTGCTGATAGGGTTCGGCATAGCCACCCTCGTCTTCGCCGGAGCGTTCACCTGGCTTGCATCCTCCAATCCCGACGGATTGGAATGGTCGATCGAAAAGGTATCCGGCATCTCCGACATGCCGTCGGCAACTCCCCCTACGGCCTTTATGCCGGACTATGACTCCCGCTTCGCCGGAATCGTAGGCGCATTGATAGTGATGGTGATGCTCTGGGCTCTGACCACCATCATCTTCCACCGCATACGCTCCGCACATCAGACTTCATCCAACGGCCACAAATGAAAGCGTCACGCCTCGAGAAAGCCATAACCATACTCAATGCCCGGCAGGCAAGGCCGGAGGCCGCGTCGCACATCAGCGGCATCGACACCCGGGCACTGCTTACGGTGACAGCGGTCTATCTCGTGGCGATGCTAAGCGTGCCGCTCCAGCGCACCGACACAATAATATGGTTTGCCGTCTATCCCATCATATCGGCGCCTTTGGCCCATATACCGTATGAGCGGTTGCTGCGCGATTCGCTCTACGTAGTCCCGCTCCTCTTCTTCATCGGTATCTTCAATCCGGTCTTCGACCATAGTCCGGCCTTCACTGCGTTCGGAGTGACCGTATCCGCAGGATGGGTCAGCTTCATCTCTATACTCATCCGCGGCCTTCTTGCCGTCCAGGCCCTGTTGCTGCTCATACGCGTAGCCGGCTTCAATGATATCTGCGAGGCATTGCGCCGTCTCGGTTGCCCGTCGGTCATAGTCACACAGCTGCTGATGGTCTACCGCTACCTCGAAGTCCTGCTTCAGGAAGCCCTCACTATGCAGCGGGCACGTCAGGCACGTTCCTACGGTCGCAGCGCCTTCAAGGCATCCATGTGGGGGCCCTTCGTAGGACAGCTTCTCCTGCGCTCCATCGAGCGCAGCCGACGCATCAACATGGCCATGAAGGCCCGGGGATTCAATGGTTCACTGTCGGTAGGAATACGGTCGCGATGGGATACATCCACCACCGTCTACTGCCTCATCTGGATTCCCCTTCTGATCGCCCTACGATTTATTGACATCACTTCCCTACTCCTGTCCCTCATTCAATAGCAACCCCGCATAGAGGGCGCAAGCCCTAAATCCCATACGTCTCATGAAAGCCATCGAATTCCAGAATGTAAGTTTCTCCTATCCCGGAGGCCACGAGGCACTCCGCGATGTCTCCTTCTCTATCGAAAAGGGGGAGAAGGTAGCCCTCGTAGGTCTGAACGGCTCGGGGAAATCCACCCTTCTGCTGCATACCAACGGTCTGCTGACCGCCGATAGCGGGGAGGTGCTGGTCAATGGAACTCCTATCGGGCCAAAAACGGTAGATAAGGCCCGGCAAAGCGTCGGGATGGTATTCCAGAACGCCGACGACCAACTCTTCATGCCTACAGTTGAGGCCGATGTGGCGTTCGGACCGCGCAACATGGGGTTATCTGAGGAAGAAATACAGCAGAGGATAGAGAAGGCCCTACGGCAGACAGGGTGTCTGGAGTTGAAAGACCGTGCCCCCTTCCACCTATCCGGCGGACAGAAGAAGATGGCCAGCATAGCCACTGTCCTATCCATGGAGCCCGAGATCCTGGTATTCGACGAGCCTACCTCCGGCCTCGACTTCGCAGCCGAGGCCCAGTTTATCGGCATCGCTGACAGGCTACCCCACTCCATACTGATGTCGACCCACGACATGCAGCTCGCCCGCCGCCTCTGCACGCGCGCCATCCTGATGGACCACGGCTCCATCGCCTACGACGGCCC
>CAMWMK010000188.1 GCA_947175295.1 uncultured Porphyromonadaceae bacterium
AATGCGGGAACTGCGATTCTGCAGTTCCCGCAGATCAGTGCGATTTATGCCGTAGTCTTAGCTGAACCAGTAGAGCTGGGCCAGCGGGAGTTCCTTTGCCGGGGGTACGGTGGCGAGCACTCCGTCTACGTATACGTTGAATGTCTCGGGATCCACCTCGATGTGCGGGCATGCGGTGTTGCGCACCATGTCGGCCTTCGAGAGCTGACGCACGCCGTGTACGGGATAGAAGAGGTTGTTTGTGCCGACTTTGGCGGGCACTCCGGCCTCCATGGAAGCCTGCGAGATGAAGCGGGCGCATGTGATGGGCATGGCTTTGCCGAATGCACCGAACATCGGACGCATGATCTTGGGCTGCGGAGTGGGGAGCGAAGCGTTGGGGTCGCCCATGTTGGCCCAGTTGATCAGGCCGCCTTTGATGACGAGTTTCGGCTTGGTGCCGAAGAATGCGGGTTCCCAGAGCACGAGGTCGGCCATCTTGCCCACTTCTATTGAACCGAGAAGGTCGGAGACTCCATAGCAGATTGCGGGGTTGAGCGTTATCTTCGCGAGATAGCGGAGCACTCGGAAGTTGTCGTTGCTGTCGCTGTCTTCAGGGAGCTTGCCGCGCACCTGCTTCATATAGGAGGCCATCTGGAACGTACGCATGAACGATTCGCCTACACGGCCCATCGCCTGGGAGTCGGAGGATACCATCGAGAGGATGCCGAGGTCATGGAATACGTTTTCGGCTGCCTGCGTCTCCGGACGCACGCGGCTCTCTGCGAATGCCACGTCGGAGGGAATCAGCGGGTTGAGGTTGTGGCATACCATGATCATGTCGAAGAGCTCAGCCTGCGAGTTGATGCCGAAGGGCAGCGTCGGGTTGGTCGACGAAGGAAGCACGTTTGCCATTGAAGCCACCTTCAGGAGGTCGGGAGCGTGGCCGCCGCCTGCGCCTTCGGTGTGGTAGGTATGGATAGTGCGTCCGTCGATTGCTGCGATTGTGTCTTCCACAAAGCCTCCCTCATTGAGTGTGTCTGTGTGGATGGCCACCTGCACGTCGTTGCGGTCGGCGTTTTCCATACATGCGCGGATTGCCGCGGGTGTGGATCCCCAGTCCTCGTGGACCTTGAAGCCCATTGCGCCTGCCACCATCTGCTCTTCGAGTGTGTCCTGCATGGAGGAATTGCCCTTTGCGAGGAAGCCCATGTTGATCGGTAGGCCTTCCGATGATTCGAGCATCTTCTGGAGGTTCCAGGGTCCTGAAGTGATTGTTGTGCCGTTTGTTCCATCAGTCGGGCCGATACCTCCGCCGATGAGGGTCGTGATGCCGTTGCTGAGGCAGTCATATGCCTGCTGCGGGGAGATGAAGTGTACGTGGCCGTCTATGCCGGCGGCTGTAAGGATGAGGTGCTCACCGGAGATTGCGTCGGTTGAGGGGCCGGTGCAGAGGGTCGGAGTCACACCCTGCATGATATTCGGGTTGCCGGCCTTTCCGATGCCTGCAATTTTACCGTCTTTCACGCCTACGTCGGCCTTTACTACGCCGAGCACCGGGTCGAGGATGGTCACGTTTGTGATCACGAGGTCGAGCGATCCGGCCTTCGAAGTGATGGTGTTGGCAGTGCCCATACCGTCGCGGATGGTCTTTCCGCCGCCGTAAACTACCTCGTCGCCGTAAACGCGGAGGTCTTTCTCGATTTCAACATACAGCTCTGTATTGCCGAGACGGATTTTATCGCCTACCGTAGGGCCGAAGAGGTTGTTGTATTCCTGTCTTGATATTGTAGCCATTTGATAATGCGTAGTTAGGGGTTGTTACTTGGAGGGGGAGCCTGTGAATTCGTTGTCCATTTCGGTCTCTGACTGGTCCTTGAAACCGTAAGTACGCATACGCTTGAATGCGCGGACTTCCTTGGGATAGTAGGTCGGAGTGTCTTCGCGTCCGGTATAGCCGTTTACGAGGTCGTTGAAACCGATCACCCGCTGTTTTCCGGCGAAAGTGACGAGCTCCACCTCTTTCTCCTCGCCGGCCTCGAAGCGTACGGCTGTAGTGGCGGGAATATTGAGGTGCATTCCGAAGGCCGCCTCACGGTCGAACTCCATATAGCGGTTTACTTCGAAGAAGTGGAAATGTGAGCCTATCTGTACGGGGCGGTCGCCCGTGTTGCGCACTTTGAGCTTCACGGTGCGGCGGTAAAGGTTGTATTCAATGTCTCCGTCGGCGAGGATCACGCCTCCTACGGGCACGTAGTCGGCGGGTTTGAAGCCGGGAGTGTTGGGATATGCGATAGCGGGTTTGCCCGGGAAGACACCCATCGGGGTCTCATATCCCGAAGGCTGGGCGGGTGCTGCAGCGGGCTGCTGTGCGTTGGTGTCGGTCGTAGCCATAATCTGGGATTTTTTTAGAAGTGAGACACAAAATGTTATTTAATCGGATGGTGAATGCTGACGAGACGGGAACCGTCAGTAAATACCGCTTCGACCTGAAGGAGCGTGATCATGTCTGCAACTCCTTCCATCACCTGTTCTTTCTTAAGGACGTTGGCGGCGTCATGCATTACTTCTTCTACTGTCTTGCCTTCACGCGCGCCTTCGAGTGCGCACGATGTGATGTAGGCTACCGACTCGGGATAGTTGAGCTTCAGCCCCTTCTGCAGACGGCGTTCGGCGATCATACCGAGCGTGAGGAGGGTGAGTTTGTCTTGCTCTTTTGGTGTTAGATGCATGGTGGTTTGTTTATGAGGTTAATATCCTTGTTGATTCACGTTTTCAGGCATGTTCCGTGAAGGCGCACGCTCTTTGTGTGTCAACAAACGAGGGTTGGGGTTTGTTCGGTATTTCGCCCATTTTTGTGGATAAATATCAAGCGGCGCGCCATCGGGGTCATTTCAATGATAGACCGTCGCGGAAGGCGTTGCCTACCTTGGAGCCGAGGCGGATGTAGCCGTTATGTACGGGGTCGAAGGTGATGAGATCCATCTTCTCTACGTCGGGGCGCCCGTCTTCGGCGAGGTATTTCTCGTCGCAGACGATGTTGACGATTTCGGCCACCATGTAGAATCCGGTCTCCGACTCGTTGATCTTCTCCTTTATGCGGCATTCCATAGTCATCGGGAAGCAATCGAATACAGGGGCGTCGACTGTCTCCGCCTTTGAGGCTTTCCATCCGGTCTTGGCCATCTTGTCGTGGTCTTTGCGTCCGCTGACTACGCCTACGAAGTCGGCGGCCACCATGGTGTCGGCTGTGGCGAATGCTATTGTGAATTCTCCGTTGCGGTTAAGGTTGTCGGTCGTGGCGTGAGAGCCGAGTGAGATGAATATCTCGTTGTGGTCCCACTGGCCGCCCCAGGCGGCGTTCATGGCGTTGGGGGTTCCGTCGGCGTCATATGTGCCGATGATGATTACGGGCTGGGGAAGCACCCAGGCTGCTGGTTTGAAGTTTTTCATTGTCTTTCGGTGTTGGTTTATTTCGGACTTCGTCCTCAAC
>CAMWMK010000189.1 GCA_947175295.1 uncultured Porphyromonadaceae bacterium
ATATTCATAGCCTTCGACCAGGCCCACTACGAGAAGATCGTAGACATACTGACCCAGAGCAACTGCCGCGGCTACACTTCCTTCTCCGACGTGAAGGGACGCGGCAGCAAGACGGGCGAACCCCACTACGGCAGCCACGCATGGCCCGGACTTGCCAGCGCTATCATCACGGTGGTGGAAGACCGCCAGGTAGACCCCCTGCTCGCCAAACTAAAGGCCCTCGACGAAGACCGCCCGATGCTCGGCCTCCGCGCCTTCGTCTGGAACGTCGAGAAATCCATCTGATCCCATGTAACAGCGCCCTCCGCCCCATGGAAAGGCGGCTTCCCAGCCGCCTCGCGCAGGCATAAGGTAACGTCCAGTCGCCGAAACCCATGGAAAGGCGGCTTCCCAGCCGCCTCGCGCAGGCATAAAGTAACTATGGCCGGACATTTGCAAAGTCTCTGCAAGTGTCCGGCCTTATTAGTAGTATGTAAATGCCCGGGCCCGAGGTGGCTTCCAGCCGCCTTTCCATGTTTACGCGGTATTTTTATTTGCAAGTCTCCCGATTTTTTTATAATTTTACACCCAGACAACGTAAAACGTCCAACGTCCAACGTAAAACGCCCAACGTCAAAACCCATAATAACCATGTACACGAAATTCCAGCAGCATCTCTCCGAGGAACTCGACTCCATCAAGGAAGCCGGCCTCTACAAAAACGAACGCATCATAGTCACTCCCCAGAGCGCCGACATCAAGGTGGAAGGCACCGATGGCGATGTGCTCAACTTCTGCGCCAACAACTATCTCGGCCTCGCCGACAACACCCGCCTTGTCGAAGCGGCCAAGAAGGCGATGGATGAGCGCGGCTACGGCATGAGCTCCGTGCGCTTCATCTGCGGCACGCAAGACCTTCACAAGGAACTCGAGAAAGCCATCTCAGACTATTTCAAGACCGAAGACACCATTCTCTACGCAGCCTGCTTCGACGCCAACGGCGGTCTTTTCGAACCCCTCTTCACCGAGGAGGACGCCATCATCTCCGACTCCCTCAACCATGCCTCCATCATCGACGGCGTGCGCCTCTGCAAGGCGAAGCGTTTCCGCTACGCCAACGCCGACATGGCCGACCTCGAGCGCTGCCTCAAGGAGGCCGACGAGCAGGGCTGCCGCTACAAGATAATCGCTACCGACGGCGTCTTCTCAATGGACGGCAACGTGGCTCCGATGGACAAGATATGCGAGCTCGCCGAGAAATACGACGCCCTCGTGATGGTGGATGAGTCGCACTCCGCAGGTGTGGTAGGCCCGACAGGCCACGGCGTAGCCGAGCAGTTTGACTGCTACGGAAAGATCGACATTTTTACCGGCACCCTCGGCAAGGCTTTCGGCGGAGCGATGGGTGGTTTCACCACCGGTCCGAAGGAAGTGATCGACATGCTGCGCCAGCGCAGCCGTCCATACCTCTTCTCCAACTCCGTGGCTCCCTCCATCGTAGGCGCCAGCCTCGAGATGTTCAGGATGCTTAAGGAGTCAAACGAGCTCAACGCCAAACTGAAGGAAAACGTCAACTATTTCCGCGACAGGATGCTTGAGGCCGGTTTCGACATCAAGCCCACCCAGTCGGCCATCTGCGCCGTGATGCTCTACGACGCCAAACTCTCGCAGGAGTTCGCCGCCGAGATGCAGAAGGAATGTATCTTCGTGACCGGTTTCTACTATCCCGTAGTGCCGAAGGGTCAGGCCCGCATACGCGTGCAGCTCTCCGCCGCCCACGAGAAGGAACACCTCGACCGCGCCATCGCCGCCTTCATCAAGGTAGGCAGGAAGCTCGGCGTCATCAACAAATAATCCTTTAAGGATGTTATAACAATGACTTGGTACGGACGCACGGCCCGTGCGTCCGTTGCCAGGTCTTGTCAACTTAACTGTTTTCTAAAATGAAGAAATATATTCTCCCGCTGCTGCTCCTCGCCATCACGGCGTGCGGAGCCAAAGCACAGACTGCGGCAGATGCCGCTCCCCAGGATAAGGTGATAGCCGTAGCCGACCGTCAGGCCGCTCCCGACTTTACCCTCAACGATATCAACGGCAAACCCCTCTCGCTCTCCGATCTGAAGGGAAAGTGGGTTATCCTTGACTTCTGGGGCTCATGGTGCCCCTGGTGCATCAAGGGTTTCTCCGCGTTGAAGGAAGCCTATAAGCAGTATGACGGTAAGGTGGAAGTGCTCGGCATCGACTGCGGCGACACAGAAGAAGCCTGGAAGGAATCCGTAGCGAAGCATGAGCTTCCATGGCTCCAGGTCTACAATCCGAAGGGCACCGACCTTACGGCGCAGTACGGCATCCAGGGCTTCCCGACCAAGTTCATCATCGATCCTGAAGGACGTGTGGCTAACGTCACCATCGGCGAAGACCCCGCCTTCTTCGATGTGCTCAGCACTCTCGTAAAGTAACATTGATCATTCAACAGCATTCACACTATAAGATAGGGGCGCGCGGCTTGTGCGTCCCTTAGCGTGAGGATGCGATTATGCATTTTGAATTATGAATTATGAATTAAAGGAGGGATTGAAGCACCGCTGCAAGCTTATCGTAGTGCAACACCTCACAGCCAAGGCCATCGGCAGCGGTGACCTACCGGTGCTTGCTACTCCGGCCATGATCGCCTTGATGGAGAAGGCCTCCATGCTTGCCGTGGCCCCAAGTCTCGCCGAGGGAGAGACTACAGTCGGCGGCTACATGGAGTGCTCCCACCTTAAGCCCACAGGTATGGGCGACGAGGTGGAGGCTGAGGCCACGCTGACCAAGATCGACGGCAAGGCCCTCCATTTCGAAATCGCCGCCTATGCCGGCGATAAAAAAATAGGGGAGGGCCACCACATCCGCTACGTAGTAGACCGAGAGCGCTTCCTCGCCAAACTCCAGGCTTATTAGAGATCACTGGGCTTGTGGTCGATCAGTCGGCCGTCTTTGGTAAGCGTGAAGTTTATGATTTCCTTTGGATATACCCGCATCACGTCGAAATCGATGTCCCGTTCGCCGTGATAGGGTATATTCACCGCTTTCTCCTTCCGAAAACGGATAATATCTGCGCCGCAGGATTTGCGCCCCGCAACCGGGTCCATTCAGATGAAAAAAAAATTTCTGAGCCAATCTGCCCGTTCCGCGCTCTCAAAAAGAGTTTTGTGCCTAACGACCGAGTTCGTGCCGACTTCCTCTAACTCCAATCCAAGCAATCACCCCCTCGCCGCCACTAACATTTAAGTTCAGTCCCTGTTTCGAAGCGCAGCCCTAAGTAATAGAGGGCGGTCCCCGCCCGCCCCCGCACGTATAAGGTAACCTCTTCCGAATACGGAAAATATCTGCGCCGCAGGATTTGCGCCCCG
>CAMWMK010000190.1 GCA_947175295.1 uncultured Porphyromonadaceae bacterium
GTCAGCAAGCAGCTGCTGCCAATATTCGACAAGCCGATGGTGTATTATCCCATCTCCACCCTCATGCAGGCCGGAATCAGGGATATACTCATCATCTCCACTCCTCAGGATCTTCCCGGCTTCCAGCGCCTTCTCGGCGACGGCAGCGACTACGGAGTCAACTTCTCATATGCAGAGCAGCCAAGTCCCGACGGACTCGCACAGGCATTCATCATAGGCCGCGAATTCATCGGAGATGACTCAGTTTGTCTCGTGCTTGGAGATAACATTTTCCACGGACCTGATTTCTCCACGGTGCTCCGGCAGGCCGTCAAGGACGCTGAAGAGCAGAAAAAAGCCACTGTTTTCGGATACCGGGTCAATGACCCTGAGCGCTATGGAGTGGCGGAGTTCGATGATGCAGGCAATTGTCTGTCAATCGAAGAGAAGCCCAGGCATCCTAAATCAAACTATGCTGTTGTAGGACTCTACTTCTATCCCAATAAAGTAGTGGATGTAGCAGCCTCCATAAAGCCCTCTGCTCGCGGAGAGCTTGAAATCACTACAGTCAACCAGGAATTCCTAAAGGATGGCGAACTGAAAGTGCGCACGCTTCCACGCGGCTTCGCATGGCTCGACACCGGAACCCACGACTCCCTCGCCGAGGCCTCCATCTATGTGGAAGTGCTTGAGAAAAGACAGGGATTGAAGATAGCCTGTCTTGAAGGAATCGCCTTCGATCAGGGATGGATATCACGGGAAAAGCTGATCAGGCTCGCAGAGCCGATGCTGAAAAACCAGTATGGACGCTATCTGATAAAATTAGCAGAAGATGACAATAATCGACACTGATATCAAGGGATTGAAGATACTCGAACCCAAGGTTTTCACCGACTCAAGAGGATACTTCTTTGAGGCATATTCAAAGAGGACCTTCGATGAGGAAATTGCAAAAGTGGATTTCGTCCAGGACAATGAGTCATGCTCCTCTTTCGGAGTAATACGCGGACTCCACTTCCAACGCCCGCCTCACTGCCAGGCGAAACTCGTCAGATGCGTCAAAGGAAGGGTGCTTGATGTAGCCGTAGATCTCCGCAAGGGTTCTCCTACCTACGGGAAACATGTAGCTGTGGAACTTTCCGAAGAAAACCACCGTCAGTTTTTCATTCCCCATGGTTTTGCCCATGGTTTCTCCGTATTAAGCGATACCGCAATATTCCAGTATAAATGCGACGACTACTATCATCCGGAGACAGAAGGAGGCATATCATGCATCGACACGGACCTCGGAATTGACTGGAGGATAGACTCTGCAAAAGCGATACTCTCTGAAAAAGACCTTAGAAACCCTCTGCTGAAGGATTTCGACTCACCCTTCCAATACTAATCTACGCCCAAATACTGTGCTGAGCGCGTAAGCGCGAAATACCATCCCAAAGAATATATCGACATGAACATATTGATCACAGGCGCCAACGGCCAGCTCGGAAACTGCATGCGCAACGTAGCCAAGGACTCTAAAGACAACTACGCCTTCACCGACGTGGCCGAACTTGACATCACGGATGCAGAAGCCGTGACTAAGGCCGTCAAGGACAACGACATCAAGGTAATTGTCAACTGCGCGGCATACACCAACGTGGAGAAGGCCGAGACAGACCGCGACTTCGCCGAACTGCTCAACGCCAAGGCCGTCAGGAATCTTGCCGATGCAGTGAAGGCCAACGACGGAACGCTCATCCACGTTTCGACCGACTACGTCTTCGGAGGCTCACTCGGCAACACTCCCCGAAACGAGGAGGAACCCGTCAATCCAACCGGAGTGTACGGAGAGACAAAGCTGCACGGTGAGCGGCAGATCGCCGAATCAGGCGTGAAGGCTCTTGTCATCCGCACGGCTTGGCTATATTCCGAATATGGAAAGAACTTCGTCAAGACAATGCTCAACCTCACCTCGTCAAAACCGGAGCTGAAGGTGGTGTTCGACCAGGTTGGCACGCCCACCTACGCCCAGGATCTCGCCGACACCATATTTGGAATCATTGAAAACCGCAGGTTCGACGGTAACGAAGGCGTATACCACTACTCCAACGAGGGTGTATGCTCTTGGTATGACTTCACGAAGATGATAGCGGAAATAGCCGGAAACACCGGATGCGACATCCAGCCCTGCCACAGCGACGAGTTCCCCTCCCCCGTCACCCGACCCTCCTACTCCGTCCTCGACAAGACAAAAATAAAGGACACATTCGGCATCCGCGTCCCCTACTGGACCGACTCACTCAAAAAATGCATAGCCAATCTCAACCAATAATTCATCATCAATAATTCATCATTTATCATTAAGATGAAGAACATCCTCATAACCGGCGGCGCCGGATTCATCGGCTCCCATGTAGTCCGCCTCTTCGTAAACAAATATCCCGACTACCGTATCGTAAACCTCGACAAGCTGACCTATGCCGGCAACCTCGCCAACCTCAGTGACATCGAGGACAGACCCAACTATACCTTCGTCAAGGCCGACATAGCAGACCTCGACGAGATGCGACGCATCATCAGGGAGTATGAGATCGACGGCATAATCCACCTCGCCGCAGAAAGCCACGTGGACCGCTCCATCAAGGATCCCTTCACGTTCGCCCGCACAAACGTCATGGGCACGCTCGCACTACTCCAGACCGCAAAGGAATACTGGGAGTCCCTGCCTGAGAAGTTTGAGGGAAAAAGGTTCTACCACATCTCCACCGACGAGGTGTACGGCGCTTTGGAGCTTACCCATCCCGAAGGTGTCCCGGCCCCATTCACTACGAAAGCGTCCAGCGAGGACGACATGGCCTACGGCACAGAGTTCTTCCTCGAGACAACCAAATACAACCCCCATTCCCCGTATTCGGCATCCAAGGCCAGCAGCGACCACTTCGTGCGCGCATACCACGACACATACGGAATGCCGACGATCGTCACCAACTGCTCCAACAACTACGGTCCCTACCAGTTCCCAGAGAAGCTGATCCCCCTCTTCATCAACAACATCCGCCACGGCAAGCCGCTGCCCGTATACGGAAAGGGCGAGAACGTCCGCGACTGGCTGTTTGTAGAAGACCACGCGCTTGCCATCGACCTCATCTTCCATGAGGGAAAGATCGCCGACACCTACAACATCGGCGGCTTCAACGAGTGGAAGAACATCGACCTCATCAAGGTCATCATCAAGACAGTGGA
>CAMWMK010000191.1 GCA_947175295.1 uncultured Porphyromonadaceae bacterium
AATAGAGCGATATCCACCATTTCCAAAGCCTCTTCTTCATGATATAAGCAAACATCGTGCCAATACTGAGTAGAAGCATCGCTGCCGCGGCCGCCATCGGTGTGAGATACCATGGAGTCGGGGGAAGGGTGGCGTCGGCGAGGCCGGGGAAGATGACGTTGGTCTCCCTGACGAGGGGTGCGCCCCCTATGGTGGCGCCCGCCAGTTTGTCGGCAAGCACCGGAGGAGCGAAGGTGTCCTCGTCTTTGGCGAGGGGATAGTCAAGGCCGCTCCCGAGCACCAGGTCGATGCCGAACTGATACCACGGATAGTTGCGGTGGAAATGCCTCATCTCCGAGCGGAATGTAGGATAATATAGCGTGTCCGGAAGCTCTATCTCGCGGCCGGAGGCCTGCGTGATGCGCTTCCATGGGCGCGTAGCGCAGTTGTCGCGCACATAGTTGTAGCGGTAGATCCGGTTTTCCGGCCGCGACTCGGTCTGGAGCATGGCCCGCAGATTGCGGGCCTCTTCCTGAGTGAGGTCGAGCACCTGCTCCTTCACCCTCGAGCCCCGGCGTACGTAGGCCGGCATGAAGCGCTGGAACTGGTAGCCATATACCATATAGTCGGTCTCCCCCTTGCAGAAGCGGTAGATGAAATTGGGCGACGTGAAGTCGAAGATTCCGTAGTTCCATACGGAGTCCATCGAAGCGCTGCGGATGCGGATGGCCGCATGGCCGCAGAGTTCGTAGACGTCAGGGCCCGGATCGCACGTCACTATGCTCACAGTAAGGTCTTCCCTGCCGATGCTGTCGGCAGGGAAGGACATATCGGTCCTCTCCCGGGCGGTCAGGCCGCAGGAGAGGTAGAGAATCATTATCAGTATTCCGGCTATTCGGATCATTCTTTAGAATTCGCAGTTGTTCGGATAGCGTGGGAAGGGGATTACGTCGCGGATGTTCTGCATGCCGGTCACGAAAAGGATCAGGCGCTCGAAGCCGAGGCCGAATCCGCTGTGGGGAACGGTGCCGAACTTACGGGTATCAAGATACCAGTCCATGCCTTCGAGGCCCTGGTCGGCCATGCGCTGCTTGAGCTTGTCATAGCTCTCCTCGCGCTGGCTGCCGCCGATGATCTCGCCGATCTTGGGGAAGAGCACGTCCATGGCGCGCACTGTCTTCCCGTCGTCGTTGAGCTTCATGTAGAAGGCCTTTATCTCCTTCGGATAGTCGGTCAGGATCACCGGCTTCTTGAAGTGCTGCTCTACGAGATAGCGCTCATGCTCCGATGCGAGGTCAACGCCCCAGTATACCGGGAACTCAAACTTCTTGCCGCTCTCCTCGAGGATCTTGATGCCCTCGGTGTAGGGAAGGCGCACGAAGTCATTGTTCACCACAAAGTTGAGCCTGTCGATGAGTTCCTTGTCGAAATGCTCGTTGAGGAATTCGATGTCGTCCTTGCAGTGCTCGAGGGCATACGTGATGCAGTATTTGATGAATTCCTCTGCGAGGTCCATGTTTTCCTCTATCTCGTAGAAAGCCATCTCAGGCTCGATCATCCAGAACTCCGAGAGATGGCGCGGAGTGTTGGAGTTCTCAGCGCGGAAAGTGGGGCCGAAGGTGTAGATGCATCCGAGCGCTGTGGCTCCGAGCTCCCCTTCGAGCTGACCGCTCACCGTAAGGCATGCCATCTTGCCGAAGAAATCCTGGGAGTAGTCGATCTTGCCGTCTTCGGTCTTCGGAAGGTCTTCGAGCGGAAGCGTCGTCACCTGGAACTGCGCTCCTGCGCCCTCGGCGTCGGAGGCCGTGATCAGCGGAGTGTGGAAATAGTAGAAACCATTGTCGTTGAAGAATTTGTGGATGGCATATGCCAATGCGTGGCGTATGCGCATCACTGCGCCGAATGTGTTCGTGCGCGGACGCAGGTGGGCTATCTCGCGGAGGAACTCCAGGGAGTGCCCTTTCTTCTGGAGAGGATATTCAGCCACGTCGGCTTTGCCGTAGATCTCTATTTCTCCGGCCTGCACCTCGATGGCCTGTCCTTTGCCCTGGGAGGCGACAGCCTGTCCCTGCACATGGATCGAAGCGCCGGTGGTGATGTCTTTCAGCGTATCCTCGGGAATCTTTGCGAAGTCCACCACGATCTGCACGTTCTTGATGGAACTGCCGTCGTTGAGGGCGATGAAAGCCACGTTTTTGTTGCCACGGCGGGAACGGACCCAGCCTTTGACGTCTACTTCAGTGCCGATGTATTTATCGGGGTCTGCGAGAAGGGCCTTGACGGTCGTACGTTTGATGTTCTGCATTTTATGGTTTGGTTGCTAATGTTTATTCAAATGAGCCCATACGCAGGAAGTTGACCTCCTCCTGTGTGAGGTATCTCCAACGGCCACGGGGAAGGTTCTTCTTAGTGAGGCCGGCGAAGTATACGCGGTCGAGCTTGGTGACGCGATAGCCGAGGTGTTCGAAAATACGGCGTACGATACGGTTGCGTCCGCTGTGGATCTCGATGCCTGCCTGGTTGCGGTCGGTGTCGTTGGCATAAGAGATGGCGTCTGCATGGATTTCGCCGTCTTCAAGCTCGATGCCGTCGGCGATGCGCTGCATGTCTTCCTCCGAGATGTCCTTATCGGTCCATACGTGGTAGATCTTCTTCTTGACGTATTTCGGGTGTGTGAGCTTCGAGGCCAGTTCGCCGTCGTTTGTCAGGAGAAGTACGCCGGTGGTGTTGCGGTCAAGGCGTCCTACGGGATAGATGCGTTCGCGGCAGGCGCCCTTAACTACGTCGAGCACCGTCATGCGTCCGTTGGGATCGTCGCTTGTAGTCACGCAGTCCTTAGGTTTGTTGAGGAGCACGTAGCACTTACGCTCGGGAGTCACCACTTTGTCTTCGCACTTCACTACGTCGTCGCGGTTGATCTTGGTTCCGAGTTCGGTTACCACTACATCGTTGACCGTGACGAGTCCAGCTGTGATCTTCTCGTCGGCCTCACGGCGTGAGCAGATGCCTGAATTTGCCATGAACTTGTTGAGGCGGATCGGTTCGTTCGGATCGATGTCGTCGATTACGTAGTCTATCTGGCGTGGACGCGGAGTGAACTTCATTCCGGGCTTCTGGTTCTTCTGGAATCCGCCCTGCTGGCGTTTCTGGTATCCGCCCTGGTTGCCGCCCTGGCGGTT
>CAMWMK010000192.1 GCA_947175295.1 uncultured Porphyromonadaceae bacterium
CTTGATCTGATTGAATACTTGAAAAAGACACGCATAAGAAAATACTAAAAAACACATAATGTCCTTAATCTGATTTACAAAAATATATATACCTTAAAGAATAGATACTGTGAAAAAAAACGCACCCGGCCTCAGAAGATGCCGGGTGCGTTTTTTTCACAGGCAATGACAGCGTTTCGGATTATACTCGTCGAAATTCATAAAATTTGTATGATTTACCGATTATAATCGGTATTTTATGCATTTTACGCTTGTTTTTCCGGTTATAGTTTGCTATCTTTGCAGAAAATTCTTCAATTATGACATTAATACCCCGCCCCCAATACACTGAAAAAATCGCTGGCCTGATCAACCGCGGCATGATGCTGATACTCGTAGGTCAGCGTCGGGTCGGAAAAAGCAAGGTGCTTGAACTGTTTAATGACTGGCTTCATCAAAATCGTCCGGAAGCAAATGTCGTCTTCATAAACAAGGAGCTCCAGGCATTCCGCGACATCATGACTGCTGAACAGCTATATGACTACGTAGTCGCCCGTCTGCCCGAGGGAGGCGATAACTACCTTCTCATCGATGAGGTACAGGATATCGAAAACTATGAAAACGCACTGCGCAGCCTCCATGCGGAAAATCGTAGCCAGGTCATAGCCACAGGAAGCAACGCCTACATCTTCTCCAGCGAACTTGGCACCCGACTTTCAGGACGCTACATAGAGATCAAGGTCTATAATCTTTCCTATACCGAATTCCTGGAATTTCATCATATGGAAGACAGCGATACTTCACTGATGCATTATCTCACCATGGGAGGACTACCCGGCCTACTCACATTCAGGCCCAATGAGCAATCCCAGATCGACGACTATCTGGAAGGGGTGTATAATACGATTCTGGTGAAAGATATAGTGCGAAGAGAAAAGGTAAGAAATGTCGCGCAACTGGAAAACATAATGCGCTTTGTTGCCGACAATATCGGTAAACCGTTATCCATCACCAATATCGTCAGGTATATGACCTCAAAAGGTGAGAAAATCAGCGATGAGACTGTCTCCAACTATCTCAGATACCTTCATGATGCGTTCCTCGCCATTCCCATCCAACGGTTTGACGTACACGGCAAAATGCTACTTGAGTCCAACAATAAGCATTATTTCTCAGACCATGGCATCCGGAACTACTTATGTGGTGGCGATATCCGAGGGAGTATAGAGAAAATCATGGAGAACGTGGTCTGGAATCATCTTCGCCGTCAAGGTTTCAAGGTCACTGTCGGTATACTGCGCGCTGGAGAGATAGACTTCGTAGCCACAAAAGCCGATCAGCGCGTATACATTCAGGTGACGTATCTCCTCGCTTCCGACGAGACAATAAAGCGGGAGTTCGGCAACCTTGCCGCGATAAAGGACAACTATCCGAAATACGTAGTATCATTGGATCCCATCTCCGGGAGTTTCAACGAGTACCCCGGAATCAACCACGTCCATCTGCGCCGATTCCTTAAGATGTATCTGTAAAAAGAAACACCCCCGGCCTCAGACGAAGCCGGGTGCGTTTTTTTATTGATTCTTAAAAAGCTGCGGGACGAATTCGGTAAGGTAGATACGCCAGTTTTTCCATATGTGTCCGTCCGGGCTCTCGCGGTAGACGTAGCGGTAGCCCTTGTCGTCGAGCATCTTGCGGTAGTCCTTGTTGGCGTCATAGAGGAAGTCCTTCTCTCCGATGGCTATCCAGTACAGTCTCGGAGCGTCGGCAAACTGGGCCGCCAATTTTCCGTCAAGGTTGTCGTAGATCGGCGACACCGCACCTTCCCTCGGCAGGATCGCGGCGGAGAATAGGCCGACATAGTCGAACATATCGGGATATTCCTTGGAGATATGAAGCGAATGGAATCCACCCATCGAGAGACCGGCTATGGCGCGGTGCTCCTTGTCGGCGATAGTGCGGTAGTTGGAATCCACATATCTCACCACATCGGGAAAATGCCGCTCGAATGTGCCATCCATAGTTTTTGGAAGCTGCGTGGTGGGTGGCGTGAAGCCCAGGCTTGTCTCACCCGGAGCACCTTCCATATCTACGTTGCCGTTGGTCATCACTACAATCATCGGCTCCGCCTCTCCGCGTGCTATGAGGTTGTCGAGGATCTGTGTCGCCCGTCCGAGCTCCGACCAGGCGTTCTCATCGCCCCCCATGCCGTGGAGCAGGTAGAAGACAGGGTAACGCCTGTCTCCCTTCTCATAGCCCGGCGGAGTATAGATGGTCATGCGACGGACCATACCCAATGTCGGACTGTCATACCACACCTTGGAGACAGTGCCGTGGGGCACGTCGTTGACCTTGTAGTAGTCGGCATAATCACCCCCCACCAGGAAGACATTGGTGATCGTGGCGGTATCGCGTATCTGAAACACGTTGGAGGGATCCGGCATCTTCATTCCGTCGACGATGAATGTGTAGGAATAGAGTTCCGGCTGAAGGGCATCGCTGGTGAATTCCCACACTCCTTCGGCATTCTTCACGAGGTCGGCCACTCCCGGAGCATCGAACTTTCCGTAAGGAGTGTCCTTCTGCATCGTAGGAAGGAAATCGCCGGTCACCTGCACCTTCCCGGCGCCCGGCGCATTGAGACGGAATGTGACGCTATTGTCGGAATGCACTTCAGGCGATACGATCTGCGGGGCTCCCCAAAGTGCCTGTTGGGCCCGGCAGCCTAAGGCCGCGAACATGATAAGTAAAAGTAGCAACAGTTTCTTCATGATATTTCGTTTTTTCAATCAATATCGTTTCAATTCCATGAAATCAGCTACCTAAATAACAAGTTTTAAATGCAATCCGGATAAAGGCAGATATATTTTAACACATTGAAATGAACCTGATTGTTCGCATAAACGTTGAATTTTCAAACTTTAATTGGGAAATACTATGAAAACAAAAGTTATTGCAACTGTTATCGCCGGATTAGGCGCAGTTATGATGTGTGTCCCCATGTCGGCGGCTGAAAAAGCAAAAGCCACAAAAGACACCGAAGTGAAGAAAGAGAGTTTGTTTGAGAAAGGCAAGAAAGCGGTTGTCGATGCAGCCCACTCTGTAGCCGACAAGTCGGTGGAAGTCTACAACGTAAGCAAGGATGCCACTGTGGAGACCGCCGA
>CAMWMK010000193.1 GCA_947175295.1 uncultured Porphyromonadaceae bacterium
ACCTATACTTTCTCCGCTCCGGTCAACGTATATCAGGCTGAGACTCCGCTTGGACAGTTCGGTAAGAATGTCTATCCCGCAACTTGCCTTTCCAGCAATGACGACAAGACCGTCTGGACCCTCGACCTCTCAAACGATGCCTACGTGAAGACTGTAGATGCCCAGCTGACAATCTACATCTATGCCCGTGACCTCGATGGATTCCAGCTCAAGGGCAACTGGGGCGAGGAGTATGAGTCATGCTTCCAGGATAGTTGGCAGTGCGATCTCGGTGCGTTCCCAGTGGTTGTCGCTACCCCTGAGATCGGCTCTACCATCGACCGCCTTTCTGAAGTGGTGATCAAGTCGGAAAGTGGCGAGGCTATGGCCTGGTCATGGATGGCCGAGATAAATGTTGTCAATCAGCTTGGCGACATCCTCGGCACTCTCGTGTATGAGGAGCCCGAAGGTGAGGACTTTGATGCCGCTATGGAAGAGATTCGATTCACTAAGTGGATTGACCAGAACTTCAATGAAGTTCCCATTGACCTCGTGAAGGAAGGCTACTATGCTATTCAGATAGCTGCAGGCTGTTTCGTGATGGGTGAACAGTTTGAAGCCAAGCAGAGCCGCAGCCTTACTTCGACCTTCATTGTATCCGGTGCTCTTGACGAACCCGAACCCGGAGTTGACCCGGCTGAGCAGGAAGTGTTCAACTTCGATAAGGTGCTTCCCGAAGAAGGCGCTACTGTGACTTCGCTTTCACGTATCCAGCTCTGGTATCCCGAGATGGTGGCTTGCAACGAGTTTGATGTGAATGTCTACAATGCAGCCGACGGCTCCCTCGCAGCTACCGCCCTCGGTATGTTTGACTGGGATGATGTCCTTCTCATCAATATCGACCTGAAGCAGCCCATAGCTGAGGCCGGCGTATATGAGGTAGTGATTCCTGCCCGTGTGATCGGCGACGACGCATTCTTCACATCCGACGGTGCAAGCGGCATCTGCAATCCTGAGATCAAGCTCTCCTATACTGTAGATCCTACCGGTGGCTTGGCCGTTGAGACGGTAGCCGTAGCAGCCGAAGGCGACGTATACGACGTTCACGGCCGCGTAGTGCTCCGTGGCGCTTCCGCAGCCGCTGTCAAGGCCCTTCCCAAGGGCATCTACGTGGTAGGTGGCCGCAAGGTGGTAGTGAAGTAAACACCACAAGACTTAAGATTCTATAATAAATCCTCCGGAGAGGACGTGACACTCCTCTCCGGAACCAACAACGAATTAACCTCGAAACAAATCAATCTATGAAGCAAATTTTAGATAAAAGGTCTATGATAGTCGGGGCCTTTGCGGCTTTGACCATTTCGGTGTCGGCTGAGGAAGCCCCCGGAATACTGACAGTCCCCCCATTGTATGGGGGCGCGCTGAATTCCATGTCGGCCAACGGACTGTGGGCAGTCGGCGATGCCGTCAATCCCAACAATAGTTCCACTACTGCTTATCCCCGTATGGTGGATGTGGCTACTGGCAAAACCATCGAACTCTTCACAGAAGACGAAGGCATCCTCGCCACTCCTATGGGCGCTACATGCGTCAGCGACGACGGTAAGATAGTAGGCGGCAGCCTTTCCGGCCTACCGGCTGTGTGGAAGGAAGGTATCGGTTGGAAGTCTCTCCAGTTACCCGGCAGAAAGTATAACGGCGGCATTGTCTCCGCCATTACGGCCGACGGTCGCTACGCCGTAGGACGCGTTAGCATCGATCTCTTTCAGGAATACCCCTGCATGTGGGATCTCGAATCGATGAAGCTTGTGGAGCTCCCCGGCATGGTAGACTCCAATCCACGCTATAAGGATATGCTTGAGCAGGGTGGTGATCCCGCAGAGTGGCTCGATTCCGACCTCAACGTCCGCCTTACCGGTATCTCTCCCGACGGCAACATCATAATCGGTACGGTAGATTTCGCATTTCCCGCCGCATCCTGGGATTTCATCTATCACCGCGACCGTGGCGAGTGGACACCCCTCGGCATGAAGTATGAGAATGGCCGTCTCTCCGCCCTCGACGATCAGATCGGTGGAGTAGGGGATTGCGTGCTTTCTACCGACGGTATGCTTGTAGGCGGCGTTTGCTCGACAGTTACTGATGGCTCAATACCTTTCACGTGCTCTGTCTCCGATCCCACAGCATTCACCCTCCACCCTGAAGGCGACGGCTATGGAGTATGGGCCATCGGTTCCGACGGTGTAGTCTACGGTTCCACCCCCATCGGTACGCCTATACGCAACTGGAGCGCGAAGGTAGGTTCTTATTGGTATGACTGGAAGATGGTGGCCAACCAGCTCTACGGCATTGATTGGCTCAACGACATCACTAAAGATGAGAACGGTCTGTCGGGAACGGTGACATCCGTTTCGTCTGACAACCTCCGTATCCTTTCCTGCGACTATGCAAACGGCATATCATATGTGATTACCCTCCCCCGTCCGATGACTGAGATATGTGCCGATGTCGATCTCCTTGGCGACTACAGCGTGTCGCCGGTAAATGGCGCTGAATTCTCAATGCTTCAGACAGTGGTGGTCGATTTCGGACGCGACGTTCAGGTGCTTGCTGAGAAGAACGGCGTCTCCATCGTCGATTCCGAAGGCAATGTGCTTCGCAATTCCATCAATTTCGCTCCTCAGGCTGACAATGCCAAGCGTGTTGAGGTCGTCTTCCGCAATTTCCCCCTTGAGTCCGGCAAAGACTATACTGTAGTGATTCCGGCTGGTGCTGTCTGTGTGGCAGGTGATGCTGGACGCGTCAATAAGGAGGTGCGTGTGCGCTATCGCGGTCGTGAGGCCGGAGCTGTAAAGCCTGTTTCGTTCTCACCCGAAAACGGCTCAAGTGTGCCGCGTATCAACTTTACCACCAACCCCGTGGTAGTGACGTTTAATTCGATACTTGCCCCCGGTGAGAATCCTGATATTCGCCTTGTGCAGATAAAGGATGGAACGGAGGAATTCCTCTATTCACTCAGCGCCGCCGTAAGCGACCGTCAGGTGATGATCTATCCCGTCAATGAGCAGCGTCTTGCAGAAGGTACAGACTACCGCATCGACTTCGGAGCCGGTTCGGTGACCGACCTTTCCGGCGACG
>CAMWMK010000194.1 GCA_947175295.1 uncultured Porphyromonadaceae bacterium
CGCTTCACATGCGTCGAAGGTCCCGAATTCGACGGCTGGCAGGTAGACTTCGACGAAGCCATGCGCCGCCAGGCCATGTACCGCGGCAACCCCAAGACCGACTGCACCTGCCTCCCCCGACCCTAATGATCAATTAGGATTCTCGTATCATATTCACTCATGATATATCATGATAAAACATGATGCATCATGATAAATCATGAAAACTCCTACAACCAACAACTGAGAACAGAAAGCAATGCCTAATAAAATCCCAAGAGTTCCTGTAAGGGAGCAAGATCCCGCCATAAGAGCTACCAATTTCGAGGAAGTCTGCCTCGGCTATGACAGGGAGGAGGCCCTCCTCGAGGCTTCCCGATGCCTCAACTGCCGCCGCCCCCGCTGCGTGGAGGCCTGCCCCGTACATATCGACATCCCCGGCTTCATCCACGCCCTCATCTCGGAAGGCGAGGCTGCCGCCGCTTCCATAATCTCTAAAGACTCCTCCCTCCCCTCGGTCTGCGGCCGCGTGTGTCCGCAGGAGACCCAGTGCGAGGGCTCATGCGTGCTCGGCATCAAGTCGGAGCCCGTAGCCATCGGCAAACTCGAACGCTACGTAGGCGACTGGAAGATCGGGCACGCTTCCGAAGAGCCGGAGCATATAGAGCGCAACGGCCGTAAGGTAGCCGTCATCGGCTCCGGACCCGCGGGCCTCGCCTGCGCCGCCGACCTCGCCCGCTGGGGCTATGAGGTGAAGGTGTTCGAAGCGCTCCATCAGCTCGGCGGCGTGCTCGTCTACGGCATTCCCGAGTTCCGCCTCCCCAAGGAGAAGATCGTGGCTCCCGAGATCGACGCCGTGCGCCGTCTCGGCGTCGAGTTCGTCAGCGACGTCATCGTAGGACGCACCACGACCATCGACCATCTCCTCGACAATGAAGGTTTCGACGCCGTATTCGTCGGTTCCGGAGCCGGGCTTCCCCGGTTCATGGGCATCGAGGGGGAGAACCTCAACGGTGTCTTCTCCGCCAACGAATACCTCACCCGCGTCAACCTCATGCACGCCTACGATTGCCGCTACGACACCCCCGTCTTCCAGGCCAAGAAAGTGGTTGTGGTAGGAGGCGGCAACGTCGCCATGGATGCCGTGCGCACCGCCCGGCGTCTCGGTGCCGAATCCGTCATCGTCTACAGGCGTTCCGAAGCGGAGCTTCCGGCCCGCGTCGAGGAAGTGCACCATGCCAAGCAGGAAGGCATCGAATTCCGTATGCTGACCAACCCCGTCCGTGTCCTCGGCGACGAGAAAGGGTGGGTGAGGGGTCTTGAATGCGTGGAGATGGAGCTCGGTGAGCCCGACGAGAGCGGACGCCGCAGCCCCGTGGTGAAGGAAGGTAGCAACTTCGAGATCGAATGCGACGCCGTCATCATGGCCCTCGGCACCAGCCCCAACCCCCTCATCAAATCCACCACCAAAGGTCTCGACGTCAACCGTCGCGGCTGCCTCGTGGCCGACGATGAAGGGCGCACCACGCGCCCCCGCGTCTTCGCCGGCGGCGATGCCGTCACCGGCGCCGCCACCGTCATCCTCGCCATGGGCGCCGGCCGCCGCGCCGCCAAAGCCATCCACGAGAGCCTGGCTTCTGCTGAGCCTGGCTGTTGATGGAGGTAGTGCCGTCCGTGCGCACGTCCCGGAATCATCCATCATGTATCATGTTAAATCATGATGCATCGTATTAAATCATGGTGCATCATGTTAAATCATGGTATATCATGATAAATCCAGCAAAAACATTAATACTAATCATTATATAAGATGTCTTTAAAATGTGGAATAGTCGGACTTCCCAATGTAGGTAAGTCCACTCTTTTCAACTGTCTCTCCAATGCCAAGGCGCAGAGCGCCAATTTCCCTTTCTGCACCATCGAGCCCAACGTAGGCGTCATCACAGTCCCTGACGCGCGCCTCAATAAGCTCGTAGAGATGTGCAATCCCCGCTCCACCGTGCCCGCCACGGTGGAGATAGTCGATATCGCAGGCCTCGTGAAGGGTGCCTCCAAAGGTGAAGGCCTCGGCAACAAGTTCCTCGCCAACATCCGCGAGACCGATGCCATCCTCCACGTGCTCCGCTGCTTCGACGACGACAACATAACCCACGTCGACGCCACCGTCGATCCCGTCCGCGACAAGGAGATCATCGACTATGAGCTCCAGATTAAAGACCTCGAGACCGTAGACTCGCGTCTCGTCAAGACCAAGAAGGCCGCCGCTGCCGGCGACAAGGCCGCCAAGATGCAGACCGGTGTGCTCGAAGCATACAAGGAGGCCCTCGAGGCCGGACGTCCGGCACGCAGCGTGCAGTTCGAGACCAAAGACGAGCAGCTCTTCGCACGCGACCTATTCCTCCTGACCAACAAACCCGTAATGTATGTCTGCAACGTAGACGATGAATCGGCAGCTACAGGCAACCACTATGTGGAAGCCGTACGCAAGGCCGTGGAAGGGGAGGGCGCCGAGATCCTCGTAGTAGCCGCCAAGACTGAAAGTGAGATCGCCGAACTCGACACCTACGAAGACCGTCAGGAATTTCTCGAGAGCATCGGCCTCACCGAATCAGGCGTATCCCGCCTCATCCGCGCAGCCTACGCCCTGCTCGACCTCCAGACCTACTTCACCGCCGGACCGGACGAAGTACGCGCCTGGACCTTCCTCCGCGGCACCAAGGCCCCGCAGGCCGCCGGCATCATCCACACCGACTTCGAGAAAGGCTTCATCCGCGCCGAAGTGATCAAATACGACGACTTCGTCACCCTCGGCAGCGAGACAGCCGTCAAGGAAGCCGGCAAGATGAGTGTGGAAGGCAAGGAATACGTCGTCCAGGACGGCGACATCATGCACTTCCGCTTCAACGTCTGATCCCCCCT
>CAMWMK010000195.1 GCA_947175295.1 uncultured Porphyromonadaceae bacterium
AGCGCCAGGGAAACTCCGGGGGCAGCGGATGCCCCTTGACCTGCTGGCGCACTTTTGAGCAGAATTCGCGCACTGTCTTCTTCACCGGTCCCGTCTCCATGCCGAGCACCTTGAAGAGGAGTCCCGCGCCGTTGGGCAGGTGGGTGATGCCTGCGGCCAGACGCTCCTTCGGGTCGTAGAAGGCCTCCACTGCGTCGTAGATGGGCTGTATGTTCTCCTCCGGAGTCATCACGAGCACATTGGCGAATATATCGAAGCCGTGCATTATGCCGATGTCGCGGATATGCTCCGTCTTGGGGTCGATGATGAATTTCTCGCGGAAGAGCTGTGTGCCGTCGGGGCGCTCGCCGTGGGAGCATACCGAAAGGATGTCAAACTGGAAGAGCTCTCCGTCGCCGTAGTATTTGCGTCCCCCCATGTAGATCTCGGAGTAGAACGCAGTAGCCGTGGGGTGCACCACGAGCTGCGTGTCGCTGATGAAGCGCGTGTGGGCGTGGGGTATGATAGGCTCGGGGAGGTATTCCAGATAGGCTCCCTCGTCGAGCTGTATGGTCTGTAGGAGTCCGGAGTAATTGTCCTGCATCTTGGCGAGCTTCGTGGCCGCTCCGGTAGAGATGAACGCCATCGAGTCTTTCTTCAGGGTGAAGATCTGGCGGTAGCGGTCGCCGTCGATGTTAGGACCTCCTGAGGAGAGGATGTAGACGCAGGGCATGCCCGGCAGCTCCTCGTCGAAGTAGAGTTCCTGCTGCACGATGAGGGGTGCCCTGCGGTCGAGGTCGCGCATTATGGATTTCCCCTCGGCATCGAGTTCGAAACCGAGACGGAGGTATCCGTGTTTGCCTGGAGCGCCTACATACATGGCGCGTGGAATGTTGAGGTAGGGCTTCATTTCCTTGGCATGGTCGAAGCTCACAATCTCTTTGTCGGTGTATTCGTATGTTTCGGGGAAGGCCATTTTGAGAGTTACTTTTTATCGAAAAGAGCCATCTTGAAGATGAGGTCGACCAGGTCGTCGATGCCTTCACCTGTCATGGCGTTGGTGAATACGAAAGGTTTGCCGGGACGCATGAGGCGGCTGTCGTGGTCCATAACTTCGAGCGAAGCGTGCACGTAGGGAGCGAGGTCGGTCTTGTTGATCACGAGGATATCGCTCTGGGAGATGCCGGGGCCGTCCTTGCGGGGGATCTTGTCGCCTGCCGCTACGTCGATCACATAGATGAAGAAGTCTACGAGGGCCGGAGAGAAAGTCAGCGTGAGGTTGTCTCCGCCCGACTCGATGAGCACGATGTCGGCGTCGGGAAACTTCTCCTCCATCTCCTCCACGGCTGCGATGTTCATCGAAGGGTCTTCGCGCACTGCGGTATGGGGGCATGCGCCGGTCTCTACGCCGATGATGCGGTCTTCCATAAGGATGCCCTTGAGGGTCTTGCGTACGTGCTTGGCGTCTTCGGTGGTGACGATGTCGTTGGTTATGATGAGTGTCTTCATCCCGCGCTCAAGGAGGCGGGGGGTGATGGCTTCTATGATGGCGGTCTTTCCCGATCCTACGGGGCCGCCGATTCCTATTCTGCAGGTTGACATATTGCGTTTTGCGTTTTTTACTTTATGCTGGCTTAATTCATGAACATTCGCATGTTGCCTTTCTCATGGAGGGAGGCGAAGATGTCCATCTCCGGCACGAAGGAATTCATGTCGTCGAAGGTCATGTCTCTGGCCTCCTCGAAGAGTGCGTCTGATTCGGCGCAGAGGCGCTGGAGGATGAGCTGCGTGTCAT
The DNA here is from genome assembly GCA_947175295.1 of uncultured Porphyromonadaceae bacterium. Taxonomy (GTDB): domain Bacteria; phylum Bacteroidota; class Bacteroidia; order Bacteroidales; family Muribaculaceae; genus Lepagella. The sequence goes on from CAMWMK010000195.1 coordinate 1,775, forward strand.
AGTGCGAGACGCGCACGCAGCGCAGTGCGGCGCTTAGCACCATGTTGATCACTCCATACTGGTGGGAAGCGAAGAGGTCTTCCTCGCTGAGGCCGGCCGCGGCGAAGGAGATGCCCTGGGCTATGGGGTAGGTGCCCGGAGTCTTGCCTTCCTTTATGTCGGCGAGCCAGTGTGCCATGATGTCGCAGTCGGGAAATAGCTTCACGCCGAGTTCGGCGAGTTTCTTACCCATGCGCTGGAGCATCATGCGTGCTTCGTCGTTCATCTTGAAGAGCATCAGCTGGCTGTCGATGAGTTCCACTTTCTCCAGACTGCCGGCCAGAGTGGCGCGGTAGGCGATGAGGGCCGCCACGCCGTCGGAGAAAGCGCCCTGCCGGGCCACCGAGCGTGTATACTGCTCAAGCGAATCGGCATCGTGCACGATACCCATATGCGAGGCCGTCTCAAGGCCGTTGGAGAAGGAGAACGTGCCCACCGGGAAGGTGGAGTCGGTCATCTGGAGAAGATGGGCTGTTTTCATAATCAATGTACGTGTGAATGGCTTTCGTGGGATGCTCCTCCGAAGAGGCGGCGCACTTCGTGGGGCGCGAGATAGGGGATCACGTCGGTGCCCGGCTGGAAATCGAAAGTGATGCCTTCGATATGGTGGGTCTCCATTACGCTGAGCATTACCTTTTTGTCGACGGTGAGGGGCACGTATACCTTCGCACCCTTCACCACTGCGGGCCAGTGCTGGTTGCCGATGGCGTGGCCGAGCTCCACCGATATGCGCATTATGTCGAGAGGGTCTTTGCCTTCAAGGCCGCTGAGGTCGATCACGAGCACGTTGCTGAGGTCGAGGCGCAGGATTGCCGCGTTGTTGTTCTCGGGGTCGAAGTATACGATGTCGCCGTCGGCTACGCGCGATCCGCGCTGCAGGGCGATGGGGTATTCATGGCCGTGGTCGGAGGTGACGAGGAAACGGCTCTTCTGGGCCGTCCACTGGTCGACGAAGATAGTCTCCACGTGCATACCCTTGATTTTCTCGGCCCATTCGGGCTTGTGTATGTTGCCGATGATTTCGGTGATTACTTCCATTTGTTCTGGTTTATT
>CAMWMK010000196.1 GCA_947175295.1 uncultured Porphyromonadaceae bacterium
TGGCACGGCGACACCATCACGCAGGGAGTCTACATGGCTACCGCTCCCTCCGCTACCGAGATAGTATCTACATATAGTGCTCAGCCCGGCTACTATATGGGCATCGACAGGCAGTGGAAACTGAAGAACGATATCAGCTCATATCCTAAACTGACTACGCCAAACCGCCTGCACGAGGCTATCTACAATATGGGCCTCGACGAGATGGTCAACGCGGTAGAACCTGACACCACCCTCCGCACCGGCAAGGAATGGGCCGGAGTGTGGACACGCGACGTCAGCTACTCGATACTCCTCTCCATGGCATATATGCAGCCGGAGGCATCCATGATCTCCCTCATGAAGAAGGTGGATCCGCTCGGCCGAATCATTCAGGATACGGGCAGCGGCGGCGCATGGCCCGTATCGACCGACCGCGAAATCTGGTGCGTCGCGGCTTGGGAGGTTTACAAGGTGACCGGCGACCGCAAATGGCTCGAATACATCTATCCGATCATGAAGCGCTCGCTCGAGACCGACCGCGAGGCCTTCTACAACACGGAGACCGGACTCGTGAAGGGTGAGACCTCCTTCATCGACTGGCGCGAGCAGAGCCATCCACGTTGGATGCAGTGTGCCGATATCTACAACACTGAGACCCTCTCCACTTCCGTAGTGCATGCAGAGGCATGGAAGGTGCTCGGCGAGGCTGCCGAAATCCTCGGCCACAAAAAGGAGGCTGCCGAAGCCTTCGCCGAGTCGGAGAAGATAGCTAAGGCCATCAACGACCATCTCTGGATGGACGACAAAGGTTACTACGCCATGTATCTATACGGACGCGACAACCTTATCACGAATCCCCGCGCCGAAACCCTCGGGGAGTCATTGGCCATCATGTGGGATGTAGCTCCGGAGCAGCGTGCCGTCTCAATCACCGAGAATAATCCGACCACTCCTTTCGGTGCGACGATATTCTATCCCTCCATCGCCGACATTCCTTCCTACCACAATAAGTCGCTTTGGCCATGGGTAGGAGCGTGGTGGGGTCTTGCCAATGCCAAGGTCGGAAACGAGGAAGGCGTGATGGAGGCAATAGGAAGCGTATTCCGTCCTGCCGCTCTCTTCGCCACTAACAAGGAGAATTTCAATATCGAGAACGGCGATATCGCCACCGAGCTGAATTCCTCCAACATGCTCTGGTGTCTCAGCGGCAATATCGCCCTTACCCATAAGGTGCTTTTCGGAATCGACTTCCAGAAGGATGGACTCGCGTTCCATCCCTTCGTGCCGAAGGCTCTCACCGGAACACGTACTCTCGACGGTTTCAAATACCGCGACGCCGACCTCAACATCACCGTCAGTGGCTACGGCAATGAGATAAAGAGCTTCAAGTTAAACGGTAAGGAGCAGAAGCCCTTCATCGCCGTCAACAAGGCCAAAGGCAAGATGAACATCGAGATTGTAATGGCCGATAATGAGATTCCCGCCATGAAGGTGAACCATCAGGCTCAGAAGAACGCTCCGTTGACTCCCATCGCATGGCTTGAAGACGACGTCCTGACATGGAATCCGATTGAATACATCGGTGAGTATATAGTTCTGAAGGACGGTAAGGAAGTAGCCCGTACGCACGCCACTACGTTCGATGCCAAGGCTCCGGGCGAGTACCAAGTGATTGGTGTGGCCGGCGACGGCACAGAGGGTTTTGCATCGGAACCCCGTTCTACGCGTAAGCAGCAGGTAATCGAGGTTGACGCGAAGGGCAAGGATATCGACAAGACCACCACGCTGACCGTTCCCGTCAATGTCACCGCTCCCGGCGAATACTTCGTATCCGTCAGGTATGCCAACGGCAACGGCCCCGTCAATACAGAGAATAAATGTGCCATCCGCACCCTGACCGTCGACGGGCGGAAGGAAGGCCTCGTAGTGATGCCTCAGCGTGGAAGCGGTAACTGGGCAGATCTCGGCTGGAGTAACTCCGTCCCCGTAAATCTAACCGCCGGCCAGCACACCCTAACCCTGACCTTCACCCCCGACAACGAGAACATGAACATCCAGACCAACCACGCCAAGGTCTATGCCGTACGGCTGGTAGCCGATGATAAATGATGAATTATCAATGATCAATTAAAGAATGCCTGAGACTGCGTAGCAATGGAACGGCGGCTTCCATCCGACCCCGAGCCGACATAGTGAATGGAAGGGAGGTTTCCAACCTCCCCGTGCAGACCAGACGCGCATCTTAACCAAATCAAAAGCTGGAATCCTTTGGTGAGGATTCCAGCTTTTTTCAATGTAGTAAGCACAGTCCCCTGGTCTCCACACGTCCCTTGCATTTTTTTATTTCTTGAATAATTCTGAATGGGTTTCAAGTCGAAAAAGCACAATAGTATTGTTTTCCTGATCATACCATACGGGTAAGGATTATTGGGATATAATCCAAATATTATTGGATCATAGTTGCGCGAAATCTATGATTTTTATATAGATTTCGCGCAACTATAATCTTTCGAGATACATTGTCGGGTTTCCAGACAAACTCACATACCAGAACAGACCAGCTCGATCTCTCCCACCTCCTCAGCGCCCCCACCATACAAAAAAATCAAAAAATCATTTGCCAAATCAAAAAAATGTTTGTAACTTTGCCCCTGCAGACCGCACTGCGGAAGCCCTGGTCTGGGGTAAAGCGGGACGGGACTGCCGGGAGATGCTGAAAAGCGTCTCCTGACAACATATTTGAAAGCGTTTATCCACGCTGATTCTTGACGTTCAGGAATTCTCGCAAAATTCATTTAGGTGTCAAGGATAGAGCAACGGTAGGCGCCCATATGGATATGCTACATCCGCATTCAGCTTGTCATCCGTGAGGATGGCAG
>CAMWMK010000197.1 GCA_947175295.1 uncultured Porphyromonadaceae bacterium
AGAAGACAAGCTTCGAGCAGCTCGTCAACCTGATGGTGGACGCCGACATGGCGAAAGTGGCGGTGGAACGCGCCGGCGAGCAGGTGAAGCTCAACCTGGAGGAATATCTCGAAAAGGGAATCGTAAAATAAGTATATAAGTATCGGCGCTGCGCGCAGTATCGGCGGCGGAGCCGCAGTATGGGAGACTCTTTAAGTATATAAGTATCGGCTTTGGAGTATCGGTGCTTCGCACAGTATTTTATTCATATCATTTTCTATAATGGATTCAGAAAATACTTCTTCAAGGAGGGTCTTTGTAACCGGATTCTTTGATCTGCTGAATTCGGGGCAGGTGTCGTTCCTGAAGGAGGCGGCACGGTATGGCGACCTATATGTGGGTGTCGGCTCCGACAGCACTTTCAGGGAGCTGAAGGGACGGCAACCTGTCTGTTCGGAGCAGGAGCGGCTCTATATGGTGAAGGCGGTTCGGTATGTCAAGGACGCCTTCATCAACAGCGGTTCCGGAATACTCGATTTCCTCGCCGAGCTGGACCGCCTTCAGCCCGATATTCTCGTGGTGAACTATGACGGAGGCAACGACTTGAAACGTCAGGCCTGTGCAGAGAGGGGGATTAAGTATCTGAGTATCGGCACCGATACTGCGGAGCCGATACTGCGCGAAGCGCCGATACCGCGAAGCAAGCTTCCTTACCGGATAGACATCGCGGGGACGTGGATCGACCAGCCGTATGTCTCGGAGCACGGGGCGGGTTGGGCGATCACTGCTTCAATAGAGCCGACATATGAGTTCATGGAGCGCGGCGGCATGTCGACCTCTACGCGGAACGCGGCGAAGAAGATATGGCCCATCGAGCTGCCGGCCTACAACGAGGAGATGCTGGCACGCATGCTCTTCTGCTTCGAGAACGATCCCGAGAACGAGGGACACGTGTCGGGGGCGCAGGACGCGATCGGAATCTGCATCTCGGGTCTGTCGCGCCATTACTACGACGGCCATTACTGGCCGGAGCGCATCGAGACGGTCCATGACGAGGATGTGCTCTCATGGCTCGAGGGCCATGTCTGCGTGGTGCCGATGTTTCCGCGCCGCCCGGGCTGCTCGGTGGTGGAGGGCAAGGACATCACGCCGGAGAAGGTACGGGACCTGACGGAGGCGGCCGCACGGTGCTGGGACGCAATCCTCGCGAAAGACCTCCCGGCCTTCGCCGAAGCCTTCCGCGACTCCTTCGAGGCGCAGACAGCGATGTTTCCGGCCATGATGCAGCCGGGGGTGCAGGAACACATAGACAGGGTCAGACCCCACGCCTTAGCTTGGAAGATGCTTGGAGCCGGAGGGGGCGGGAATCTGCTGTTGGTGGTGGAGACCATTCCGGAGTTCGCAATACCCGTAAGGATTCGGCGGAGGGACTGAGGTTTTAAGTATAAAGTATCGGCGGCAGAGCCGCAGTATCGGCGCTTCGCCAGTATGGGTGCGGGGGCGGTATGGGATCGGACGGCACGCGGCGGTCAGAAACCGCAGTCCCATTTTTTGACTAATGAAATTTTATGGATAAAGATTCTAAGATATATGTGGCGGGACACCGCGGTATGGTGGGTTCCGCTATCGTGAGAGAACTCAGGAGACAGGGGTATACCAATATCATAACCCGGACGCATGCGGAACTGGACCTCATCAACCAGCAGGCCGTGAACGATTTCTTCGAGGCTGAGAAACCGGAATACGTCTTCCTCGCGGCGGCGAAGGTAGGCGGCATCATAGCGAACTCGGAGCATCTGGCCGACTTCATGTATGACAACATGATGCTGGAGATGAACGTGATCAACGCTGCGTGGCGCAACGGATGCAGGAAGCTGGAGTTCCTCGGGAGCTCGTGCATCTATCCGCGCATGGCGCCTCAGCCGATGCCGGAGTCGTGCCTGCTGACGTCGGAGCTGGAGAAGACCAACGAGGCGTACGCGCTGGCCAAGATAAGCGGCCTGAAATACTGCGAGTACCTCAACCGCCAGTACGGCACGGACTACATCTCGGTGATGCCGACAAACCTCTACGGGCCCAACGACAACTACCATCCTGAGCATTCGCATGTGCTTCCGGCGCTCATCCGCCGCTTCCACGAGGCGAAGGAGGCGGGGCTGACGGAGGTGACGTGCTGGGGCGACGGCTCGCCGCTCCGCGAGTTCCTCTACGTCGACGACCTGGCGAACCTCTGCGCGTTCCTGATGAACAACTATTCGGGCAACGAGACGGTGAATGCCGGTACGGGGAAGGAGCTGACCATCAAGGAACTGACGGAGTTGGTGGCCTCTATCGTAGGTTACGAAGGGAAGATACTGTGGGACACGACGCGCCCGAACGGCACTCCGAGGAAGCTGCTCGACGTAAGCAAGGCTACCGGACTGGGATGGACGTATAGGACGGAGCTTGCGGACGGTATACGACTTTCATATGAGGATTTCCTTAATAATCCTATGAGGGCGGAGAGGTGAATTTAAGTATTGGCGCTTCGCGCAGTATGAAATATTTAGTATGGTAGAATATATTATAATTGGAGTGATCGCCGCCGGTTTGGCGGCGATTGCTGTTTTTATGTGGCGACGGGAACGAGAGGATTAGGATTGGGCGGTGTAGAGGGAGTGGGTGCGGATGTAGGAGAGGACGGATGGAGGAAGGGGTAAGGATGGAGAGGCGGCATCGGGGACCAGGGAACGGAGGAGATGGCGGATTTCGGTGGAGCTGACGGGCATCTGAGGGGCATTCTTGAGAAGAGTTATGGGGGATGAGGGATGGGGAAAGGAGGG
>CAMWMK010000198.1 GCA_947175295.1 uncultured Porphyromonadaceae bacterium
ACATGTGGAGTTCGGAGCGGTGGCCGAGGGTGCGTGTGTAGCTGAAGATGCCGGCGCATAGGGCCAAGGCGATGGCTATGTGGAGGCAGACGGTGATAGAGGTCGTCTCTTTGGCGAAGAGCGCGAAGACCGTACTGACTATAGTGGCTCCCAACGTCTGGCCTACAAGACGGGCTGTGCTCTGCATGCCTCCGGCACCACCCGAACGGTTGACAGGGGTTGCCATTACCATGACGATATTGTTGGGTGTCTGGAACATTCCGAAGCCAATGCCACATATAGCCATACGCCAGGCGATGTTCCATTCCGAAGGATTACCGCCTGTGTAGAGGAGCAGTAACACGCCTACGATGAAGACAGCCATGCCCAATGCGGCCGTCGCTCCCGGATTGTGCTTCTCAACATATCGCGCGGCTATCGGAGAGACTATCATCGTAGCCAACGGCCACGGCGTCATCAGCAGACCGGTGTTGATCGCCGAGAAATGATAACCGTTGAGATAGAGAAACGGCAGGGCGATCATGGCTATGTTCTGCGCCATAAACGAGCATACCGAAGTGGCAATGCTCATGGTATACATGGAATTGCGGAAGAGATCGACGGGCAGCAGGGGTTGCTCATGCCCGAACTGGCGCTTCAGGTAGAAGAAGCCCACTATGAGTCCGACAGTGAGAAGCACGGCACTCAGTACGATATCACCCTTTCTTGAGAAATTTCCCAAGGCGTAGAAGATCAGTCCGAAGACTATCATGTTCTCAATGGCGCTTTGCCAGTCGAACTTAGGTTTGTGGTCGGCGGGAGGATTCTCAGGCAGCAGTTTCCAACCCATGAAGAACGCCAGGATACCGAGGGGTACGTTGATGAGGAAGAGCCAGTGCCATGGCGCTACGGAGAGTATCGCGCCTGCAATCGTAGGTCCGGCGGCAGTGGCTATGGCTATGCACATGGCATTGAGCGCCATGCCCCGCCCGAGAATTTCCCTCGGATAGATAAGCCTGACGAGGGCCACGTTGACTCCCATCACGCATGCCGCGCCTATGCCCTGTATGGCTCGCGCCGCGACAAGCATCGTGAAATTCTGCGACGCGGCGCAGGCGGCGGAGGATAGGGTGAAGATGACTACTCCCGTAAGGAACGTCCGCTTATAGCTGTATAGGTCGCCGATGGAGCTTACCGGAAGGAGCAGCATGGTAATCACCAGCTGATAGATGGTGACAATCCATACTGCGGAGGAATTGCTTATGCTGAACTTCTCAGCCAGAATAGGAAGAGCCACATTGACCACAGTCACGTCGAGAACCGTCATCACGAGCACTATCTGCAACGCGATGACGGCTATATATTTGCGGTATGAGAATCCTATTCCTGACACGGTGTTTAAGATTAATGATCAATCAGTTGATCAAATTAAATATACAATGCCGTAAAGCTGTATCGTCTGACTTCCAGAGTCTGATAATTATGCATTGTGCATTGTGCATTCCTACTTAGAAAGTTCCTGAAGGGCTTTGGCCGCTATCTGACCGGGAGTGAGGCCGCATTCCTTCTGGAGGGCGGCGTAGTCGTAGCGGTTGAGGAACTTCTTCGGGAGGCCGAGGTTGATTACCTTCACGGGTGCCTCGCCGAGGTAGGAGGCTACCTTCTGTCCGTAGCCGCCGTCGATGATGCCGTCTTCAGCCGTAATCACCACGCTGTAGTCCTTCAGAGTGTCGAGCGTTGCGGTGTCGAGCGTGGAGAGCTCACGCGGGTTGATGAGGGTGGCGTTGACTCCCTGCTCGGCAAGCATGTCGGCTGCCAGAGACATGTAGGAGAACATCGACCCTGCGCCGATCAAAGCGACTTTCTCTCCACGGCGCACTATATCATATTCAGGCTTTGAATAGTCGGCAAGCAGCTTGATTTCCTTATTCGACACGGCCTTGGCACCGGGAAGACGCACGATGGCCGGAAGCTTGTCCTGGCCTACCGACCAGTCGAGCATCGCCTCAAACTCCTCCTTGCATGTAGGAGCGAGATAGAGAAGGCCGGGGATGTTGGAGAGCAGCGCGATGTCGAAGAATCCGAGGTGGGTCTCATCGTTCATGCCGAACATCGAGCCATAGAAGACCACGAATGTGGCGGCCTGCCTGTTGAGCGCGATGTCCTGGCTGAACTGGTCGTAGGCCCTCTGAAGGAAACTGCTGACGAATCCCACCACCGGACGCGCGCCACCTTTGGCAAGTCCGCTGGCCACGTCTACGGCAGCCTGCTCGGCGATGCCGACATCGACAAACTGTTTTCCGGCCTCCTGACGGCGGCCCTTGTCGAATCCGAGAACACCCGGAGTGCCGGCCGTGATGGTCACCACCTTTTCATTCTCCTTCATCATGGAGAGCATCTTCTTAGCGAAGACCTCGCTGTAGTCAGCGGCTTCCTCTTCGGGAGTTTCGGGATGCAGGGGAGCTCCGGTCTTAGGGTCGAACGGACCGGAATAGTGGAACGTCTCCTTGTCCTGCTCCGCCACCTTCAGGCCCATGCCTTTTTCGGTGTTGATGTGTACCACTACGGGGTAGTCGATGTCTTTCACCGATTTGAACATCTCGATAAGGCTGTTCAGGTCATTGCCATGTTTCACATAGCGGTAGGCATAGCCCATGGAGCGGAAGAGATTGGGTTCTCCCTCGCCATTGGTGTTGCGGAGAAGCCGGAGGTCGGCGTATATGCCGCCGTGGTTTTCGGCGATGCTCATCTGGTTGTCGTTGACCAC
>CAMWMK010000199.1 GCA_947175295.1 uncultured Porphyromonadaceae bacterium
AATTCAAATATCAGTCATCACACTCAGTGAAGGAATGATGATGGGAGGTGCATTCATGGATGCCGCGGTCTACGATGATATGCCGGTTGGCCATGCCGGAGATCACCGACATCTCATGGCTCACAAGCACTATCGTATGCTCCTTGGCCAATTCCTCCATCATGGAGTAGATCTGCCGCTCAAAGGTCTTATCGACATAGCTGAGCGGTTCGTCGAGCACTATCACTTCCGGATTTGACACGAGCGCGCGTGCAAGCAGTGTCCTCTGTAGCTGTCCACCCGAAAGCACTCCTACTGTTCGGTCCAGATAGTCTCCGACTCCGCATAGCGCTACTACTCTGTCGAAATCCTCCTCATCTTTCAGTGTCCGTCGGCTCAGAAGTCCTTTGATCTGTCCCGACTTGATTGCCTCGCCTACAGTGATTGGAAACCGCGTATCTATATTGCTTTTCTGAGGAAGATAACCGATGCGCAGACGTTTCGTCTCCGCTCCCTCATGGTAATAGACCACTCTTCCGGACGATGGTTTCAGCAGACGCAGCATCACCCGGAGAAGGGTGGTTTTCCCTCCGCCGTTGGGTCCGGTGATGGCCATAAAATCCCCTTTGTCCACGCCCAGCGAGACATGGTCGAGGATTGTCTTGCCGTCAAACCTTACTGTTATGTCCTCAATTCCGATTAATTTCATCTGCGGTCTTCATTAAGTCGTCAATCCAGTCGGCTGAATTGAGCGACACTTCAATAGTCTTGAGCCCAAGCTGCTTGGCAGTCTCCTCATCGCCGGGCGAAGCATGTTCCTTCTCCATGATGAAGACCTTCGTGCCTGAATCCTTCATCGCTTCCATCTGTCGGCGCAGCTGAAGAGGAGAGGCTTCCTTGCCGTCGGCTTGAAGCGCTATCTGGCTCAGTTCGTAATCGCGCGCGAAATACGAAAGCGAAGGATGCTTCATGGCGAAGCTTTTTCCCGAGATGTGCATGCCGGAGATTGAATCATCGATGGCCTTAAGACGGTTTTTTAACTTTTCGCCCGATTCCCTGTATTTGTCAGCTCTCTCAGGATGTATCAGAGCCAGATATCCGGTCATATTGTCGGCGATGGTGATGCTGTTTTTAATCGACGATAGGATATGCGGATCAAACTCCTCTTCGTCGTGATGATGGCCGTCGTCGTGGTGATGGCCGTGAGTGCCGGTGATCTTATCGACACCTTCCGTACAGTCCACCACTTTCAGCTCCGGAAAATTCGATGAAATGCCGGAAGCCAGTGTTTTCTCAAATCCGTCCGTACCGAACGTGAAGTAGGCCTCTGCCTTTCCGAGCTCCTTCATGGTGCTTATCGAGGGCTGATACGTCTCAGGGTCGCTTCCGGCAGGAAGCAGGGTCACTATGTCGTAGTCATCTCCTGCTATTTGCTTCAGCATCCACGCCTGAGGCTCGAAACTGACAGCGATTGCAGCGCGGTCGTCGCTACGACCGCGGTTGCAACCGCCGATAATCATCACCAGCATTGTCAGCAACATGCCGGTTATGCAGTGAAGTCTCATATCTTGCGTATGCCCATTATCTCGCGTACGTCCTTAAGTGTCTGCGATGCATAAGCGCGTGCGCGCTCCGCACCGTCCTTCACGATCTTCGACAGATACTCGTCGTTGTCGCGGATGTCGAGGATACGCTGGCGGATAGGAAGTGTGACTTTCAGGAGGTCTTCGGCCAGCTGCTTCTTAAGGTCGCCGTAGCGGATGCTGCAGTCGGCGTATGCCTGACGGAAATGGTCGGTAGTATCCTTTCCGCTTACGAGGTCCATAAGCGTGAAGAGGTTTTCTACAGGCTGCGATACGGGCGAGTTCGGTTCTGTGGGTCCGGCGTCAGTCACTGCTCGCATCACTTTCTTGCGGAGCGTCTTCTCATCGTCGATCAGATATATGCAGTTGCCCTCGCTCTTGCCCATTTTGCCGCTGCCGTCAAGTCCGGGCACTTTGATGGCCTCGCCTCCGAAGTTGAAGTTTACAGGCTCCTTGAAGTAGTCCACTCCATAGAAGGAGTTGAAGCGGCGGCCGAAACGGCGAGTAAGCTCAAGGTGCTGCTCCTGGTCCTTGCCTACGGGCACGTAGTCGGCGTGGTGGATGAGGATGTCCACTGCCATGAGGGTGGGGTAGGTGAGGAGACCGGCGTTGACGCGGGCGTTGTTGCCTTGGTTTCCGATGATTTCCTTTTCAATCTCGTCGCCGTCGGAGTTGATGCCGAGTGCCTTGCGTGCCTTGTCTTTGAAGGATGCGGTGCGCATAAGTTCGCCGATGCCTACATGCATGTTCATGAGCAGATACATCTCCGAAATCTCCGGTATGTCGCTCTGCACATAAAGTATGTTCTTTTCCGGGTCGAGACCTGCGGCAAGGTATTCCGCAAGTATCTGCTTCACGCTTTCGTGGAGGGCCTTCGGGTCGGGGTTGGTGGTCAGGGCGTGAAGGTCGGCTATGAAATAGCGGCTGTCGAAATCGTCCTGCATCCTGACGAATTTCTGGAGAGCGCCATAGTAGTTGCCGAGATGGAGGTTGCCGGTGGAGCGGATACCGCTCAGCACCACTTTCTTGCTTCCGTCGGGGCGGAGATTGCTATTCTGTTCTGCTGTCGCAGCTGTCTTTTCTGATTCCATATGGTGAAAAAAGATGTAAAAGTTATATTTTTATGCAAATTTAATCATAATTCCCCACTTACGCAAAATTTCATTCATAATTCATA
>CAMWMK010000200.1 GCA_947175295.1 uncultured Porphyromonadaceae bacterium
ACGTGGTCGCCGATCTCGATGGTGGATTTCTCATAGAGCGTATGGAGCACGCTGCCGTCCTGGATGTTGACGCCATTGCCTACGCGGATGGAGTTGACATCGCCGCGGAGCACCGCGCCAAACCAAATGCTGCACTCGTCGCCGATGATCACATCGCCTACCACTACTGCGTTTGCGGCAAGGAAACAGTCCTTGCCAATCACGGGGGTGAATCCCCTCACTTCCTGAATTATTGCCATATTTTGGAGTTTTTTTTATTTTTGTTTATTCGTTTTGTTATTGATTTATCATGAATTATCATGATGTATCATGAATTATGCATTATGCATTGTGCATTATGCATTTAGTTATTGATCTTGGATGTAAGCCATTTCCGTTCCTCTTCCGATAGAAGGGGGGAGAGGCTGCGGATGATATCGAGATTGTATTCCCTCAGCCACCGCTTCTCTTCTGAAGTCAGGATGTCATACTCTATGAGCTTTCGGTCGAATGGGAAGAGGGTGAGATTGCGGAATCGGTAGAAGTCGCCGAAATCCGTAGTCTTCCAGTGCTCTACGGCGAGCATGTTCTCGCAGCGTATGCCGTATCGGCCCTCTATGTAGAGCCCCGGTTCGTCGCTCATCACCATACCCGGTTCCAGCGGCGCGGGAACGTCGTTCATGCGTATCTGGGCCGGACCCTCGTGGCAGTTGATGAAGAATCCCACTCCATGACCGGTGCCGTGGTAGTAGGCCTTTCCTTCGTTCCAGAGATACTGGCGGGCAAGGATGTCGAGCTGCGCTCCGCGTGTCCCTTTGGGGAATGTGGCGCGCGCAAGGGCTATCATGCCTTTGAGCACGAGGGTGAAGTCGTGTTTCTGTTCGTCGGTAGGTTCGCCGCCTAAGGCGATTGTGCGCGTGATGTCGGTGGTGCCCTGGCGGTACTGTCCGCCGCTGTCGATGAGTAGGAGACCCTGTCCGGTCACGGGAATGTCGGTGTCGTCGCTTGGTTCGTAGTGCACGATGGCACCGTGAGCGTTCCAACCTACGATCGCGGCGAAACTCTCATCCACGCAATCGGGGTCGGCCAGACGGCATTCTCTAAGCTTGCGCGCGATTCCCATCTCCGTAAGCTGCCCTTTCGGAAACTCCTCGTCGATCCACTTGAACAGCCTCACGAGCGCCACTCCATCTTTTTCCATGGCTGTGTGCCAGTGGCGGAGCATGGTTTCGTTTTTCACGCTTTTAAGTTTTGCTACACCCTCTCCGCCGAAAACCGCCATGCAGCCGATATTGCCGGCTATTTCCGCTGCGGTCAGCTGTGGGTCGATAAGCAGACGGGTCTCCTTAGGCAGCTTTGATACGAACTCAACTACGCTCTCGTATGGGCGCACCTCTATATTATAAGAGGAGAGGAACTTCATCACCTGCTCATTGAGTTTCTCTGCGTCGATGAAGAGCACGCGTCGGCCGTCGGAGTCAAGATAGAGGTAGCTTACGAATACCGGGCTGTATGAGACGTCACCGGCCGTGCGGAGGTTGGTGGTCCACGCTATGTCGTCGAGCGCCGACATCAGGATGGCGTCGGCCTCCGAATGCTCCACCTGCTCCATCACCCTGCCTATCTTAGACTCCACGGTCTCTCCTACGATGTCTTCATCGTGGATGAAGAGGGTATTCAGCGGGCGTGACGGACGCTCCGTCCAGAAGCAGTCGAACTGCGGGAAGTCAGTGCGGAGGATTATGCCGTTTGCGTCCAATGCATCCTTCAGATTCTTTATGTCGGCTACGCTGAATGTCATGCCGTCGAGTCCGACGGTATGTCCGGCTGGCATGTTGTCGCATATCCACGCGGTCATGTCTACGGCGTCAGGACCGTCCATCGGCATCATCTCGAATCCTGTTCCCTCGAGCTGCTGGCGGGCTTGGATGAAGAAGCGGTTGTCGGTCCAGACGTAGGCATGGTCTTTGGTGACTACGGCGATTCCGTTGGTGCCGTTTTCAGATTTGAATCCGGTCAGCCATTCCCGACCGCGCCAGTGGGCTGCCGGAATCTCGCTCTGGTGAGGGTCTGTGCTGTTGATGATGCAGCAGTCTATGTCATGCTCGGCCATTGCCCTGCGCAATGCATCGAGTCTTTCCTTTTCGATCTTTTCCATGGTCTTTACTATTATAATGCAAATATAGCAAAAAAATCCGTAGATTCCCATAAACAGACCTACGTTTTTATCTAATTCTGTGTTTTCCTCCGGTCAAGGCGCAGGCTGTTTCTTCCGGTATGCTCATAGAAAGGGTGGAGTGGTAAGAAAAGGCAGATTGGTCAAATTGGAGCAATATTGATAAAAATAGTCGGAATGGATAATTTTTACGTTGAAATTCTTGCAGGATTGGAAATAATGTATTAATTTTGCATCGTCAAGAGAGGAAAGAGTTTGGTTTGAAATAATTGGCATAGCATTTTTATTTCTCTTGACAAGCAAGTCTAAAGCTTTTTAAGTAATAGTGATATAATTTGTAAGTTAGTGGTTGAGTAAGTGTTGCTTTTGCTTGTGAAAGTAGTTGCAATATCTAAAAAATCACACTGTGGCCGGAGTTTGTGAAAATCCCGGC
>CAMWMK010000201.1 GCA_947175295.1 uncultured Porphyromonadaceae bacterium
GCATGCTGGTCGGCAGGAGAATGGTGGTGTTCGCCATGGCATAGTTCATATTTGAGCGAGCGGGAACCATCCTCAATCACATGTGTCAGTTCCTTCTCGGAAAAAAGTTCGAGAACCCTGAAGATACTCGATTTATCCATCGAATACTCCAGCAGTTCCTCCAAGTCGCCAAGGCTGATGGGGTGCGATGCCTTAAGCAACTCCCTTACTACAAGAATACGGTTGGCAGTCGGCTTTATCGCCTTATCCATAAGTATAGTCTCTTCAACAGATCTATCCATGACACATTTTTTTCTGCAAAGTTAAACATTTTTCCGCAATCCACTTGCAAAACCACCATTATTTTTTCGCGGATGCACGAGCCGTGCGTCCCTACGGTCCGACGAATAACGGCATATCGCATAACAAGAACCTGAAATGCACAAATTTATTGTGTCTTGACTATAATGAACCAAAGAATTTTTTATTCGTTGATAGAAATGAAGGCACAGTCAAAACAACCATAAAATATAAAAACTGAAAAACCTTAAAATCCGAAAAACATGGAAAATCAAGCCTCAATGTTCTGTTACCAGTGTCAGGAAACAGCGAAAGGAACTGGATGTACCCTAAGGGGTGTCTGCGGCAAATTGCCCGAGACATCAGGCAGAATGGATCTGTTGCTTTACGCTACGCGCGGAGTAGCTATCCTTAACGACCTTCTCCGTAGCCATGGCGCAGCCCAAAGAGATGCAAGCCATCAGGTAATAGACGCTCTTTTCACCACTATCACCAACGCCAACTTCGACAATCCTTCGCTTGACGGTTTTATCCGCCGTGCATTCCAGATGAAGCGTGAGCTAAAAGCCAAGTGTGAGGAGCTGGGCATCAACATTCCTGATGCTCCTGAAGTCACTTTTGAAGCGGAACCGGAAGATTATGAGAAACTCGAATCGGTAACCGGTGTGCTCGCTGAGCCAGACGCAGACAAGCGAGGACTGAAGCAGCTTGCAATATATGGAGCCAAAGGCGCTGCGGCCTATACACGCCATGCAGCCAACCTCAAATATGAGGATGACGATGTCTACGCATATATTGAAAAGACCCTTAAGGAAGTAAGCCGACAGGACATCACGGTAGATGAACTGTTCAAAGTAGTCCTCTATATGGGTGAAGGGGGAGTCAAGGCAATGGCTCAGCTTGATGCCGCGAATACCGGCACTTACGGTAATCCTGAAATTACGAAAGTGAACATCGGCGTGCGTAAAAATCCGGGTATCCTTATTTCGGGGCATGACCTGCATGACCTTGAAGAACTCCTCGAACAGACAGCAGGAACCGGAGTGGATGTCTATACCCATTCGGAGATGCTTCCGGGACAGTACTACCCTTTCTTCAAGAAATATCCGCATTTCGCGGGCAACTACGGCAACGCATGGTGGAAGCAGATCGACGAGTTCGAGACATTCAATGGATGCTTCGTCTTCACATCCAACTGCATAGTGCCTCCACGCCCCAAGACCACATATATGGACCGCGTCTACACACTCGGCGTAGTCAATATGCCGGGCACGACACATATTGAGGCTGATGCCGAAGGACGTCACGACTTTTCGGCGGTGATTGAAAAAGCCAAGACTTGTCCTGCGCCTACCGAGATTGAGCATGGCGAGATCGTCGGTGGTTTTGCGCATCATCAGGTGATAGAACTTGCTCCTAAGATTGTCGATCTTATCCAGAGAGGCAAGATACGCAAGTTTGTAGTAATGGCAGGATGCGACGGACGTATGGCCTCACGAAGCTATTACACTGATTTCGCAAAGGCGCTGCCGGAGGATTGCGTTATCCTGACAGCAGGATGCGCGAAGTACCGCTATAACAAGCTCCCATTGGGTGACATTGAGGGTGTGCCGCGCGTGCTTGATGCCGGCCAGTGCAACGACTCGTATTCGCTTGTGAGAATCGCGTTGGCACTTAAGGATGCCTTCAAGGTAGAGAGTGTAAATGATCTGCCTATTGTCTACAACATCGCATGGTATGAGCAGAAGGCAGTAATCGTGCTGTTGGCCCTCCTATCCCTCGGGGTTCAGAATATCCACACCGGACCGACTCTGCCGGCCTTCTTCACGCCGGATGTCTTGAAAGTGCTTAAGGAAAAATTCAATATCGGCACCATCTCGACAGTTGAGAATGACATCAATACCTTAATAGGCTGATTATTTGACATATCACATAGTCCCGACTCTTTACGGAGCCGGGACTATATTTACATTGAGAGTCAGGACAGCACAAAACAAACAAGGCAGCGTCGTAGTCCGTGGCAGAAGGACTAATCAAATATTACAAATTTATTTCGTTAATCTCCTTATCCTTAGGGAGAAAAAAAATAGTCGATAGGATTAGCTTTGCTAAGATTTCAGACAGAACAAATCAAATAATTGCCATTTGTTTACTCAAAAGTAAAACATTTTCCGTAACTTTGCGTTTATAAAGTACAAAACATCTTGATTATGAGTGAAGCAGAACTTATAAGACTAAACTATAATAGGAAATGTACCCTCTATTCGATTCAGTTTCTGACCGAAGATGAGGCTGAATAC
>CAMWMK010000202.1 GCA_947175295.1 uncultured Porphyromonadaceae bacterium
ATAGGATTTTCGACTGCAAAGGTAGTGATAATATATTGAAACTGCAAATTTTTTTCTGAAAAAAAAGTTACCTTACACGCGCGCTGACGGGCGGGGACCGCCCTCTATTACAAAGCGCCCCTCTTCTTTTGCATGCAACGATTAGGTCGATATGACAATGAAGGAGCCTGCGGCAATCACCGCAGGCTCCTGACCATATATTTATAGGATACTTCATACTGCGCGTAGCGCCGAAACTGCGAATCCGATACTTCGAATCCGATATTGCGCGCAGCGCCGATACTTACAGCAAGTGCCTCTCCTTCACCAGTCCGTGGCGGAAGGCGTAGAGAAGGTCGCGCAGTTCGTTGATCTGGCCCTGCAGCTCCGCTCCCTTGTCGGTGTCGCGTACGCGCAGACGCTTCGCCGAAAGCTCCACTATCTGCTTGGAGCCAAGGATGTCGGTGCCTTCCTTCACAGCCTTTTCGGCCGATTCAAACGGTTCGTGCTGCACCAGCTCCAGCCCGCGGCTGTGATATACGAGCGTATATCCGGCAATGCCGGTAGTGGCATGATAGGCCTTGGCGAAACCTCCGTCGATCACGAGCAGCTTGCCGTTGGCGCGCATCGGACTCTCGCCCTTCGCCGCCCTCACCGGCACGTGGCCGTTGATGATATGACGGTGCTCTCCCTCCACTCCGAACGCATCGAGGATGCCGTCGATCACCGTCTCGTCGTTGCGCAGCTTGTAGTAGTTGCCTTTCTCCTCGGTGTGGGTAGATGCGTCCTTGATGAAGTAGCGCTCGAAAGTGGCCATCTTCGACTTGTCGAAGAGCGGCGAGTCGGGCCCGCACCAGAGATACCAGTAATAGTCAGTAGCGAACTGCTTCAGCTTCGGAGCTGTGTCGTCGTTGAAGGCCGCGCGCATCATCATCCCTACCCGGTGCATGAGCTCGCGCCCCTTGTATTTCTCGCCGTTCAGCTCCACTTCCTTCAGGCTGCCGTCTTCGTTGAGAGGCATGGAGGCGTGGAAGAGAAGGTTGGAGTTGTAGATGGCATACATGCAGCCGTGGGAGAGAAGGCACTGCACATGGCGCCCCAGCTTATCGCTCACCATAAACGAATGGTGGAGTTTCTCCACGAGCGACGCCTCTTCCTCCGTAAGCGCATACGGGTCGTCGGCCGAGAGGGTGGGGAAGTGGGAGTCTTTCAGCTCATACTCCTTTCCGTCGAGAGTGATGACTCCCTTCTCCGGGTTGAGCTGATGGAGCAGGCGGCGCTCGTCCATCTTCCATTCCGGCCTGCGGGCTATCATCTGCCCCTCGAGCTTGAACTGGATGATGCTGATGGCCTTGTGCATCTTCGCCCACAGCTGTATCGACTTCTCGTCGGGCATATGCTCCTTGTCGAGGATATTGGGCATGAATTCCGCGCAGGGGTCGTCGCTGTAGGTCTCGAGCGCGAATGTAGCCAGCGGCACGAGGTTGATGCCGTAGCCGTCTTCGAGCGTTGCCATATTGCCGTAGCGCAGCGAGAGGCGGAGCACATTGGCGATGCAGCAGTCGTTGCCCGCCGCCGCCCCCATCCAGAGGGCGTCGTGGTTGCCCCACTGGATGTCAAACCTCTCATAGGCGCAGAGCGTGTCCATGATCAGATGGGCTCCCGGACCGCGGTCGAAGATATCGCCGAGGATATGCAGCTGGTCGATGCTCAGGCGCTGGATCACGTTGCAGAGCGCGATGATGAAGTAGTCGGCCTGGCCGGTGGAGATGATGGTCTCGATGATGCGGCGGAAATAGGCCTCCTTGTCGTAGTCGGTAGGAGATTCATGAAGGAGCTCCTCGATGATGTAGGCATACTCCTTGGGAAGCGCCTTCCGCACGCGCGAGCGGGTGTATTTCGACGATACCGACTGCAGCACCTGGATGAGCTGATGGAGTGTGACATTATAGAAATTCTCCATATCGGTCTCATCCGCCTTGGTGTATTCGAGCTTGCTCTCCGGATAGTAGATGAGAGTGCAGAGGTTGCGGATGTCCTGCTCGCGCAGCGAAGTGCCGAATATCTCCGTCACCTTTCGGCGGATGTTGCCCGAGGCGTTGCGCAGTATATGGGAGAATGCCTCGTTCTCTCCATGGAGGTCGGCTACGAAATGCTCCGTGCCCTTGGGCAGGTTGAGGATGGCCTCGAGATTGATGATCTCGGTGCTGGCCGCCTGCACGTTGGGAAACGACTGGGAGAGCAGACTCAGTATCCGGAGGTCAGTCTTGTGGTCCATACCACTTGGAATACATGTGATAGTTCGTAGCGATCTTGACGTTCATCTCCTTCGCCTTCTCCGGCTCCACCATCTTGACGAATTTCGCCGGACATCCGGCCCAGAGCTCATGCTTGCCGATCTTGGTGTTGCTGAGCACCACCGAGCCTGCGGCCACGATGGCGCCTTCGCCTACCACCGCATTGTCCATCACTACGGCGCCCATGCCGATGAGCGCGTAGTCTTCCACCTTGCAGCCGTGGAGCACCACATTGTGGCCCACCGAAACGTGGTCGCCGATCTCGATGGTGGATTTCTCATAGAGCGTATGGAGCACGCTGC